>JANMXG010000351.1:0-13592 GCA_031394235.1 Betaproteobacteria bacterium
GCGGGCAGGTGCGAGGCGCGCGCTTTGATGCCCGCGGCCCTGGCAAACAGAGCCAGGATGCAAACCAGGAGCAATTTGAACTCCTGCCCTTGCCCAAATACAGCGCGCCCCAGAGCAGGCCAGCAAGGCAAGCATCGCCGCAGTGTCCACTCAGCCGAAAACGCGCGGTTCCTGGGTGATGGACAGTTGAGGTGCGATGCCGCTCTTCATGAGGACGAGATTCTTATTGTTGGGCTGTCCGCCGACCGATCAGTTCTCGGCGTGCAGCCGCACACCGAAGAACGAGGCCGGCCCCCGGTCCGCGTTGTAGCCGGGGTTCTTGATGCGCTGGTAGTCGAACGACACCGTCAGGCCCTTCGCGGGCGACAGGGCATAGTAGGTCTCGAAGATCTGCTCCGTGGCGTAGTTCAGTTTGCCATCGCCGAGGAAGAAGGTCAGCCCGCCGCCCGCCAGCACGCGGCGGTGTGGCGTTGACAGCATGTTGCTGGCAAGGGCCACGCCGAGGGTGTCAGAAGGCCGGCCCCATGAGGTGCCCTTGGCCGATGCGCCGAACGAAAACGAGCGATCCGCTTCCGTGAAGGCATACGTCTCGGTCTTGCCGTCGGCCCACATCGCACGCAGGAAGCCGCCGACGTTGGGCGAGAAGGTCTGCTCCAGGTTCACGCCGACGCCAACCTTGCTTTGCTCCGAGGTGCGCACCGCATCGAGAGCAGGTGTCGACCTTGTTGCCGCAGCCAGCGCGAGTGCGTCGTCGTAGCGGGCCATGATGGCGCGGTTGCGATAGGCCAGCACGCGGGCAAAGCCCGGCATGTCCTTGTCGATCTCGTAGCGACGCTCGACCTCAAGTTGGTCGCCGTAGTGGCGGCCAATGCGCGAATCCAGCGCCAGCTGGTTCGGCTCCTTGGGCTGGACAAACCGACCGGCGCGCAAGGCCCAGCCGTCGCCCTGGTACTCGGCCGCAGCACCCCAGGTGTAGCCGCGTGCGTCGGCCGCGAAGTCGTAGGCGCCGTGCGTCATCACGGTCCAGTTCAGGAACTGAGAACGCGGATCGTGGTTGAACTGGTTGGCGTCGAAGATGTCGAGCACCGACAGGTTGCCTGCCGTCAGGGTGATGCGTCGCGTCGCGTACTTGCTGCCGAGTTGATTCATCGCCGGGGCAATGTCTTCGGTCTCGTCGGACAGACCAATGACGTGACGGGCGAACAGGCGGGCTTGGTACACGGTCGGGTTCGCACCCGATGTACGGGCCATCTCACCGTTCGTGAAGCCGGCCAGTCCGACCAGGCCTGACAGAGGCACGCCCTGGGCGACTTCGGGGTCGAAGTACAGCTCGGTATTCCGGCCAAGGCGGACACCAAAGGCGGCTGTAGCCGTGAACGAGTAGCTCTTCTCGCGGGCGCCCTGCAGGCTGTGCGCGCCTTCATAGGGCGAGCGGATGGCCGGCTTGGCCTGCCAGACGTAGGTCGACTGGAGCTTGGAATTCCAGTCCTCGACGTCCTGCGCCTGTGCCGCCCCTATGGCCGCGAGCGCAGCCAACCCCATCCAGTTCCCCATGCGCAATCTGTTCCTCCCTGGCGTTTCGTCGCCGATGGGTCTTCACATCCGAGACCTATCTCAATGCTGACATGTGAACACCTGTTCAATATTGCAAAACGATGACAACCCAAGCCTCCGACAGTTCGGTGTCTGAGTCTGCGGACCTGTTCCGCCTGCTCGGCGACCGCACCGGTGGGGCTGGCTTTGGGCCTGCAGCACACCAGCGGCACCCCTCCACCAGCAGCATGCCGCCGACCATCAGCGGCAACATCGCCGCCCAGACGCGCCGGTCCTTGACCTAGCGATACAGGGCGCGAGTCAGTATCGCAGCGAACACGGCCTCCAAGGCCAACATCAGCGACGCGCTGGGGTCAGAGCGCCCTATACCGGCCGGTCGTAGGCGCCCGCAATTGGCCGTCACCGGTACTTGGAACTTGGGTACAGCCGACACCGACCAGACAAGGCACTCATGCGAAGCCTGAGGAAGTGTTGCTGCGGCGCCAGACACGCAGGTGACTTGGCGCTTGCACCGCTCGATACACAGGTTATGACCGCGCCCAACGAGGCGCACTGGGCAAACGCACCGCTGTCGTATGCCTCTACCGCGAACCGAGTTGCCAGAAAATTGCCAGAAATCCGAAAAACGAGGCCATAAAAGCCAAACGGGCTAGCTCTTGTGGAACTAACCCGTTGATTCATATGGTGCGGCTGGCAGGAATCGAACCCACGACCCCTTGGTTCGTAGCCAAGTACTCTATCCAGCTGAGCTACAGCCGCCAAGCCTCGCAGTATACACCGGGTTTTTATGCTGGCCGGGCCGGGTCAAAATTTCGCGCTGGCAGCGCCCGCCGGTCAGTCGATCGCTGCGGCTGCGCGGTGGCAGGTGTTGGCGCGCTCGTCGTCGCCTTGCTCAACGGCCAGCCTGGCCAGCGCCCGCCAGGCCTGGCGCCTTGCTCCGGCGGCCAGTGTCGGGTCGCCGGCGGCCTGTTCCAGAGGTCGCCGTGCCTTGCCCCAGAGTTGACGCTCGACCAGTACCGCTCCCACCGCAGCCTGTATAGCGGCCTCGGTGGGGAAAGCACGCTGGGCCGCTTCAATGCGCGGCAACCAGTCGGCGCCAACGCCAGCAGCCACATCTGCCAGTGCCAGCGCCACTTCAGCGCGGCCATCAGCGCCCAGCGCCTCCAGCCGGTCCCACAGTGGCCGCAGCCAGGTGCGCCTGAGCTGGTCGGCGTCGTGCGGGGCGTCGAGGGCCTCGATCGCCAGCGAGCGCAGCAGCGCCTGCGCGGCAACCCGTGAGAAGGCCTGGTGGTTGGCCAGCAGGTGCGCGGTGTGCAGCGCGTCCAGGGGCCGGCGCGCCAGGCGCGCGGCCTGCAGCTTGAGCCGCAAGGCCTGGGTACGGCGGGCCACGCCGGGCTGCAGTTCGCTCAGCAGTTCTTCGGCGCGCGGGCCGTCGCGGTCGTCCAGCGCCCACTCGGCGGCCAGCAGGCGGGCGCCGTCATCCACTGCCGCGCTGCTGCCACGTCGGCCGGCACCCAAGGCCTGTTGCAGCAGGTCGTCACGCCGCGGCCGGTCCTGTAGGCGGTGCAGGCTGCCTGCGGCCAGCAGCTGCGCCAGCATCTGGAACTCGTGGTCATTGGCCAGTGCAGGCACGTCGCGCCGCAGGCCGATGGCCCGCTGTGCCGCCTTGTGCGCGCGGGTGTAACGGGCGCCGAAATACTCGGCCTGGGCCTCGCGCAAGGCGGCATGGGCGGCGCGCTCCAGCCGCAGCGACCGCCATTCACGCGCCCGGGCAGGCAAGCCGATCAGCGCACCCACTGCCTGTACCGCAGTGGCCACGGCAAATCCCGTGGCCAAGGCGACGAGCAAAAAGAAGTTGAGCGACAGGTCCAGGCGCCAACCCGCCCAGTAAAAAGAGGCCAGGCCGTCGTTGTCACCCAGCGTGAGAGCGGCCACCACCGCCACCACGAACAGCAGCACCAACCAGATGACGGCGCGCATGCTCAGTGCAGGCCAGGTAGGGTCGCGCCGCTGGCCTGGGCATGCAAGCCGTCAACCGGGCCGACGGGCCAATGCGTTGGCGCCATGGTCAGCGGCCAGCCTGTGTGGCGGCCAGCGCCGCCAGTGTCTCGTCGGGCCGGGGCAAGCTCATCTGGCGGGCCTGGGTGGCCACCTGCCGCACCAGATCGGCAGTGATCGCCACCTTGCGCGATGCACGGTCGAAATAGCGGTCCAGGCTTGTCTGTGCGTCGCGCAGATCGGCCTGTACGGTGTCGAACTGGCGCGACAACAGCGCCAACCGCGCATTGAGCAGGCGCAGCTTGAGGTTTTCGCGCAGGAACCAGGCTTGCTCAGGCGCCATCAGCATGGCCTCGGGGTGGTCAATCTGGGTGACGCGAATCAGGCCTTTGACCTCGCTCCAGACCCGGACGGCGACCACGGTCCACTGGTCCTGCAGCCACGGCCACCAGCTTGGGTCCTTGGCGGCGGATGCCGCGCTGCCTGACGCGGCAGCGGCCGGCGCCGCCGCCGCGCTGCGCCGCTCGGGCTGCGCCAACAGCGGCAGATCGTCGACGGTGCGCACGGCTTCGTCGAGCTTGATGGTCAGGCTGGCAATGTCGGTGATGGCCACCGCGCGCACCCGGTCGAGGTCGCGCGCCAAAGCCCGGCGCACCCGCTCGACACGAGGCTGGTTCATGCGGGCCAGCCGCTCCTCGGCCTGGCGCAGCGCCGACGCCAGCGGCTCGGCACTGCCGGTGATGGCGCTTTGCTGCACCGCCACGCGCACGGCTGCATCGACGTCGGCCAGCACGTTTTCGTCCCGCGAGCGCGACAGCTGGCCGATCAGGTCTTCAAGTTGGCTGCGCTGCAAAGCGGTCTCGGCGACGCGGGCTTCGAGCATGCCGACCTTGGACTCGGCAGCGCGCGCGGCGTCCTGCGCCTGCTTGGCGAGTGCGCGGGCTTCAATGGCCTGGCCCTGGCTGTCTTGCTGGCGCCGCACCAGTTCTTGTTCGAGCGACTTGACGCGCTGTTGACCCAGCAGCGCCAGCGTGATCGCAGCCACGCTGAGCGCCCCGGCGACGGCCAGCGCGATCCAGCCGATAGGACCCGACAGCGCCGCCGCGCCGGCTGGCGGCGCGGCCGGTGCATTGCTGGCCGCGCTGGGCGCCAGATCGGGGGCCGCGCGGGTTTCGGCAGCGGCAACGGCGGTTTGGGCGGGATCGGTCACGTTCTACAAGATTGTATCGACGGGGCAGGCGGTGAAATGCGGTGCACGGCCGTTCGGGGCCAGCGATGTCAGTGCGCGGACAGGCCACTGCGCAGCGCTGCCGCTACCGCCCCAGGCGCCGGCGCAACCTGCTGAACCCGGCCAAAGCCCAGGCGTTTTGCGGTTTGTGCAATGCGCGGGTGGCTGGCCAGCGCCACGGCTGGGCGCCAATCGGCACCCGGCGCCAGCGTGGGCAGGTGGCCGACCGCCTCGCTGCTGCTGAACAGCCAGCAGTAGTCGTCGGGCAGCGCCAGCGCCTGCTGCAGCAGGCAATGCGCTGCTGCATCGAGCACCGGCGCGGTGCGCCGGTAAGCCTCGACAAAGTGCACGTGTGCGCCGTGCTGGCGCAAGGTGTCGGCCAGCCAGTCGCGCCCGCCCTCGCCGCGCACCACCAGCACGTCCAGGCCGGTCCAGTCCAGCCGGGGCCGCAGCACCGCCCACAGGGCTTCGGAATCAAACGTGGCGGCGCTGTCCGGCGGCGTCAGCACCAGCCCGGGCGGCACGCCCGCCGTCAACAAGGCCTGCCGGGTGCCGGGGCCGGAGCCGGCAGCAATAAGCCAGGGTGGCCAGGCCAGACCCACCGGACACACGGCAAAAAACTGCTGAACGGCGCTGGGGCTGACAAACATCACCACCCCCTGCTGGCCAAGGTGACGCCAGGCCGCCTGTACCGGGGCCAAATCAGCCGGCGCAGCGATGCCGAGCAGCGGCAAGGCCTGTGCATGCAGGCCGAGCGCCTGCAGCGCGGCCACCCATTCATCGGCCTGCGGCTGCGGTCGGGTGACCAGCACGGTGGGCAGCCGGTCAGCGCCCGCGACCACCTCGCCGGCGCGGGTCGTGATGCTGCCCGCCCGGTCCGTCAACGGCTGGGGGGCATCAGCCGGCATGGTTGTAGCCGACCCATCGTGGATGCGGTGTGCGATCGGCTGGCACGGGTTGCGGCGGTGGTCAAGCAGGCCGACGGGCCAGTCAAACTGGCGCTGCCGCCAAATAGCTGTCGGCCCCCAGCGCCCGCAATTGCGCTGCGGCGCGCTCGCCCAATGCGGTGGCCGCCAGCGTGGACGCCGCGTCGCCCGAGGCATCGATCTGCGCCTGCAGCTGGGTGCGCAGCAGCGGCCGATCGGGCTGCTCGGCATGGCCCAGCGCGGCGCTGATCACCAACGCCGTGCCGTGCCAGACGGCATGCGCCGCCAGCGGCATGCTGCAGCTGCCGCCCAAAGCCCGCGACACAGCCCGCTCCGCGTGCACCGCCAGCCAGGTGGGCGCGTGGGTGAGCTGGGCCAATTGGCCGCGCAGCACGGTGGCGTCAGTCCGCACCTCGATGCCCAAGGCGCCTTGGCCGGCTGCCGGGATCATCGCGGCTTCGTCGAAGGTGGCCCGGATGCGCCCGGCCAGGCCCAGCCGCTTCAGCCCCGCCGCTGCCAACACGATGGCGTCGAAACCGCCTTCATCGAGCTTGCGCAGCCGGGTGTCGAGGTTGCCGCGCAGCGGTTCGATGTGCAGGTCGGGCCGCAGGTTCATCAGTTGCACCACCCGACGCAGGCTGGACGTGCCGACCACCGCACCGGGCGGCAGCGCGGCCACCGAGTCGTAATGCGGGCACACCAGCGCATCACGCGGGTCCTCGCGCTGCAGCACCGTGGCCAGCACAAAGCCGTCAGGCAGCGCCATCGGCACGTCTTTGAGGGAGTGCACCGCCAGGTGCGCACGGCCTTCTTCCAGCGCCACCTCCAGCTCTTTTACAAAGAGCCCCTTGCCACCCACCTTGCTGAGCGACCGGTCCAGGATCTGGTCGCCGCGGGTGGTCATGCCCAGCAGGCCGACCGCCAGACCGAAGCGCTGGACCAGCAGATCACGCACGTGTTCGGCCTGCCAAAGTGCGAGGCGGCTTTCGCGGGTGGCAATCAGGGTGGTCGACGCAGTGGCGTCAACGCCAGCGTTTGGGGTGTCGTGCGTCATCGTGGCCCGATTATCGCTAGACCCTGCCCACCCAACCGGCGCCTGCAGCGCGCAGCAACACGGCTGCTACGATGGCTTGCCGGTCGGTCGATTGGTAATTTGGTTACAAAAATGGAGACCCTGATGCGACACGCCCCCAGCCCAGCCAGCGCCCCGACCAGCCCGGCCCGCCGCGCCGCTGCCAAGCCGGCGAACCGGACCCAGGCGGCCGATGCCAGTGACGCTGCCGCCAAAAACAAGCCGCTGATGGAAGACATCCGGCTGCTGGGCCGGATCCTGGGTGACGTGATTCGCGAGCAAGAAGGCAAGGAAGCCTTCGAGCTGATCGAGCGGGTGCGCCAGCTCTCCGTGGCCTACCGGCTTAAAAAAGACGCCTCGGCCGGCCGGGTGCTGGACCGGCTGCTGAAGAACCTGTCGGCCGACCAGACCGTCAGCGTGATCCGCGCATTCAGCTACTTCTCGCACCTGGCCAACATTGCCGAAGACCGCCACCATGTGCGGCGGCGCCAGCACCATGAGCTGCAAGGCCACCAGCAAGAGGGCTCGCTGGCGCTGACCTTCGAGCGCCTGCACCGGGCCGACATCCGCGCCGCCGATGTGGCGCAGACGCTGGCCCATGCCTACATCTCGCCGGTGCTCACCGCCCACCCGACCGAGGTGCAGCGCAAGAGCATCCTGGACGCCGAGCGCGCGATTGCCGAACTGGTGAGCGAGCGCGACGACCTGCACGGCGAGCGCGGCCGGCGCGACAACGAGGCGCTGATGCGCGCCCGCATCACCCAGCTGTGGCAGACCCGCATGCTGCGCTACACCAAGCTGACCGTGGCCGACGAGATCGAAAACGCACTCAGCTACTACCAGAGCACCTTCCTGCGCGAGATCCCGCGGCTCTACCGCGAGATCGAAGAGCACCTCACCGGCTTTGCGGTGCCCAGCTTCTTGCGCATGGGCCAGTGGATTGGCGGCGACCGCGACGGCAACCCCAACGTCACCGCCGACACCTTGCGCATGGCGCTGGCCCGCCAAAGCGAGGTGGCGCTGCGCTTTTACCTGACGGAGGTGCATGCGCTGGGCGCCGAGCTGTCGATCAGCCAGATGCTGGCCGGCGTGACCCCGGCAATGCAGGCGCTGGCCAGTGCGTCGCCCGACCGCAACCCACACCGCGAGGACGAGCCCTACCGCCGGGCGCTGGTCGGCGTCTACGCCAAGCTGGCCGCCACGCTGCATGCGCTGACTGGCACCGACGCACTGCGCCACGCCGTGTCGCCGCAAGACCCGTACCTCGACCCGGCCGGGTTCCTGGCCGATCTGGCAGTGATCGAGGCCAGCTTGCAAAGCCACCACGCCCAGGCACTGGTGGCGCCGCGCCTGGCGCCGCTGATACGGGCGGTGCAGGTGTTCGGCTTTCACCTGGCCACGGTGGACTTGCGCCAAAGCTCGGACAAACACGAAGCCGTGCTGGCCGAGCTGCTGCGCGTGGCCCGGCTGCACCCGGACTACCCGTCGCTGGACGAGGCGGCGCGCCGCTGCCTGCTGCTGGGCCTGCTCAACGATGCCCGGCCGCTGCGGGTGCACGGCGCTGCCTACAGCGAGCTGGCGCAGGGTGAGCTGGCGATCTTCGAGACCGCCCGCGAAATGCTGACCCGCTATGGCCGCGAGGCCTTGCGCCACTGCATCATCAGCCACACCGAATCCGTCAGCGACCTGCTGGAGCTGCTGCTGCTGCAAAAAGAGTGCGGCCTGATGACCGGCACACTGGACGACGGCGGGCTGAGCGCGCTGATCGTCGTGCCGCTGTTCGAGACCATTGGTGACCTGCGCCAGGCGGAGCCCATCATGCGCGAGTTCTACGCCCTGCCCGGCATCACCGACCTGGTCAAGCGCGGCGGCGGCGAGCAAGACATCATGCTGGGCTACAGCGACAGCAACAAGGACGGCGGATTTTTTACCAGCAACTGGGAGCTGTACCGGGCCGAGCTGGCGCTGGTGGGCTTGTTTGGTCCGCTGCGCCAGCCGGCAGACGGCGGGTCCGGCATCACGCTGCGCTTGTTCCACGGCCGCGGTGGCACGGTGGGGCGAGGCGGCGGCCCCAGCTACCAGGCCATCCTGGCCCAGCCGCCGGGCACGGTGAACGGCCAGATCCGCCTGACCGAGCAGGGCGAGGTGATCGGCAGCAAATACGCCAACCCCGAGATCGGCCGCCGCAACCTGGAGACCCTGGTGGCCGCCACGCTGGAGGCCACGCTGCTGCACGGCCAGACGGCCGGCGGTGGCAAAGCCGGCGCGCCCAAGGCGTTTCTGGACGCCGCAGCCGCCATCAGCGACGCCAGCTTTGCCGCCTACCGCAAGCTGGTCTACGAAACCCCGGGATTTACCGACTACTTTTTTGCCGCCACGCCGATCCGCGAGATCGCCGAGCTGAACATTGGCTCGCGCCCGGCGTCGCGCAAGGCCAGCCGCGCAATCGAGGACTTGCGCGCCATCCCCTGGGGTTTCAGCTGGGGCCAGTGCCGGGTGGCGTTGCCGGGCTGGTGTGGTTTTGGTTCGGCGATCGAGGACTTTTTAGACACTGAGGACGGCCGGCCTGCCCGGCTGGCGCTGCTGCAGAAGATGCACAAGCAGTGGCCGTTTTTCCGCACCTTGTTGTCCAACCTGGACATGGTGCTGGCCAAAAGTGACTTGCGCATCGCCGCACGCTACGTCGAGCTGGTCGAGGACAAGCGCCTGGCCAAGCGCATCTTTGCCGCCATCCGCGACGAGTGGGACCGCACCCACCAGGCGCTGTCGCTGATCACCGGCGAGGCCGAGCGGCTGCAAAGCAACCCGGCGCTGGCCCGATCGATCGAGCACCGATTCCCCTACCTGGACCCGCTGAACCACCTGCAGGTCGAGCTGATGCGGCGTTACCGCGGCCGCAAAGAAGGCGATCCCGCCAACGAGCGGCTGCAGCGCGGCATCCACCTGTCGATCAACGGCGTGGCAGCGGGGTTGCGCAACACCGGCTGAGCCGCACAACGCGGCGGACCCACCGCCCGGCAGACCGGCGGGCTCATGCAGCCGTTCGGGCCAGCACCTCGCGCACCGCCGGCAACTGCCGGCGCGACACGGCCAGCCAGTCGCCGTTGGCCAGCTGTACCTGCCAGCCTTCGTCGGCCTCAGCAGCGGCTTGGCCATCGCTGCCGGGCTCTGCTGCCACAGCGTCCGCGCCGCCGCGCCGCGCCAGCGCCCGCACCGCCGCCACCGCCACCACCGCGTTGCGGTGCACCCGCAAGAAGCCTTCGCCCAGGCGCTGTTCCAGCTCGGCCAGCGTATCGTCCAGCAGCCAGTTGCCCCGGCTGCTGCACAGGGTGACGTATTTCTGCTCGGCCTTGAGGTACAGCACCTCGGCCACCGGCACCCGCAGCACACGGCCGCGGTCACTGACCACGATCACCGGGCCGGCATGCAAGGCGGGCGGGGCCAGCGCGCGCCGCTGCGCCACCCGCAACAAGGCGGCTTGCAGGCGCTCACGCCGCACCGGCTTGGTCAGGTAATCGGCCGCATCGACCTCAAACGCTTTCAGCGCGTGCTCGCCGTGCGCGCTGACAAACACCACCCACGGCGCGCTGGGCCGGTGCCGGATGTCGTCGGCCAGTTTCAGGCCGTTGCCGCCCGGCATCACGATGTCGAGCAACACGAGGTCGCAGGGTGTGCTGTCAAGCTGGCGCAGCGCATCCGCCACGGTGGCGGCCTCGGCCACGACGGTCGCGCTCGGCTCGGGGCAGGTTTCAACCAGGCTGCGCAGCCGGACACGGGCCAGCGGCTCGTCGTCAACGATCAGCACCCGCAAGGGTGGCAGGCCGGCATGACCGTTGTCGGCGTCGCCGCCGGGCATGTCGGCCGCGCTGCTCACAGCGGCACCACGATGCGGACCTGGAACTGGTCGCCCTCGACACCGGTCGCCAGCGACGCGGCCACGTCGTGCAGCAGGCGCAACCGTTCAGCCACATTGGCCAGCGCAATGCCGCTGCCGGGCCGGCCTGGCTCCTCGGGCAAGGTGTTGCTGACCAGCACCTCGGCCATGCCGCGGACTGCGCGGGTGCGCACGACGATACGGCCGCCGTTCAGCGCGGGCTCGATGCCGTGGCGCACCGCGTTTTCAACCAGCGGCTGCAACACCAGTGGCGGCAGCGGCGCACCGGCCGCGGCCGGGTCCAGGTCCCACTCGACCTGCAGCCGCTGGCCGAATCGCAGCTGCTCGATCGCCAGGTAGCGCTGCGCCAGGTCGATCTCGTCGTCCAGCGTCACGGCGGCGCGGGTGTCGGCCAGCGCCACGCGAAACAACTGCGCCAGGTCCTCCAGTACCGCCTCGGCCTGCCTCGGGTCAACCTGCACCAGCGCCAGCGCGGTGTTGAGTGCATTGAACAGAAAGTGAGGCCGGATCCGCGATTGCAGCTCGGCCAGCCGGGCACTGGCCTCGACCGGCTGGGCAGCGGCCGCGCGCAGCCCCAACCAGTGCCATATGCCCAACGCCAGCGCCGCGCCACAGGCCGCACTGCCCCAGCCGGCCTGCAATGGCGCCAAACCCAGCCCGGCCAGCGCCGCCCAGGCCCCGGCAGCCGACGCCGCCCCCAACCCCGCAAGGCTGGCCGACCGCATCCCGCGCCCGCGCCGCGACAGCCAGGGCCGCAGCGCGCAGACGGCCGGCAACCACAGCAGGCCACCGGTCAGGGTGGCAAAGGCCAGCAGCGCAGCGCGGGCTGCCGCGTCCAGCAGGCCCTGCGCCAGCGGCAAGGCCACCAGCGCCACGATGAGCTGCAGCAGCAGCAACACCCGCAGCACCAGCGCCGGGCGGCACACATCAAACTGCGACGCCAGCTGGCGCCGCTCAGCCGCTTTCTGCTCATGCAGCGGGTCGAAACGGCTGGCCTCGAACAAGGCGTTGGCGCCCGCGCCGCGCAGGCGGGAGGTCTCCGGCCACAGGCTGGTGGGTCGAGAGTCGGCATCGTCGGGCGACACGGCCGGCGGCTTGTCCTTGGCGGCGGGTCGGGCTGCAGCGGAGTCGTCGGTCGAGGCCATGGGTGCCGTCGGTGGGGGCAGCAAATCTGCGGCGAAATAGGCAGCAGGATAATACGGCGTCAGCCTGCTGCAGCCGCGGCCCGCCCCCTTACGCAAAGCACACCACGCCATGTCCGGCACGCCCCACGACAACCCCCTCGCCAACAAGGCTCAAGCCTGGTCCGCGCTGTTTTCTGAACCGATGAGCGAGCTGGTCAAACGCTACACCGCCAGCGTCTCGTTCGACCAGCGGTTGTGGCAGGCCGATATCGCCGGCAGCCTGGCGCACGCGGCCATGCTGGCCAGGCAGGGCATCATCGGCGCGCAAGACCTGGCTGATATCCAGCGTGGCCTGGGTCAGATCGGCCAGGACATCGAGGCCGGGCGCTTCGAGTGGAAACTGGAGCTGGAAGACGTTCACCTCAACATCGAGGCGCGCCTGACGCAACTGGTGGGCGACGCCGGCAAGCGCCTGCACACCGGCCGTTCGCGCAACGACCAGGTTGCTACCGATGTGCGGCTGTGGCTGCGCGGCGAGATCGATGCGCTGGCCGTGCTGCTGACCGACCTGCAGCGCGCACTCGTGGGCGTGGCCGCCCAGCACACCGACACCGTGATGCCCGGCTTCACCCATCTGCAGGTGGCCCAGCCGGTGAGTTTTGCGCACCACCTGCTGGCTTATGTGGAGATGTTTGCCCGCGACGCCGAGCGCCTCGCCGACGTGCGCCGCCGCACCAACCGTCTGCCGTTGGGTGCAGCGGCGCTGGCTGGCACCAGCTACCCGCTGGACCGCGAATCGGTGGCGGCGGCGCTGGGCTTCGACGGTGTTTGCGAGAACAGCCTGGACGCCGTGAGCGACCGCGACTTCGCGCTGGAGTTCCTGGCCTTTGCCTCGATCACGATGGTGCATGTGTCGCGCATGGCCGAAGAACTGGTGCTGTGGATGAGCCAGAACTTCGGCTTCATCGACCTGGCCGACCGCTACTGCACCGGCTCATCGATCATGCCGCAGAAGCGCAACCCCGACGTGGCCGAACTGGCGCGTGGCAAGAGCGGCCGCGTCATCGGCCACCTGATGGGCCTGATCACGCTGATGAAGGGCCAGCCACTGGCCTACAACAAGGACAACCAGGAGGACAAGGAGCCGCTGTTCGACACGGTCGACACCCTCGCTGGTACCTTGCGCATCCTGGCCGAGATGGTGGCCGGCATCATCGTCAAGCCCCAGGCGATGGAGGCGGCAGCCCGCCGCGGCTACGCCACTGCCACCGATCTGGCCGACTACCTGGTCAAGAAGGGCCTGCCCTTTCGCGACGCGCACGAGGTGGTGGCCCACGCCGTCAAACTGGGCCTGCAGCAGGGTGTGGACCTGGCCGATCTGCCATTGACCGCATTGAAGGCGCTGCACCCGCTGGTCGGCGACGACGCGCCGGGTGTGCTGACACTTCAGGGATCGATGGCGGCCCGCAATGTGCGCGGCGGCACGGCGCCCGCGCAGGTGTTGGCCCAGATCGCCCGGCACCGCGCCAGGCTGGGCTGATTGCCATGGCCGGCGCCTGACCGGCCTTGAACGCGACCCCGCGCGATTCGCGCCGCCGGAATTTGGTGGGCAGTTTTCGGCTCTGAGCTGTCTTTCCCCTGGTGGGGATGCGGTCGTTCGACGTGCTGCGCGAGACGGCCAAGGCCGTCGGGCAACCGGCTCCCTCCATGTCCTCCGATGCCGGCCAACTGGCCGACATCTCCTCCTTTACTTACGGGATCCGGTCACCCAACGCCCTTGGCCGCCCGAAACGTT
>JANMXG010000352.1:0-7843 GCA_031394235.1 Betaproteobacteria bacterium
GTTGGAGATCCTCAAGGCCGCGCCGCCCGACGTGATGAACCACAACCTGGAGACCGCGCCGCGCCTGTACAAGGAGGCACGGCCCGGCAGCGACTACGCCTTCAGCCTGAACCTGCTCAAGAAGTTCAAGGCGCTGCACCCTGCTGTGCCGACCAAGAGCGGCTTGATGGTCGGCCTGGGCGAGACGGATGACGAGATCCTGGCAGTGATGCGTGACATGCGGGCGCACCAGATCGACATGCTCACCATCGGTCAGTACCTCGCACCCAGCGGTCACCACCTGCCGGTGCGCCGCTATGTGCATCCGGACACCTTCAAGATGTTCGAGGCCGAGGCCAAGCGGATGGGTTTCAGCCATGCCGCGGTGGGCGCGATGGTGCGCAGCAGCTACCACGCGGACCAGCAGGCGGCGGGCGCGGGCGTGGCGCTGTAGGCGCCGCGCGCGCTGCGGCTGTGGCTGTCTAGCCGGGTTCGACAACGCCGCGCCGGGGGTCCTGTGGTCCGACGTGCCCAACGCCGGCCACCCTCGTGCGAGCTTTCAACTCGGCCAGCAGCCCTCGGCGTGCCATGCGCCCCGCGCCGGGCGGATGTATTTTTGGTGCGCTGCGCGGTGGGGCGCCGGGTCGGCCACTGGGCGCAGCCGGCCCGGATCAGGCCTCGACCAGCAACTGCTCGATCAGCAACCGCAGCGCGACAAAATCCGGCGGGCCGAGGTAACGCTTGACGATCAGCCCGTGCTTGTTGATCAGAAAGGTGGTGGGTGTCAGCGTCACCGGGCCAAAGCTGCGGGCGATCGCGCCGGTGTTGTCGATCACCACCGGAAACGGCAGCCGCCTGCTTTCGGCAAAGTCCGCCACCGCAGCGGGTGGGTCGTAGTCCATCGCCACCGCCAGCGTCTGGAACCCCTGGGCGCGGTACTGTTGGTAGGTTGCCACCAATTCGGGCATCTCGTGCACGCAGCTGCTGCAACTGGTGGCCCAGAAGTTGACCAGCACCACGTGGCCCAGCAGTTGCCGGGTGTGACGCGCCTGGCCGTCGAGCACGACGTAGCCGATCTGCGGTGCTGGCCTGGGGCTGCTTGTCTCGCCACTGTCCCACAGCAACCATGCTGCGCCAGCCGCAGCGGTCAGGCTGGTCGCGGCGATGGCAAGATGGCGGCGGGACAATGACATGGTGGAGACCTCAATGCGCAAAAGGCAGTTTACGACCGGGCTGGTTTTGGCCGGCGGCTGGGCGGCGGGCGGCGGGGTCATCGGCCCGGCTTGGGCCGCGGGGCTGACCGAATCCGATGCGGCATCGGGCATTCGCGGCGCCATGGAACGTGGTGCCACCGCGGCCATCGGCACCTTGGGCCGCACCGATGGGTTTCTGGGCAACCCCAAGGTGCGCATCCCGTTGCCCGGTGTGCTGGAGGACGCTGCCAAAATGCTCAAGGCCACCGGCCAGCAAAAGCGTGTCGATGAGCTGGTTACCGCCATGAACCGGGCGGCCGAGGCGGCGATGCCGCAGGCCCGCACGATGCTGGTGAGCACCGCCAAGGCGATCTCGGTGACCGATGCCATCACCATCGTGCGTGGTGGCGACCAGTCCGTGACTGAATTTTTTGCGCGCAAGACCCGTGCGCCGCTGACCGAGCAGTTCCTGCCGATCGTCACCCGCGAGACCGAGAAGGTGGCCCTGGCCGACAAGTTCAATGCGGTGGCCGGTCCGGCTGCCAAGCTGGGTCTGCTCAAGGGCGATCAGGCCAATATCCAGCGCTATGTCACCGCCAAGGCACTGGACGGGCTTTACCTGATGATCGGCGAGGAGGAGCGCAAGATCCGCCGCGACCCGATCGGCACCGGCAGCGAGATTCTGCGCAAGGTGTTTGGTGGTTGATCTGGCGCACGGCGCCAGCCAACGCGGCCCCTGCTTGAGGCGCTATTGGGCAGGCAAGTGGACGGGCGCCGGGCTGTCCGGGTTGTTGTTGTGCATGCTGGTCGCCTGCTCGCCCACGCTGGACTGGCGGCAGGTGCGGCCCGAGGGCTGGGGCCTGGTGGCATCGTGGCCCTGCCGACCGACGCTGCAGGCACGGTCGGTGCCCTTGGCCGGTCCGGCGGTCGAGTTGGGGCTGCTGAGTTGCACTGCCGATGAGCACCGGTTTGCCATCGCGTCGGCCGACGTCGCCGACCCGGCGCGAGTCGGCCCGGCGCTGAAAGCCCTGGCGGCGGCGGCGCAGGCCAATGTGCAGGGTGTGGTCGAAGCCGAACGCGTCGCGCTGGTGCCCGGCATGACGCCCCAGCCGGCGGCGCGCTGGTGGCGGGTGCAGGGCAGGCTGCCCGATGGCCAGCCGGTGCGCGAGCAGGTGCTGGTGTTCGCCCAGGGCATGCGGGTGTTTCAGGCCACACTGGTTGGTCCGGTGGCCGATGACACGCTGGCCAAGACTTTTTTCGACTCGATCGAGCTGCCCCGGTGAGCCCGCTGGCAGACGACAGTGTGTTGCTGAGCCGGCCACGCGCGGTGCTCTTGTTCGGGGCCTTTGCGTTTGCTTATTTTTTCTCGGCGCTGGTGCGGGCCGTCACGGCAACGCTGGCGCCCGTGTTCAGTGCCGAACTGGGCCTGGCGTCCGGCCAATTGGGCTTGCTCGCCGGGGCTTACTTTCTGGGCTTTGCGCTGCTGCAGTTACCGCTGGGCAGTGCGCTGGACCGCTGGGGCGCCAAGCGGGTGCTGATGGCGTGCCTCAGCATGGCGGTGGTTGGCTGCCTGGCGTTTGCCGCCTCGGGCAGCTTGCCGCAGTTGTTGGTGGCGCGATTCCTGACCGGTGCCGGCGTTGCGGCCTGTCTGATGGCGCCGTTGACCTGCTTTCGGCGGCACTACAGCGTGGCAACCCAATTGCGTGCCAACGCCTGGATGTTGATGACGGGCTCGCTCGGCATGCTGGCATCCACACTGCCGGTGCAGTGGCTGTTGCCGGTCATGGGTTGGCGCGGGCTGTTTGTGGCGGTAGCCCTGCTGTTGCTGCTGGCCATCGCTGCGATTGGCGGGCTGGTGCCGGCCGATCCAGCCGGCGATCGGCAGGCCCATGCCGCGTCGGGCGGCTACCGCCAGGTCTTTGCGCATCCGGCGTTCCAACGCATGGCGCCCATGGGCTTTTTTGTCTACGGCGGCATGGTGGCGATGCAGTCACTGTGGATCGGGCCTTGGCTGACCCAGGT
The DNA here is from genome assembly GCA_031394235.1 of Betaproteobacteria bacterium. Classification (GTDB taxonomy): domain Bacteria; phylum Pseudomonadota; class Gammaproteobacteria; order Burkholderiales; family Burkholderiaceae_C; genus Pseudaquabacterium. Next base: position 3,195 of record JANMXG010000352.1, read on the forward strand.
CGCCGGCCGCAGTGCCGTGGGTGCCGCGCAGGGTTTGTTCCTGGTCAATCTGTCGATGCTGGCGGCGTTTTTCAGCTGGGGCCTGTTGATGCCACGCCTGGTCCGCGCGGGCTGGGCCGGCGAACGTTTGATCGCAGTGGCCTGGCCGGCCAACGTGCTGTGCCTGGCCGTGATCGTCTGGCTCGGTCCAGAGGCCGGCCCGGTGCCATGGGCTGTGTGGTGTGTCTGTGCCAGCGTGGTGTCGCTCAGCCAGCCGGCGCTGGGTCAGGCCTTTCCGGCGGCCCTGGCCGGACGTGCTTTGTCGGCCTTCAATCTGATGATCTTTGCCGGCGTGTTTGCCCTGCAGTGGACTATCGGGCTGGCCCTGGATGCGCTGCTGGCCCAAGGGCTGCCGACGCTGGCGGCCTACCGGGTTGCGTTTGCTGCTTTTGCGGTGGCCTGTGCGCTGTCGTTTGGCTGGCGCCACGCGTTGCAACACTGGCAGCGTCGGCGACTTGACGCGTCGCCAGCCTTCACGGGCGGATAATCCTCTCGAACCTTATCCCAACCCAATGCCCGGCTTGTTCATCATCGCCCATGCCCCGCTGGCCAGCGCCTTGCGCGACGCTGCAATGCATGCCTTTCCGGAGGCTGCCGCCAGCATTGCCGTCTACGATGTGCCGCCTGGCGCCCATGCCGAAGCCTACGAGGCCGAGGCGCAAGCCTGCCTTTGCGCGCTCGGCACGGCTGACACGCTGGTCTTGACCGATGTCTTTGGCGCTACGCCCTGCAACATCGCGCGGCGCCTGGCCGAACAACCTGGTGTGCGCGTGGTGGCCGGTGTGAACGTGCCGATGTTGTGGCGCGCGCTCAACTACCGCCAGAAGTCGCTCGACGAGTTGGTCACCCTGGCGCTGGCCGGTGCCAGCCAGGGTGTCATGCCCGTGGCAGTGTCCCGTCCCCAGAACCAGGCGCAAAAGCCCCTCAGCCATGATTCGATCGACCGTCACCATCAGCAATAAGCTGGGCCTGCACGCCCGGGCATCGGCCAAGCTGACTAAGTTGGCAGGCAGCTTTGCCTGTGAAGTGCACCTGTCCCGCAACGGTCGGCGCATCAATGCCAAAAGCATCATGGGCGTGATGATGCTGGCTGCCGGCATGGGCAGCGACGTCGAGCTGGAAACCGAAGGCGCCGATGAGCAGGCGGCCAATGCTGCGCTGTCGGCGTTGATCAACGACAAGTTCGGCGAGGGCCAGTGACCGGCCCGGCAGCCGCCGGCGTCAATGGCCCAGGAAGTGCCGACGGTAGCGCGGCGGCAGGTTGCGCCAGCGCTTTATCAGCGGTAAATCGGCAGTGTTGAAGTCGGGGTCCCAGGCCGGGGCGCCCAGCACACGTGCGCCGCAACGCAGGTAGCCCTTGATTAGTGGCGGTGCGGCCACCGTCGAACCGTGGTCCAGCTGGGCGACCGGCAAGGGCAGCCGCGCCGTCACCTGGATCGCAGGCTCGGCCAGGTGGCTGGCGCGCAGTTGCCGCCACAGGCTGGCGGCAAAGTGGCCGCCGTCCCGCGTGCCCACGCTGGCACAGCCCATCTTGTTCGCAGGTCATTTCGTTGCATGAAATCGCCCAAGGCCGCCCACAGCGCCAGGATCACGCCCCCTTGCCGAAACGCCGGATCCACGCAAGAACGCCCCAGCTCCACCATGTGCGCATGCAGCGGCTGCAGCTTCGACAAGTCGAACTCGTTCTCGCTGTACAAGCCGCCTGCCTGCCGTGCTGCCCAGGGGGTAAGTACACGGTAAGTGCCCACCACACGGCCCGGTGAGTCCACGGTGTCAGTCGTGCGCACGAGCAGGTGCTCGCGATGGGCATCAAATGCGTCTATGTCATGGCCGACCGGTGTGCGGGCCCGGGGCGACAGCCTGGCGCGCATCTCCTCGACGAACACCCGGCAGCGCAGCCGTTGTGCCGCAAGCACCTCGTCAGCGTGCCGGGCCCACAGCACCTCGATCGGCGGTTTGGGTGGGTGCAACCGGCCCGCTGGCAGCGCGGTGGGTGTTGCAGTGACAAGGGGCAGGTCCATGGCGAGGTGGCCGGCAGGTTGAGTTGGCGCCACGCTGCGATTGCTGCGTGACCCCACCGTGAACCGGCCGTGACGCTTTGGCGACGGCAGGCGTCGCCAGGCAAGGTCCTGCGGCGTGACCGCGCAGGCATGCCTGTGCGCTGGTCCCTGCGCCTAGGGGTTATTCCACGCTGCTACAGTGGGGCATGAGCATCCAGATGTTCGGCTTGCCTGTCTCGCGCGGCGTGGCCATCGGGCGGGCCGTTTTGGTGGCCTCCAGCCGGGTGGACGTGGCGCACTACTTCATCGATGCGGCTCACGCGCCGGCCGAGGTGGCCCGCCTGCGCCACGCGCGCGATACCGTGGCCACCGAACTCAGCGCCCTCAAGCGCGACCTGCCGGCCGAGGTGCCGACTGAACTGGCCGCCCTGCTTGAAGTGCACCTGATGCTGCTGCGGGATCCGATGCTGATCGAGGCCACACGGCACTGGATCGAAGTTCGGCACTACAACGCCGAGTGGGCCGTCAGCGCCCAGACGGATGTCTTGGCGCGCCAGTTTGACGAGATGGAGGACGAATACTTGCGCGAACGCAAGGCCGACATCGAGCAGGTGGCAGAGCGTGTGCTGAGGGCGCTGATCAAGGAAGAGTCGTTGCTGCCCCAGGCCGGACACGCACGCGGCACTGGCGGCGAGGATCCGCTGGTGCTGGTCGCCAACGATATCGCGCCGGCCGACATGCTGCAGTTCAAGGGCAGCGTGTTCACCGGATTTGTCACTGATGTCGGCGGTCGGACGTCGCACACGGCGATCGTCGCCCGCAGCATGGACATCCCGGCAGTGGTCGGCGCACGAGAGGCCAGCCGCCTGGTGCGCCAGGACGACTGGCTGATCATCGACGGCGATACCGGCGTGGTCGTGATCAATCCGACGTCGATCGTGCTGGAGGAATACCGCTTCCGCCAGCGCTCGAGTGAACTTGAGCGCGCCAGGCTGCACCGCTTGCGCCACATGCCCTCCGTCACGCTGGACGGCCAGCCGGTTGAGCTGCTGGCCAATATCGAAATGCCCGGCGACGCTGCCAACGCTTTGGAAGCCGGCGCGGTCGGGGTGGGTCTGTTCCGCAGTGAATTCCTGTTCATGAACCGCGACGGCCAACTGCCTGACGAAAACGAGCAGTTTGAGGCCTACCGTGCCGCTGTCGAAGCCATGAGCGGTCTTCCGGTCACGATCCGCACGGTCGACATCGGTGCCGACAAGCCGCTGGACCGTATGGCAGCCCACGAGCTGAGGCATGAACACGCCCTCAACCCGGCACTGGGCCTGCGCGCAATACGGTGGAGCCTGTCCGAGCCGGCGATGTTCCGCCAGCAGTTGCGGGCGATCCTGCGTGCCAGTGCGCACGGCAAGGTGCGGGTGCTCATACCCATGGTGGCGCACCGGCTGGAGATCCTTGCCACGCTGGACGCGTTAGAGCGCGCACGCCAACAACTGCGTGAAGCCGGCGTTGCATTCAATCGCATTGAGGTCGGCGCGATGATTGAGGTGCCAGCAGCTGCCATGACGATGCCGCTCTTGCTGAAGCACTTCGACTTTGTGTCCATCGGCACCAACGATCTCATCCAGTACACGCTGGCCATAGACCGTGCTGACGAAGCAGTTGCCCACCTGTATGACCCCTGGCATCCCGCCGTGTTGCGGCTGATCGCCGATGTCATCAGCGCTGCCAATGCCGCAGGCAAGCATGTGAGTGTCTGCGGGGAGATGGCGGGAGACATCGCATTCACCGAACTCTTGCTGGGCATGGGATTGCGCAGCCTGTCCATGCATCCCAGCCAGATCTCGGCCGTCAAGCAGCGGGTGCTGCGGGCCGACACGGCGCGCCTGGGCAAGGCGGCGCAGCAAGCCTTGGCTGCAGATGATCCGTCCCAGGCATGGACTGCGTTGCAAGAGAAGCCGCCCCAACGGGCTGCAGCTGGCTGACGGCGGCATACAGCGACAGCGCCAGCATCGTGCCGGTCACGTAATCACGGCCGGCAATGGGTGTGTTGAGCAGTGTCGCACCAGGTGGTTTGCAGGGGAGCGAAACGCCAGCCTTCAAAGACAGAGAAGCGCCCCGGTAGAAGACCAGAACGCAACGAACAGAAGCCACAACGTCAATGCTATAGTCAGAGGCTGTGTTGTCGGTACCGATCGGCATACGGGTGCGACAGCCACCCACTTGGTTGAAAGAATTTCAGGTTCATGGTTTACAAGGCTGAGTTGGCGTGCCAGAATCACAGGCTGAACGCGAAGCGGCAAACGCACTTGGCTTGAGCCGCGCAGTAGCCAGGCGATTGACAGGGTTGGGATAGCAGGTTACAATCCCACCCCCGTGCTGCTCCCAAGCGGCACTTGCTGAAAAGCAAAGCTCTTTAACAACCAACAGCCGATAAGCGTGGGCGTGAGAAGGCGAGTGTTTGATGTCGTTAAGGCATCAAGTCTCTTGGACTTTAAACGCTCATGGAAGTGAAGTTCACTTCAATTCTTTGAGTAAATAGTTTTACAAGATCGAACTGAAGAGTTTGATCCTGGCTCAGATTGAACGCTGGCGGCATGCCTTACACATGCA
>JANMXG010000353.1:0-5521 GCA_031394235.1 Betaproteobacteria bacterium
CTTGAGCGTCAGCTTTGTGCTGCGCAAGGGGTTCTTGCAGGGCAAGCCGCAGCGCTTCGATGCCGTCAAGAACGTGTCATTCGATGTCGCCGCCGGCCAGACCTTGGCCCTGGTCGGTGAATCGGGCTGCGGCAAGACCACCACCGGCAAGGCCATCGTGCAACTGCTGCGCAGCCAGGCCGAGATCAGCGGCTCGGCGGTGCTGGACGGCCAGAACCTGTTCGATCTGCAGGGCGTCGAGCTGCGCGCCGCCCGGCGTGCGGTGCAGATCATCTTTCAAGACCCGTTTGCCTCGCTCAACCCCCGCATGCGGGTGGCCGAAATCCTGGACGAAGGCCTGGCCGCGCTGCAACCCCAGACCACGCCTGACGAGCGCCGCAGCCGGATCGAGCGCATCACCGAGCAGGTCGGCTTGCGGCCCGAGGCGCTGCAGCGCTGGCCGCATGAGTTCTCGGGCGGCCAACGCCAGCGCATCGCCATTGCGCGGGCACTGGCGGTGCAGCCTCGATTGATCGTCTGCGACGAGCCCACTTCGGCGCTGGATGTGTCGGTGCAGGCCCAGATCCTCAACCTGTTGCGCGAGCTGCAGCGCGAGCTGGGCGTGAGCTACCTCTTCATCACCCACAACATCGCGGTGGTCGAGTACATCGCCGACCGGGTGGCGGTGATGCGCGCCGGCAGCATCGTCGAGCAGGGCGCGTGTGCGGATGTGCTCAATCACCCGCAAGACCCGTACACCCGCACGCTGCTGGCGGCGGTGCCGCGCATGTAGTTGGCAGGTTTGGCCGTGGCGGCAGACCCTGCATGACGAGGGGTGTTGTTAACAGCCAACGTCTGACCCGCACCGGTTAGAGGCATCACCCCAGATTGCCTTGGCATAGGCGCGCAGCCGGGCTGCTGATGCCACGCAAGTGGCTGTGGCCAAACACATTCAAGCCCCAGGTTGGTGCGGTGCTGCCGGCGTCCTGCGTCGGTCTACGCCCACCTGCGGGATGCCGAGGGTTTCCCTAGAACAGGGGGCGCGCTGTGCTCGGCCAGAATCTGCTTACGTTTGTCCCGCATTCGGCCACAAAGCTTTACACCCTGTGTGCTGACAAGACTGCGGGTCACGGTCTTACCTCTGCATCCCTCCGTTCAAGGAAACCCATGTTCAAGCGAACCAAGATCAGCACCGGCACGTTGCTGGCACTCAGCCTCATCGCCGCATCGGCGGCCATCGCCCAAGGCGAGCCGCAACGGGTCGAGATCACCGGCTCCAACATCAAGCGCATCGGCAGTGAAGGCCCGCTGCCCGTTGAGGTGATCACCCGTGCCGACATCGAGCGCAAGGGTGTCACGTCCACCAACGACTTGCTGCGCTCGCTGACCTACATGTCGAGCTACAACGACGAGCTGATCTCCAACAGCCCCAACACCACCGGCTCCTCCAGCGCGGGCTTCCGTGGCTTGAGCGGTGACCAGACGGTGGTGCTGCTGAACGGCCGCAGGCTGGCCAATTACGGCTTCGACGGCGCGTTTGTCAACCTCAACACCATCCCGCTGGGCGCGATCCAGCGGGTCGAGGTGCTCAAGGACGGCGCCGCCGCGATTTACGGCGCGGACGCCATTGGCGGCGTCATCAACTTCATCACACGCAAGGACTACAAGGGCATCGAGCTGACCGGCAGCTACGGCTTGTCGAGCCGAGGCGACTCGATGGAGGCGGCGGCCGGCATCACCGCCGGCTTTGGCCAGCTCGACGCTGACCGCTTCAACGTGCTGGTCAACCTGAACTACATGAAGCGCGACCCGCTGAACAACCTGGATCGCGACCGCACCAGCAGCGCTGACTACCGCCGTTTTGGCGGTGGCAACCAGCTGTCCACCTTCTCACCCAGCGGCAACTTCGTCAACCCCACCACCAAACTGCAGTCGCCGTTCACGCCTTGCGCGGACCCCAAACTGGTGGTTACCCCGTCGCCTTTGACGCCCGGTGCCGCAACCAGCTCCAGCTGCCTGTTCGACTTTGCGCCTTACCGCACCACGCTCTACAGCGGTGATCGTCTGGGCGGTTTGGCTGCCGGTCGGATCAAGGTGAGTGAAAGCATGCAGTTGTTTGGCGAGTTGATGTTTGCCAGCAGCGAAAGCTTTGCCAGTGCTGCGCCGACACCGGGCAATTTCAGTCTGCCTGTCGGCCACCCGGCCAACACTTTTGGCGTGGCCTTGACCGTGCGTGGTCGTCCGCTGCAGGCCGGGCCGCGCACCACCACCAACACCAGCGACGCCTCGCGCATCTTGGCGGGTGTTGAAGGCGCCGTGTTTGGGCTCGACTACAACGTGGCGGTCGGCCAGGCCAAGAACAAGGCCACCAACCTGGACGGTGGCTACTTCTTGCTCGACAAGATGAACGCCGCGATCGCCGCCAAGACCTTCAACCCGTTCAGCCTGACCAACCCGCAGTCGGTGATGGACGCGATCAAGTCCAGTGATTCGCGCGTGGGCGAAACCACCAACACCTTCGTCGACGCCAAGGTGTCGGGTGAGTTGTTCCAGATGGGTGGCGGTGCAGCGGCGTTTGCTGCCGGCCTGTTGCTCGGCAAGGAGGAGATTGCCGACGTGCCCGGGCCCAATACCCAGGCAGGCAATGTCTTTGGCAGCATCCAGCAATCGTCCGTGACCGCATCGCGCAAGCTGACCGCGCTGTATGCCGAGTTGAGCGTGCCCTTCACCAAGACGATCGAAGCCCAGTTTGCGCTGCGTACCGACCGCTATGAGGGTGGCATCAACTCGACCACGCCCAAAGTCGCGATCCGCTTCCAGCCGATGAAAGAGGTGCTGATGCGGGCGTCGTACTCCGAAGGCTTCAAGATGCCGTCGTTGCGCGACCAGTTTGGCGGTGCCAACGGCAGTGCCGACTCGGTGCAGGACTTCAAGGGTTGTGCCGCCGGCAATGTGGCGGCATCAGCCTGCCCGCGCCTGCAATACGACCGGATCTCCAGCGGCAACCCCGCGCTGGCGCCTGAAAAGGCCAAGAGCATGAACTTCGGCCTGGTGCTGGAGCCCACCCGCGACACCAGCATCGGTGTCGACTACTTCATCATCAAGAAGACCGACGAGATTGGCGATGTGCTGTCGCAGTACGTGATCGACAACGTGGCCTACGTCAAGGGCGCCAAGACCACGCTGGGCGGCAGCCCGTCCTTGGCCGTCACCCGCGATGCCAACGGCACCATCACCTTGATCAACATCGCCAAGGGCAACCTGGGCCAGCGCAATATCCAGGGGGTGGACCTGCTGGCCAGCCAGCGCTTTGACACGGCTTTCGGCCGCGCGTTGATCGAAGGCACGGGCACCTACTACGACAAGTACGAGTACTCGGACCTGCCGGGCGACCCGCTGTACAACCGCCTGAACCTGCTGAACCAGCCGCGCTGGCGCAGCCAGGTTCGCCTGGGCCTGCAATCGGGCGCCTGGGACACCAATGTCGTCTACAACGCCCGCGCGTTCATGTACGACAAGCAGCAGTCCACAGCGGCCACATCGGTCACGCCCACCACCCGCATCGTGGGCAACTTCGACACGATCGACCTGTCGCTGGTGTACACGGGCATCAAGAACCTGCGGATTGCCGGCTCGGTGCGCAACATCACCGACAAGGTGCCGCCGTTTTCCAACAACGACACCCGCACTCTGGGCTTCTCGCAGATGGACGACATTCGCGGCCGCTACTACACGCTGAGCGCCGCCTACCAGTTCTGAAATTGCCCATCAGGCCGGCGCATCGTCGGTATTACGGGGTCCTTCGGGACCCTTTTTTCGTTGTGCGTGCTGTGGCAGCAAGGGCGCGACGGCTGGGCTTGTTGCTCGCAACCAACGGCGCTTGGGTCGGCGCCGGGTCTTCATGGCCCGGCCTGCCACACGAATTCGGTCCGCAAACCCGGCCCGGCCGCACGCAAGGTATTGTCGCGTAATGGTTTTTAGGCCCGGGCGGAGGCACTGTCGCACCACGGTGAGGCGTCGGTCCGAAACGGTGCGAGCTTTCAAGGGTTTCCCTAGAACGGACCCGCGCAGAGGCGAGGAGAGAATGGTTTCACACACCGCTGTCTTTCAGTCACGAACGGTTTACAAGACCAGTCCTCTGAATCAACGGTTTTCGGGGTCTACAGATCAACCTTCTCTCGGTAGAGGAAAAATCAATGTTCAAGCGATCAAAAATAAGTTTGGCAGTGGCACTGACCGTCGGCAGTCTGGTGTCAGCCAGCGTGCTGGCCCAAACTGCGCAACGCGTCGAAATCACCGGCTCGTCCATCAAGCGCGCCGATTCTGAAACCGCGCTGCCGATCAGCGTCATCACGCGTGCCGACATCGACCGCACCGGCGCCACTACCGCGCAAGACCTGGTCGGTTTGATCCCGTCCGTCTTCGGCGGCCTGGTCGTGGCCAGCAACGTCGGGTCCACCGGCAACGCCTCGTCCGCCGGTATGCGCGGCCTGGACGCGAAGTACACCCTGGTGCTGTTGAACGGCCGCCGCGTCGCCAACTACGCCTTTGGCAATTCACCGGTCGACCTTAACTCGATCCCGCTGTCGGCGATCGACCGTGTCGAGGTGCTGCGTGACGGCGCTTCGGCCATTTACGGTGCCGATGCCGTGGCCGGCGTGATCAATTTCATCACCCGCAAGGACTACGAGGGTGTCGAGGTCTCGGGCTATGCCAACAAGGTGCAGCAAGGCGGCGGTGAAACCCGCTCTGCCAACATCACTGGCGGTTTCGGCAACCTGGCCACCCAGGGCTTCAACCTGCTGATCAGCGCCAATACCGAATCGACTGACGCCCTGCATGCCAAGGACCGCAGCTTCGCAAACACCGCGAAGCGTCCCGATCTGGGCATCAACAAGGCATCGCCGCGCAACGGCGTGCCCAACATCAACTTTACCGACACGCTGGGCAACGGCTACGGGAACAAAGGCAACGGCGTTGGGCCGCTGGTCAACCCCTTCCGCTACAAGAACTGCGACAACGCTGCATTTGCGCTGGTCATCCGCGACACATCCACCTGCGGCACCGACTACGTCAAATACATTGACTTGATCCCCGAGCAGAAGCATGACAACCTGATTGCCCGCGGCACGCTGCAACTCAATGCCGACAACCAGTTGTTTGCCGAGTATGTGCACACCAAGAACCATCTGGTCTCGGTCTACTCGCCGGCACCCTACACGCTGACGATGACTTACCCGGCGGCAGGTCGCTTTTATCCCACGTCAGTCACGCTGCCCAAGGGCATGACGGTCAAGCCGGGCTTTGTCTACCCTGGCGGTCGTGTCACCACCGCCAGCGAAGTGCTGGCAGCCGATGTTGTGGTGACGCCGACCGGACCGATCTCCGGCACTTGGCGCACGGTGGCCGGTGGCGGCCGTACCGATATCACTGACGACACGATGGACCGCTTCCTGGTCGGTGCCAAAGGCACGATCGCCGGCTGGGACTATGAAACCGCGCTGACCTCGTCCAAGAGCGACGGCACGATTTCCTTCGGCCC
>JANMXG010000354.1:0-12609 GCA_031394235.1 Betaproteobacteria bacterium
GGCGCGGATCGAACGCGCGACCTCCCCCTTACCAAGGGGGTGCTCTACCACTGAGCCACGTGGGCATCGACACAGGCTTGGGATCAATCACTAACCCAAACCTGTACCGACGGTAACAACTGCGATTCAACATCTGCTGGAGCGGGAAGCGGGAATCGAACCCGCATCATTAGCTTGGAAGGCTAAGGTTCTACCATTGAACTACTCCCGCCTCACCTGCCCACCGCAGGCTCGCCGATGCACAGGATGTGCGACTGCGGACCCGCCATGAACCCCGAATAATTTCGCCGTGGTGGAGGAGGCTGGATTCGAACCAGCGTAGGCGTAAGCCAACAGATTTACAGTCTGCCCCCTTTAGCCACTCGGGCACCCCTCCGCGGCGAACTAAGGACTATAGCAGAGATTTTTCTCCTGGACCAGGCTGCACAGGCCGCCTCGGCGTGGGATTTGCCCGGTCAAGCAGACCAGTCGATCAGCGGCACGCCTTGACTGACCAGGAAGTTTTGAACCGCCTTGAAGTGGCCACAGCCGATGAACGGTGCCGGCGGGCGACGCGCAGACAACGGTGAAGGGTGGTTGGCCAGCAGCACCAGGTGGCGGCCGCGGCACGCCGCTTCGATCAACGGCGCCTTGGCCTGGGCGTGGGCGCCCCACAGCAGGTAGGCCTTTGCGCCCGGGTCGCTGGCGGTGGCCTGGATCAGCGCGTCGGTCAGGGACTCCCAGCCGCGCCTGGCGTGTGCGGCCGGGGTCGCGTCTTCCACCGTCAGCACGGTATTGAGCAAAAGCACACCCTGCCGGGCCCAGCCGCCCAGGTGGCCGCTGGGTGGGCGGGTCACACCCAAGCTGCGCGAGATTTCATCCAGGATGTTGCGCAGGCTGGGCGGGGCTTTGATGCCAACCGGCACCGAAAACGCCAACCCTTCGGCCTGACCGGCCCCGTGGTACGGGTCCTGGCCCAGGATCACCACCCGCACGCGGGCGCGCGGGGTGAGTTCAAGCGCCCGCAGCACCTGGGCTGGGTAGATCACAGCGCCAGCAGCTTGCCGTTCGGCCACAAGACGCAGCAAGGCCTGGCCCTCGGCGCTGGCCTGCCAGGCTTGCACCAGGGGCGCCCAATCCGCCGGCGCGCGGCCCAGCAAGTCTGCCAGTGGCTCGCTGAGCTGGTTGAGCGCAGCGCCGCCGGGCAGCAGCGAGGCCTGGGCGCTCAAGCAAACAAGGCGGCCAGCGCCTCGCCCGGCTCGTCCGCCCGCATGAAGGCCTCGCCGACCAGGAAGGCGTGCACCCCGGCAGCGCGCATGCGCTGCACGTCGCCCCGGTTGACGATGCCTGACTCGGTGACCAGCAGCCGGTCCACCGGCACCTGGCTCAGCAGGCCGAGCGTGGTGTCGAGCGTGACCTCGAAGCTGCGCAGGTTGCGGTTGTTGATGCCCAGCAGCGGGGTCTTCAGGGCCAGCGCCCGGTCAAGTTCGGCACCGTCGTGCACCTCGACCAGCACGTCCAGGCCGTGCTCGACCGCGCAGACCTCCAGCTCGGCCATCTGCGCGTCGGACAGGCAGGCGGCAATCAGCAGGATGCAGTCAGCGCCCATCGCCCGGGCTTCCAGCACCTGGTAGGTGTCGATCATGAAATCCTTGCGCAGGACCGGGAGCGCACAGGCGGCGCGGGCCTGTCGCAAGTAATCGGCATGGCCTTGGAAAAACCCGACGTCGGTCAGCACGCTCAGGCAGGTGGCGCCGTGGCGGGCGTAGCCGGCGGCGATCTCGGCCGGCACAAAGTGCTCGCGGATCACGCCCTTGCTGGGGCTGGCTTTCTTGATCTCGGCGATCACCGCCGGCAGGCCGGCGGCCAGCTTGGCGCGCAGTGCGGCGGCAAAACCGCGCGGTACCGATTGCGCTGCGGCGGCTTCACGCAGCGCCGCCTCGCTGTACGCGGCGCGGGCGGCCACCAGTTCTTCGCGTTTGACGGCGACGATGCGTTGCAGGATGTCGGACATGGTGCGCCCGCCCTCAGACCGGCTTGAAGCGCTGGGTCAGCGCCACAAACTGGCTCAGCTTGGCCTGTGCCGCGCCCGACGCCACCGCTTCGCGGGCCCGCTTGACACCCTCGACGATGGAGGTAGCCACACCCGCCGCATACAGCGCGGCGCCGCCGTTGAGCAGCACGATGTCGCGTACCGGACCGTCCTCATTGGCCAGCGCGCGGGCGATGCACTGCACCGACTCGGCGGCATCGGCCACCCGCAGCGCGCGAGAGTCGTAGACCGGCAGGCCGAAGTCGCTGGGGTGCACCACGTACTCGCGCACCTCGCCGTTCAGCAGCTCACCAACCTGCGTCTCACCCGAGAGCGAAATCTCGTCCATGCCGTTGGCGCCGTGCACCACCAGCACATGCTCGCTGCCCAGGCGCTGCAGCACCCGCACCAGGATGCCGACCAGGTCGGGGTGGAACACCCCCAGCAACTGGTTGGCGGCACCCGCCGGGTTGGTCAGCGGGCCCAGGATGTTGAAGATGGTGCGCACGCCCAGCTCCTTGCGCACCGGGGCGGCGTGTTTCATCGAGGCGTGGTGATTCGGCGCGAACATGAAACCGATGCCGGTCTCGGCCAGGCAGGTGGCCACCTGGGCGGGCGTCAGCGCGATGTGGGCGCCCAGCGCCTCCATCACATCGGCCGAACCCGACGTGGACGACACGCTGCGCCCGCCGTGCTTGGCGACGCGGGCGCCTGCCGCTGCGGCGACAAAGGTCGCGGCGGTCGAGATGTTGAAGGTGTGCGAGTTGTCACCCCCGGTGCCGACGATGTCGACCAGGTGCGTGCGGTCAGCCACTTCGACTGGCGTAGCGAACTCACGCATCACCTGGGCGGCGGCGGCGATCTCGCCGATGGTCTCCTTCTTGACCCGCAGGCCGATCGCAAACGCCGCGATCATCACCGGCGACATCTCGCCGCCCATGATGCGGCGCATCAGCGCCAGCATCTCGTCATGAAAGATCTCGCGGTGGTCGATGACGCGGGTCAGCGCCTCGGTGTTGCTCATCGGCGTGGGCATGGTGATCCTCGGTGCGGGGTCAGGCGGACAAGAATTCAGCGGCGGCGGCAATGGCACGGTCAATGCCGGCGGGGTCCACGTCCAGGTGGGTCACAAAGCGCAGGCCGATCAGGCCGGTGGCCAGCACGCCGCAGGATTGCAGATGGGCCAGCAGCGCTGGGCCGCGACCGTCGGCCACCTGGGCAAAAACGATGTTGGTGTGCGGCGCGGTGGCGGTGATGCCGGGCAGCACGGCCAGGCCGTCGTACAGGCGCTGAGCGAGCGCGTGGTCATCGACCAGGCGGGCTATGTGGTGGTCCAGCGCGTACAGCGCCGCAGCCGCCAGCAGGCCGACCTGGCGCATGCCGCCGCCGGTCTGCTTGCGGATGCGGTGCGCGCGCTTGACGAACTCACGCGAGCCGCACAGCGCCGAACCGACTGGCGCGCCCAGGCCTTTGCTGAAGCAGACCGAGACGCTGTCGAATTGACCGGCGATCTGGCCGGCCGCCACGCCACTGGCCACTGCGGCGTTGAACAGCCGGGCGCCGTCCAGGTGGGTGGCCAAACCATGCCGCCGGGCCAGCGCCACGGCTTGCTCGGTGTAGCCGGCGGGCAGCACCTTGCCGTTCCAGGTGTTTTCCAGCGCCAGCAGGCGGCTGCGGGCAAAGTGCGGGTCGTCGGGCTTGATCGCGGCCTCGATCTCGGCCAGCGCCAGCGTGCCGTCGGGCTGCTGGGTGATCGGTTGCGGCTGGATGCCGCCCAGCACCGCTGCGCCGCCGCCCTCGTAGCGGTAGGTGTGGGCGAGCTGGCCGACCAGGTATTCATCGCCGCGCCCGCAATGCGCCAGCAGCGCGCACAGGTTGCTGGCGGTGCCGCTGGGCATGAACAGCGCAGCCTCGAAGCCCAGCATTTCAGCAATGCGGGTCTGCAATGCGTTGACGGTGGGGTCGTCGCCAAACACATCGTCGCCGACCGGTGCGTCGGCAATCACTTCGCGCATCGCCGCCGTGGGCCGGGTGACGGTGTCACTGCGCAAATCGACCAGCGGCTGACTGCCTGCCGGCCGGGCTGCGACAACGGCGCCATAGGAAACGGTGCTGGCGCTCATCGGTTCGCTCCCAGGGTCAAGAAGTTGCGCAGCAGGGCATGGCCGTGCTCGGACAGGATGGATTCGGGGTGGAACTGAACGCCCTCCAGCGGCGCGCTGGTCGCGGCCAAGTCGCGGTGGCGCACGCCCATGATCTCGCCGTCTTCCGAGCTGGCGGTAATCAGCAACTCCTTGGGGCAGGATTCACGCTCGATCACCAGCGAGTGGTAGCGGATCACGCTGAACGCCTTGGGCAAGCCGAGGTAGACACCCTGCTGGTCGGTCGAAAGCGTGCTGGCCTTGCCGTGCAATTGCTGCTGCGCCCGCACGATCTTGCCGCCCAGCGCCGCACCGATGCTCTGGTGGCCCAGGCAGACACCCAGGATGGGCAGCGTGCCGATCAGCGCCTGGATCGCCGGCACACACACGCCCGCCTCAGTCGGCGAACACGGGCCGGGCGACAGCACCAGGTGCGCCGGCTTGAGCGCGGCGATTTCGGCGACGCTGATCTCGTCGTTGCGCACCACTTTCACGTCCTGCCCCAGCTCGCCAAAGTACTGCACCAGATTAAAAGTGAAGCTGTCGTAGTTGTCGATCATGAGCAGCATCTCAGAACCCCTCTTCCACCAGCTCGGCCGCCCGGATCAGCGCCCGCGCCTTGTGCTCGGTCTCCCTCCATTCCATCTCGGGGACCGAATCGGCCACCACGCCAGCCGCGGCCTGCACGTACAAGGTGTTGTTCTGCACGATGCCGGTGCGGATGGCAATCGCCACGTCCATGTCGCCGGCAAAGCTGAGGTAGCCACAGGCGCCGCCGTAGATGCCCCGCTTGACGGGCTCCAACTCATCGATGATCTGCATCGCCCGGATCTTGGGCGCACCGGTCAGCGTGCCGGCCGGGAAGGTGGCGCGCAGCACGTCCATGTTGCTCATGCCGTCTTTCAGTAGACCCTCGACATTGCTGACGATGTGCATCACATGCGAGTAGCGCTCGACCACAAAGGCCTCGGTCACCTTGACCGAGCCGGTCTTGGCAATGCGGCCGATGTCGTTGCGCGCCAGGTCGATCAGCATCAAATGCTCAGCGCGCTCTTTGGGATCGGACAGCAGGTCGGCCTCGGTCGCCTTGTCGGCCTCGGGCGACGCGGCGCGCGGCCGGGTGCCAGCCAGCGGGCGGATCGTGATCTTGTCGCCGTCGGGGGTGGACTCATGCCGTACCAGGATCTCGGGCGAGGCGCCGACGATCTGGAAGTCGCCCATGTCGTAAAAATACATGTACGGGCTGGGGTTGAGCGAGCGCAGCGCCCGGTACAGGCTGAGCGGGCTTTCGGTGTAACGTTTCTTGAGCCGCTGGCCGACCTGCACCTGCATCATGTCGCCGGCGGCGATGTACTCCTTGGCGGTCAACACGGCGGCGATGTAGGCCTCTTTGCCAAACTCGCGCTCCACCGCATAGGACGGCCCGCGCTTGACCGGCGGCGCGGTGACCGAGTAGCGCAACTTGTCACCCAGCTCGGCCAGGCGCCGCTTGGCCTTGAAGTAAGCCTCGCTCTGGCTGGGGTCGGCGTAGACGATCAAGTACAACCGGCCCGACAGGTTGTCGATCACCGCCAGTTCTTCGGTTTGAAGCAGCAGGATGTCGGGCGTGTCCAGGCCGCCGGGCTTGTGGGTGGCCGCCAGCTTGGGCTCCATGAAGCGCACCGCGTCATAACCAAAATAGCCCGCCAGGCCGCCGCAAAAGCGCGGCAGGCCGGGCCGCAGCGCCACCTTGAAACGGGTCTGGTAGGCCTCGATGAAATCGAGCGGGTTACCGCTGTGGCGCTCGACCACCTCGCCGTCGGTGACGACTTCGGTCACGAACCCGGCGGGCGAGGCGCTGGCCCGCAACTGGGTGCGCGCCGGCAAGCCGATAAACGAGTAGCGGCCAAAACGCTCGCCACCCACCACCGACTCCAGCAAGAAGCTGTGCTGGGCGCCGCCGGCCAATTTGAGGTAGAGCGACAGCGGGGTTTCGAGGTCGGCAAAAGCCTCGCTGAGCAGCGGGATGCGGTTGAAGCCCTGGGCGGCCAGGCTTTTGAATTCAAGTTCGGTGATCACGGTTGCCACTCCTGGAGTCGGGCCGGGGCGCAATTGTGCGCAACGGGGGCCAACGGTGCTGGGGGTCAGCGGTCCGGAGGGTGCCGGGGAAAATGCCCCGTCTGCCCTATCTGCCCCGTTAAAAGGGGCCGGTGCGGCAGGCCAGCAGCGGGTGGGCACCCGGCAAGCCCCTCAGCGCACGGCCCATCAGACCAATGCGGGCGAGGGTCGCCAGGGCCAGGCTCCCCGGTCGGCGGACCCTCTGGTCTGTGTGCGCGTGATGAACATGGCTGCAAGTCTAGCAGCGCGTATCGATTGCAAGCGGCGCCCGCAAGCCGCGCTTCAGGCGCTGCGTCCTGCGGGCGCGGCAAACGGTGCAGACCACCGCCCCAGGTCCAGCTGGTCCAGCCGGTCGATCACCGCATCGGCGCCCACCCCGCTGACCGGCTGCCCGTGGTTGTAGCCGTAACTCACCAGCACCACCGGGCAGCCGGCAGCGCGTGCAGCCTGGGCATCGTTGGCCGAGTCGCCCACCATCAGCGCGCGCGCCGGCAGGCTGCCCAGCGCCCGGCAGGTTTCCAGCAGCGGCAAAGGGTCGGGCTTCTTGCGGGCAAACGCATCGCCGCCAAACACCTGCGCAAAGAAGCTGTCCAGGCCCTTGGCTGCCAGCAGCGGGCGGGCAAATGCGGTGGGCTTGTTGGTCAGGCATGCCAGGGACAAGCCTGCATCAGCCAGGCGCTGCAAGCCGGCCACCACGCCGGGGTAGACCCGTGAATACTGGCCGTTGATCGCCAGGTAGTGGCGCTGGTAGCGTTGCCAGGCGTCCTGATACAACCCTGCGCCGCCCCCGACTTGGGCCAGCGTGCAGCGGATCAGGTGCTCGCTGCCCTTGCCCACCGTGCGGGCGATGAAGGCCTGGTCCACCGCCGGCAGGCCCAGCTCGGCCAGCATGGTGTTGAGCGCGACGTCGAAATCTCCGACCGTGTCGATCATCGTGCCGTCGAGATCGACGATGGCGGCTTGCAGGGGCGCGGGGTGAAGGGGAAGGTGAAGTGCGTCCAAGTGATGCAGCCCGAAGTGCAGACGCAGTCTACTGGCCCGGCCGGTCAGCCAGGCCCAGCACCAGACTCTCACCCCCCACCTGGAGCGGGGGTGTCGCCAAGGGCTGAGCGGGCCGGGGCCGCTGGTATCCTGCACCCAGCATGGTCAACCTCGATGACGATCCGCCCAGCGCCCTGCCTCGTGGCACGCGGCTGGGCGAGTTTGAGCTCAAGCGGGTGTTGGGCGTTGGCGGCTTCGGCATCGTTTACCTGGCGTTTGACCATGCGTTGGAGCGCGAGGTGGCGATCAAGGAGTACATGCCGGCGCAACTGGCGGGCCGTACCGCCTCGATGCAGGTCTCGCTGCTGTCACAGTCCAACGCCGAGTCGTTTTCGCTGGGGCTGAAGTCGTTTGTCAACGAGGCCCGGCTGCTGGCGCGCTTTGACCACCCGTCGCTGGTCAAGGTGCACCGCTACTGGGAGGGCAACCACACCGCCTACATGGCGATGCCCTACTACACCGGCCACAACCTGCACGCGGTGCGCCGGCACCTGCCGCGCAACCCCGACCAGGCCTGGCTGCTCGACATCCTGCGGCCCTTGCTGGGCGCGGTCGAACGGCTGCACCAAGAGGGCGTCTACCACCGCGACATCTCGCCCGACAACATCATTCTGACGCCGGACGGCCGCCCGGTGCTGCTGGATTTTGGCGCCGCGCGCCGGGTGCTGGCGGACAAGAGCGTGGCACTGACCGCCATCCTGAAACCGGCCTACGCGCCGATCGAGCAGTACGGCGAGTCCGGCTCGGTCAAGCAGGGGCCGTGGACCGACCTGTACGCGATGGGCGCCACACTGCACCACCTGCTGCTGGGCCGCGCGCCGTTGCCGTCCACCTCGCGGGCACTGGACGACGAGATGCCGCCGCTGGCAAGCATGGCGCTGGACGGCTGTGCGCCTGAATTCTTGGCGTGCCTGGACTGGATGCTCAAGCCCAGGCCGGCCGACCGGCCGCAAAGCGTGGCCGCCCTGCGCGCCCGCCTGGACCGCCTGGCCGCGGCACCTGCCACCCCCCGGCCCGACACTGCGCCCGACGCGCCGGATTGGCAGCGCACCCAGATCATGGGCCGGGATGTGGCGCCTGCGGCAGCGCGTGCCGACGCCAGCCACAGCGCCAACGCGCCGACGCTTGTCGACCCGCCGAAGCCGCGCCCGGTGCCACCGGCGGCACCCGCGCCCGATCCCCAGGCCACGCTGGCCGTGCCCCGCAGCCCGCTGCGGCCCCAACCAGCCATCGAAAAGGCGGCGCCCGATAGCCTGGGGCAACCCGGGCCACCCGGGCCACCCGCGCCGGCCGGACCCGGGCCTGAAACCGACCCCGCACCGGCGCAGCGGTTCAAGCCCGTCGCCGCAGCACTGGCTGTACACCCTGCGCCAGCCACAGCCGCGGCCACCGTGCCGCACGCCCGCCAGGCCCGTGCCCCTGAGTCCGCCAGCGCCCCTGAGACCGCCAGCGCCCGCACCGAGCCCACCCTGAACGGCCCGCGCAGCGGTGCCCAACCCGAGGTGTCGGTCGTCAGCACCTCGCTTGAGAGTACGGCGACCTTGGCCGGAGAGCGCCGACCTGGTCGCACAGCCGATCAACCGGTTGAACGGTCGAACTTGCGGCGCTGGCCCCTGCTGGCGGGTGTGGCCGGCGCTGCCGGGCTGGCCCTGTGGCTGGGCCTGAAACCCGCGCCGGCTCCCGTCGGCGCCGCCGCATCAGGACCGCCAGCAACTGCCGCCAGTGGCACGGCCCAGGTCGCGGCCAGCGCCGCCCCGGCCCTTGCCGCGGCCTCGGAGCCTGCCAGCTTGTCCCTCACCGCGCCCGTGCCGGCGGCAGCGATCACCGCCGCGGCGCCGACCGCACCAGCCGCCGCCACGCTCGCTGCCATGCCCGCCGCCACTCCCGCTGCCACATCCGCCGCCACATCCGCCGCCACACCCGCCGCCACACCCGTCACCACACCGATCACCACACCCGCCACAGCACTGGCGGCGCCGAAGTCAGCGCAGCGCCAACCTCCAACTTCGCCCAAACCCGTTGCCACCGCAGCGCTGCCGCCAGCAGCGCCGGTGGCCGTGCCGGCGGCTGCACCCGTGGTCGCACCTGTAGTCGCACCGGTGGTCGCACCGGCGGTCGCAGGCGGTCCGCCCAGCCTGGCCACGTCAATCACCCGATTGCCGCCTGCACCTGACGCCACACCCACCGCACAGCGCAGCGCCACTGCCGATGCCAGCCGCACGGCGGCCACCGACGCGGCCGCGGCCAACAGCCCGAGCGGTGCAGCGCCCGCTGCTGCGTATACGGCGCCCGCAACCGCCGCGGCTGCACCTGCACTACCGCCCGCAGCAGCGCCCACATCCGCCACCGTGGCCAATGTGACCGTGCCCCGCGCTGCAGCCCCGGCCCCCGCACCCACCCCAGCCCGCCAGCCCGACCGCGACCCCGATCCCGCGACGGTTCAGGCCCGCGCCCAAAGCCCCAGCGAGCGCTGTGAGGGCCGGGTGCTGGTGGCGCTGTGGGTCTGCATCGAGCGCCAGTGCCGCAGTGACGCCAGCCTGCGCGGCCATCCCGATTGCGCCAAAGCCCGCCGCGAGCAAGAACAGCGCAACGCGCCCCGCTGACCACCGTCCCGGCAACCCGACCGCATTGCCCACGCTGCCCACCGCAAAGACCCGCGCCATGCCCAGCCCAGACCTGACCGCCCTGACCGCCCACCAGCTTTCGACCGAGATCCATGCCCGCCGAGTCTCGTGCCGGGAGGTGATGACGGCCTACCTGGCCCGCATCCACCGCCTGAACTCCCGACTCAACGCCATCGTCAATCTGGCGCCGGACGACGGCCTGCTGCGCCAGGCCGACGAACGCGATGCCGCGCTGGCGCGTGGCGCGTCGCACGGCTGGATGCACGGCCTGCCGCAGGCGATCAAGGACACCGGCCACGCGCTGGGTTTCCCGTCCACCGCCGGCAGCCCACTGCTCAAGGACGTGATGCCGGCGCAGGACAGCCTGACCGCTGCACGCGTCAAGGCCGCCGGCGCCATCGTCATTGGCAAGACCAACGTGCCCGAGCTGGCCATGGGCTCACACACCTTCAACCCGTTGTTTGGCGTCACCGCCAACGCCTGGGACGCCAGCGTCACTGCCGGCGGCAGCAGCGGCGGTGCGGCGGTGGCGCTGGCCCAACGGCTGCTGCCGGTAGCCGACGGCTCGGACCTGATGGGGTCATTGCGCAACCCGGCGGCCTGGGCCCATGTGTTCGGCCTGCGACCCAGCCAGGGCCGTGTGCCGACCTGGCCGGCCAACGATGTCTGGATCGCGCAGCTCAGCAGCGAGGGGCCGATGGCCCGCACCGTGCGCGACCTGGCTTTGCTGCTGTCCACCCAGGCCGGCTTTGATGCGCGCACGCCGCTGTCGATTGCCCATGGGCCGCAATCGTTTCTGAGCGAGGACGACCTGCAAGGCACGGCCGCGCTGCGCGGTCTGCGCATCGGCTGGCTGGGCGACCTGGGCGGCCACCTGGCGATGGACGACGGCCTGATGCCGGTGCTTAACCAGGCCTTGCAACGCCTGGCCGCCGAGGGCGCGCTGGTCGAGCCGACAGCGCCGGGCTTTGATGCCGAGAGCGTCTGGCGCGCCTGGCTGGTGTGGCGCCAGGCGCTGGCCGCGCCCCGGGTGGCCGCGCTGCTGGCCAAGCCCGGCGGCCGCGCGCAGGTCAAGCCCGAGGCGCTGTGGGAGTACGACCAGGCGCAAGGCCTGGGCTTTGCCGATTTCATGCGGGCCAGCGAGCTGCGCACCACCTTCCAAGGCCAGTTGCTGCAGCTGTTTGAGCGCTTCGACGTGCTGGCCCTGCCGGTGACCCAAGTCTGGCCGTTTGCCGTGGCCGAGCGCTGGCCACAGGCCATCGCCGGGCGGACGATGGACACCTACCACCGCTGGATGGAGTGCACGCTGTACGCCACCTTTGCCGGGCTGCCGGCGATCAGCTTGCCGGCGGGCTTCCATGCCAACGGCCGCTGGCCGGCCGGGCTGCAGCTGATCGGTCGGCCGTTGGGTGATGCAGCCCTGCTGCGTGTGGCCGCGGCCTACGAAACCGCCTCGGCCGACCTGCTGGCGCGCCGGCCGGCTGAGCCCGGCTGATTGCGGACCAGCCCAGTTCGCGCGCGGCCAACGCGGTGGCGGCGGCGCGGGTTTGCACGCCCGGTTTCTCAAACACATGCTCCAGGTGCTTGTTGACGATGCGGGGGCTCGCGCCAAGAATGTTGTCTTCCCGACGCTGCCGGTCGAAGAAAACATCCAGACCGGACTGGAAAATTCGAAGATTCGCCGCATTCCGGGCGATATCTACGCGCATTTCCGGTGCTGTGGGACATGCGCAACCGCAAGGGCGGCAACCTGTCGGGCGGCCAGCAACAGCAGCTGGCGATTGCGCGCGCGCTGCTGACCGAACCCAAGGTGCTGCTGCTCGATGAACCGACCGAGGGCATCCAGCCCTCAATCATCAAGAACATCGCCAAGGCGCTGAACGAGATCCGAAAGATGCGCGACATCACCATCATCGTCTGCGAGCAGGTGCGGAGCTTTGCGCTGGAGGTGGCCGACCGCTTGTTTGTGATCGAAGGTGGCCGGCGGGTGCACGAGACGCGCCGTGCCGACACCGATGTCGCCCACATCAAGCAATGCCTTTCCGTCTGACCCTATTGATTCCACCACCCGTTCCTTGGCTGGAAATGAACCATGGCCGAGACCCTGATCAGCGTTGACCTCACCCAATCGCCACTGGACAACGAGAACATCCACAACCGCTGGCACCCAGACGTCCCGATGGCCTGCTGGGTAAACCCAGGCGATGACTTCATCCTGGAGACCTTTGACTGGACCGGCGGCTTCATCAAGAACAACGACTCGGCCGATGCTGTGCGCGACATCGACCTGAGCGCCGTGCACTGCCTGTCGGGCCTGGTCGGCGGCAAGGGTGCCGAACCCGGCGATCTGCTGGTGGTGGACCTGCTCGACATTGGCGCCAAGCAAGACAGCCGGCATCGGCCGCTTGACCGGCGATGCCAAAGCCAAGGCTGCAGCTGAAGGCTGCCCGTACCCTGCCGCCACGTGAGCACGGCGGCAACTGCGACATCAAGGACTTGTCGCGTGGCGCCAAGATGTTTTTTTCCGGTCTATGTCGACGGCGCCGGCCTGAGCGTGGGCGACCTGCACTTCAGCCAAGGCGACGGCGAGATCACTTTTTGCGGCGCGATCGAGATGGCCGGATGGGTGCACCTGAAGCTCACGCTGATCAAGGACGGCATGGCCCAGTACGGCATCAAGAACCCGATCTTCAAG
>JANMXG010000355.1:0-4542 GCA_031394235.1 Betaproteobacteria bacterium
ACCGGCTACGTGCCCAACAAACAAGCGGGCCTGCTGGCCAGCGGGCGCAGCAACATCGTGGCCGCGCTGATCCCCAACCTGGGTCACTCCATCTTTGGTGAAACCGTGCAGGCGCTGAGCGAAGCGCTGCAGGCCACCGGCCATGAGCTGCTGCTGGCGTCGACCGGCTACTCGCCCGAACGCGAAGAAGAACAGTTACGCGCACTGCTGGGCTGGGCACCGCTGGGCCTGGTGGTCACCGGCCGCCACCACACCGACGGTACCCGCCGCCTGATGGCCGATGCCCATGCCGCTGGCACGCCCGTGGTGGAGGTGTGGGACCACCAGCCCGACGAGGCGTCGCCGTTCGCGCAGATCGGCTTCAACCATGCGCAAGTGGGCCGGGCGATGGCCCAGCACCTGCTGGCCGCCGGCCACCGCGCGCTGGCCTATGTGGACAGCGGTGTGGACACCGACTTCCGCGCCCACGAGCGCGGTGCGGCTTTTGCCGACGAGGTGTGCCGCGCCGGTGCCAGCGTCCGGCTGCAACGCGCCGCCAGGGGCGACCCGTTCGACGCTGGCCGGCAGGCCTTGCGCGAGTTGCTGTCACCGGGTCCGAACGCGGACGCCCTGCCGGGCCGGCCTAGCGCCGTGGCCTGCGCCAACGACCACCTGGCCTGCGGCCTGTTGATGCAGGCCCAGGCCCAGGGCCTGCGGGTGCCGCAGGACCTGGCGGTGCTGGGGTTTGGGGATTTTCCGGTCGGCCGGCAGCTGCAACCGGCCTTGTCCACCGTGCATCCGCCCAGCCAGCAGATCGGCCGGGCCACTGCACAGGCGCTGCTGGCTGCTCTCCACAGTGGCAAGGCGCCAGTCGGGCTGGCGCTGTCCTGGCAACTGATCGTGCGGGGCAGCACCCTGGCGCAGCCGCCCGGCAAGGCTTGACGCGGCAGCGGCCGCTGCCGCCCTTTCCCCCAGGCCGCAATCGGTCAGCCGGTCAGCCGGTCAAGCGATCAGCCGGTCCAGCGATCAGCCGAAAGGCTGGTCAACCGGTTAGCCCGTCAGGCTGTCAATCGGCCTGGATCTTGGCGGCCGTGATGATGCGGGCCCAGCGCTCGATCTCGTCCTTCAGGAACGGCGCAAACTCCTTGGGCCCGCGCGCATCGACGCGGAAGCCCTGGGTGCGCGCCCGCTCGTTGATTTCGGCGCCAGCCATGATGGCCACCACCTCGGCGCCGATCTTGGCCACCACCGCGTCGGGCGTGGCCGCTGGCGCCAGGATCGCGGTCCAGTTTTCCACCGCCAGTTGCGGCATGCCCAATTCAGCCGTGGTGGGCACCTCGGGCACCAGCGGGTGGCGGGCGGCACTGGCAATGGCGAGTGCCCGCAATTTGCCCGACTTCACATGCACGATGCTCTCGGGCATGTTGGAGAAGATCACGTCAAGCTGGCCGCCGATCAGGTCGGTCATGCTGGGCGCGCCGCCTTTGTAGGGGATGTGCTGGATCTCGGCCTTGAGCAGGTCGCCAAACAGCTCCAGCGTCAAATGTGGCGGCGTGCCATTGCCCGACGAGCCGGCGTTGAGCTTGCGCAGTTTGGCCTGGGCCACCAGATCCTTGAAGTCCTTGATCGGGCTGGCGGCCGGCACCACCACCAGCATCGGCGAGCCGGCCAGCAAGGCCACCGGCTTCAGGTCACGCTGCAAATCGTAGGGCGCCTTGCCCTTGAACAGCGTCACGTTGGCCGCGTGGGTCAGCGTGATGGCCAGCAGGTTGTAGCCGTCACCCGGCGCCTTGGCGGCGGCGTCCGCGCCGATCTGGCCGCCGTTGCCGGGTTTGTTGTCGATCACCACCGTGATGCCCCAGCGCTGGCCGAGCTGCTGGCCCACCAGACGCGCCATCACATCGGTCAGCCCCCCCGGCGGAAACGGCACGATGTAGCGCAGCGTGCTGCCGGGCTTGGGGTAATCGGTTTGGGCTCCGGCGGGCTGTACCCCGGCCAGTGCGCCGGCAGCGGCCCAGCCCATCCATTGACGTCGTTGCATTCAGATCTCCGTGTCGTTTGCGGCACATGATCGCTCAGCCGCTAGGGGTGGGCGGCGGCCAAGGACTCTCAGGCGTCCGGTTATTCAAACGCTCAAACGCTGCGCCAGCCCGCCAGCACCGTGTCGGCCACCTCCAGGCCTTCGGCCTCGGCACGCCGGCGCAAGGCTTCGCGGCGGGCACCCGGCAGGCGCACGCCGTCGTCACGTTGCATCTCGGTCAGCAACACCTCGATGCGGTCAAAGAAGCTGTCGCTGCCGGCGAGCGCGCCCGGGTCGATCACGATGAAGGCCTGGCCGATGCCGGGCCGGTTGCCCTCATCGACAAAAAAGCTTGAGGCCTCGAAGCCATAGCGACCGCCGATCAGCGCGGTGACGAGCAACTCGACCACCAGCGCCAGCATCGCGCCCTTGGTCGAGCTGGCGGCACCGATCGGCAGCATCGAGCCGGCCAGCGCTGCCTGGGCGTCGGTGGTGGCCTGGCCGTCGGCATCCAGTGCCCAGCCGAGCGGGATCGCCTCGCCCTTCTTGGCCGCCACCATCACCTTGCCACGCGCCACCTCGGACAGGCTCAGGTCGATCATCAACGGGTCCTGGCCACGCCGCGGAAACACCGCCGCCACCGGGTTGGTGCCAAAGATTGGATGTTTGCCACCCGCCGCCGGCATCGCTGCCGGCGAGTTGGCAAAACCCAGGCCGACCATGCCGGCTGCGGCCACGGCGCGCAGGTGATCGACCACCACGCCGCAGTGGTGGCTGCGCACCACGCCGGCCAGCGCGATGCCGTGCTCTCGCGCGGCGGCAATGGCCTCGTGCACCGCCAGCGTGCAGGCAGCAAAGGCCAGTCCCTCGCCGGCATCGATCACCAGCGCGCCGCCCTTGCGGCGCAGCACCTGCGGCACGGCGGCGCCGTTGGCCCGACCGTTGCGCAAATGGGTGCTGTACTGACCCACCCGGCTCAGGCCGTGCGAGCCCAGGCCCTGCGCTTCGGCCAGCACCAGCGCGCAGGCGGTGGCCTCAGCCATCGCCGGGTTGGCACCGGCGCGTTGCAGCGCGGCACTGACCAGCGTCTGGACTTCTGCAATCGGCAGCTTCATGCCAGCGTCTCCAACACCTTGTCGGCGATCAGGAAGCTGACGCGCTCGTTGGCCTCGGCCGTGACGCCCGCAACGTGCGGCGTCAGAATCAGGTTGGGGCAACCGTCGAAATGGGGCGAGGCGGGCAGCGGCTCGGTGCCGAACACGTCGATCGCCGCACCGCCCAGCGCGCCCGAGCGCAGCGCGGCGGCCAGCGCCGGCTCGTCGATGATGCCGCCGCGAGCGGTGTTGATCAGCACCGCACCCGGCTTCATCGCCGCGATGCGCGCGGCGCCAAACAAGCCGCGGGTGCTGTCCACCAAAGGCACATGCAGGCTGACCACATCACTGACCGTGACCAACTCATCCAGCCCCGCAAAGCGTGCGCCAATCTGGGCAAAGGCAGGGTGGTCGTCGTCCATCATGGCGTCGAAGGCCACGACTTGCATGCCCAGCGCCAGGCCCATCGTGGCGGTGAGCTGGCCGATCGAGCCAAAACCGATCAGGCCCAGCGTCTTGCCCGCGATCTCGCGCCCGTTGGACAAGGCGTTGCGCGGCCACTGCCCACCAGCCACCGCCGGGGTGGCGGCGTAGGCGCCCCGCAACAGCAGCATCGCCGTGCCGATCACGTACTCGGCCACGCTCAGCGCATTGGCGCCGGTGGCCGGGATCACCCGCATGCCGCGCGCCGCGCAGGCCGGCACGTCGATGTTGTCCAGCCCCACACCCAGCCTGCCCACCACCGTGCAGCGCCCCAGCGCTGCCAGCAGCGCGCCCCGCACCTGGGTGCGGTTGCGCACGATGATCACGTCGGCCCGGGCGGCCTCGCTGGCCAGCCGTGGCGCGTCGTCCACCAGTTGGGGGTCGTAGAGCACATCGTGGGCGGCCTGCAGACGCGCCACGGCGCGTTCGTCCATGAATTCAGTGATCAGGATGCGCATGGCGGGTCGGTCAATGAGGGCATGGGTTGTTAAGAAATTGCCGGGGCGCCGGCCCCCGGTTCAGCGGGGGCCGGCAGCATTGCAGCAGGTCAGGCGCTCTCGTACAGCCGCGTCATCACGAACTCGCGGTGGCCCAGGGCCTCGGCCGCAGTCAGGCGCCCGTTGGCTGTGCGCAGCATCGATTCCAGCGCCTGGTCGCCCGCCTGGTCGAGCGTGATCTCGCGCTGCAGCAGGCCGGTGACGTCCACATCGATGTGCTCGCTCATCGTGCGCACGGTGCGCGGATTGGCGCAGAGCTTGATCACCGGCACGATCGCATTGCCGATCACATTGCCCTGGCCGGTGGGGAAAAAGTGCACGACAAAGCCCGAGGCGGCGCACAGCGTCACCATCTCGGCGGCTGCCGATGAGGAGTCCATGAACCACAGGCCCGGGTGGCTGGGCACCTCGGCCTTGTCGATCACACCGTCAACGGTGCAGGTCTTGCCGATCTTCTGGATGTTGCCCA
>JANMXG010000356.1:0-20386 GCA_031394235.1 Betaproteobacteria bacterium
CGAGCCCTTGGCGTCACCACCACCGCCCTCTTCCTTCTCGCCTTCCTGACCCGAACTCTCGTTGTTCTTGGTGGGTTCGGGTGGGTCGCTCTTCTTGATGCCGTGGGCGATGAAGTTGACGACATCGAGCCGGGTAACGCCTTGCTGGTGCAGGTAGTAGACGGCGTGTGAATCCTTCTCGCCGAAGATCGCGACCAGCACATTGGCACCGGTCACTTCTTTCTTGCCCGAGCCGGTGGACTGCACATGCATGATTGCGCGCTGTATCACGCGCTGGAAGCCAAGCGTCGGCTGGGTGTCCACCTCTTCGGACCCGCCCACCGTGGGGGTGTTTTCCTTGATGAAGGTGGTCAGACTCTTGCGCAAGTCATCGATATTGGCCGCGCAGGCCTTGAGCACTTCAGCCGCGGACGGGTTGTCCAGCAGCGCAAGCAGCAGATGCTCGACGGTGATGAATTCGTGGCGCTGCTGGCGCGCCTCGACGAACGCCATGTGCAGGCTGACTTCAAGTTCTTGCGCAATCATGCGGCCTCCATAATGCACTGCAGCGGATGCCCGGCGCGGCGGGCCGCGGCGAGCACGAGTTCAACCTTGGTCGCCGCGACGTCTTTGGTGAAGACACCGCAGACGCCACGGCCTTCGTGGTGGATCTTCAGCATGATGAGCGTGGCGGATTCGAGGTCACAGCGAAAGTAGTGCTGCAACACCATCACCACAAACTCCATCGGCGTGTAGTCGTCATTGAGCAAGACCACCTGGTAGAGCTGCGGCGGCTTGGTTCTTGCAGTTTTGCGCTCGACCACCACAGCCCCGTCGTTGCCGCGACGGGGCATCGCGGGCGGTCTGGGCGGCGGTGAAGGCGGGTCTTCCTTGGGCATGGTCCATTCTATCGAGTCACGCTATGGGCTATCGGCATCGGTGGGATATTGCGCCATTTCTGTCAACTGCAAGCGGTGAATAGCAGCATGAGATCGTGCCTGTTGCCACTGCGCGCCTGGACCGCGCATTGAATGCCTTGTGCCAAGCAGGGCATGCCGCCATCCCGTCCCATGGCCGGTGTAGGGTGTTCGCGACATCAGATGGTCCAGTTCTCCGCATTGACCCGGCCGCGGCTGTGTTCCCAGAATCAAGAACATTCTCAGCCGAAGAGGATGACCGGGAGTACATGATGTTGACGGGAACGGTCAAATGGTTCAACGACGCCAAGGGTTTTGGGTTTCTTGAGCCCGACGGGGGTGGCCCCGACGTGTTTGCACATTTCTCAGCCATCGAGATGGAAGGGTTTCGGACGCTCAAGCAAGGGGCCAAGGTCAGTTTCGAGATGGTGCAAGGTCCGAAGGGCAATCTGGCGCACGATATCCGAGCGCTCGTGCTGGACACCGAGCAGATGCCGGTGCAGGAGATCACGCCCACCCAAAGCCGGGACGTGATGCAAACCGCGTAAGACCGAAATCGTAACAACAGCAAAGGGCATGGACCGGGTAACCGGTCCATGCCCTTGCTGGTTGTGCGCTGAAACGGTTACCGGCGGCGGCGCAACAGCTGGTCCAGCGACAGAACGCCAGGTCCGCTCGCCACCAACATCAACAACAGTGCAGCCCAGGTGCCATGCGTGGCATAGGCGCCAGGGTAGACCAGCAGCTGGATCACGAGCGTCATGCCCAGCAGCCCCAGCGCGGACAGCCGGGTGGCCAGACCGAGCAACAGCAGCAACGCCAAGCCATGTTCGGCAGATGCCGCCAGCACCGCCGCCAGCTCGGGTGGCAGCAGCGGCAGCTTGTATTCATCACGAAACAATGCAACCGCCGAGTCCGAAAGGCGCGGCCACCCCAACTGCACCTGGCCCTCAACGAGATTGATGACCAGACCCTGAACCTTGGTCTGCGCCGACGTCCAGAACACCGCGGCGATCGAGAAACGGGCCAGTAACGCGATCGCGCTGTAAGGAATCCGGCTGCAAAGCGCCACAAACCGGTCTGCCCAGCGCACCAGTGGCGCGGCAAACCCTGGCGTGGCGGGTTGCGCTGCAGGGGCGGTCAGTGTGCTCATGGCATCAGCCTTTCAGGTGGTTTTTCGGGTGTTGAACGGCCGTCAAGGCACCGTGCACCAGCAACAGGCGCAGGCTGGCGGCCAGATCGAATGAGGGATCGGCCTGTGCCGCGTCGGCCGCGGCCGACGCCAGATCGGCCTGGCGCCACAGGGCGCCGGCAAAGGCTGCGTCACCGGGCGCGAGCGCAATGACCTGGACGGTCAGCGCGGGTCGCAGCACCAGTGCCGTTTCGGCCTGTCTCAGGTCGATGTCACCCAGGGCGACGGTGGCATCGTCCTGGTGCGCCGCCCACAAAGCCACCACGGGATGGGCCGACCGCACCAGCTGCAGCGCCGGGTGGCAGACCAGCCGCAACGCGCCGGTGTGCTCGCCGTACCCCAAGGCCGACGAGGCGTCGGCAGCGGACAGGACCGGCGCATCGGCAGCGTGAAACGCCTGGATCCGGGCGTGTTCCAGGCGTGCGATGTCGGGCAGGTAGGGTAGCCCGCTGGCCGGCTCAAAACCGCTGATGAAGCCGGCAAAGCCGTCACCGTAGTGGGCCAAGACCGGCGAGCAGGGTGGCGCGGCCCGTACAAACACAGCGGCCATGGCACGGAAGAACACCTCGCCCACAAGTGCCTGCACCACAGGGAAGCTGGTCGCCAAGCCATCAACCAGGCTGCCGAGCACGTTGTTGCGGTAGACGGCCAGACGCAACATCGGGTCGGACGCGTTACAGACCCGCAGGCCCGGCGGGCAGGCGCGCAGCGGGTCCAGCAGTGCCGCCGCCCAGTCGCCTGCACGGTCCTGGGCAGCAGCCCCGCTCATGGTCCAACCCTCGCACTGGCGGGCCGCTTTGCCGTTGCGGTGTGCATCAGCCGCTCGGCGCGCTCCACCTCGGCCAACACAACCCCGAGCGCGGGCACCGCGTTGTCGCGCTCGATCAGCGTGGGCCGGGCGCCGTGCCGTGCAATCCATTCGGCATACAACCGCCACACGCTGTCGTGCACCGCGGCGCCGTGGTCGTCGATCAGCAGAGGCGCATCACCAGCGTCCTGCGCCACGGCAAAACCGGCCAGATGGATCTGCGCCACCCGGTCAGCGGGCAATTGGTCCAGATAGGCGTGAGGATCTCGCCCATGGTTGACGCAGGACACCTGCACATTGCTGATGTCCAACAGCAGCCGACAGCCCGTGCGCTGCAACACCTCGGACAAGAACTGGGCTTCGCTGAAGGTAGAGGCCTCGAACTCAAGGTAGGTGGCCGGGTTTTCCAGCAGCAGCGTGCGGCCGAGCCGGGTTTGTACCTGGTCAACATGTGCACACACCCGGTCCAGCGTGGCCCGGGTCCAGGGCAGCGGCAACAGGTCGCTGAAATACACCCCGTTGTGGCGAGACCACGCCAAATGCTCTGAGAACACGGCGGGCTCGAAGCGGCGGATCAACGCGGCCAGGCGGTCAAGGTGCGCCGCATCCAGCGGTTCGGCGCCGCCGATCGACAGGCCCACACCGTGCAGCGAGATCGGGTAGTGCTCCCTCACCCGCCCCAGAAAATAGGGGGCGGCGCCGCCGGCAACCATGTAGTTCTCGGCGTGCACTTCAAAAAAACCAAGGTCCGGCCGCGTGTCCAGCACGTCTTGGATGTGTTGCGATTTCAAGCCCAGGCCGGCACGCAGCGGCAGCGGCGCCGTGCCGGTGCCGACCACCGGCGTACCCGTGTGCGCGCCGGGCAGGTTGGCTTCACACATGGTGCAGCGAACGCAATCGGGCGGGTCGGCAGTCGGCCGTGTCGGCTGCGCTCAGGTCGACTTGGCAGCGAAGGTCTTGAGCTGGCCGTTGCCGGTCGGCGACGTCTTGGAGGCCGTCTTTTCACAGGTGCCCTTGGGCACCAAGGTCCAGGCGTTGGCCTGGAAGTCGACCTTGGAGGTGCCCGCGCAGGTCGTGCCAGCGCCGGCTGCGCAGTCGTTTTTGCCCTTGAGCGCAACGCCGAAGCACTTCTCCTTGTCGGCCTGCGCGACCACCGGCAGGGCGGCAAAAGCCGTGCTGAGGGCGAGTGCCAAGGCGGCGGTGGGCAAAACAGCGGCTGGGTTCTTGATCATGAGAGGCTCCGAGCTGGGATCAGCGGTTGGGTTGGGTTAAGGTCAAATGTTGCCGTGGTGGGGGTGGATGCAGCAGACAGACTTCAGTCGCCGGCAGCGTGCATTGCTTACATGGACGCGGCATTTTCATGCACCGTGTGCGGGCCCACGGTGCTGGCCAACCCGTACCGCGGGCACGAGGTGGCATCATTTCGCCATGACCCAGCCGATCAACTCCGCCGACGCGTCGTTGCCTGGCCGCGGTGTACACCAGGCCAAGCAGCAGCGCAGCCTGCAAAAACAGCAGGCATTGCTGGCGGCCGGGCGTGATCTGCTCAAGTTGCATGACCTGCCGGCGCTGAGCGTGGCGCAGGTGGCGGCCGCTGCCGGGGTGGCGGTAGGTTCGTTTTATGCGCGCTTTTCCGACAAAAACGCCTGGTTCGCCGAGCTGGCGCGCGGGTCGGCGTTTGCCGCCTTTGCCGAACTGGAGCAACTGCTCGCCTCCCCTGCCCTGAACTGCGCGACTGCGGCGGGCAAGGTGTCGCTGCTGATGCACTGGCTGGTGCAGGTGCACCGGGACCACCAGGGTATTTTTCGCGCCGCGGTCAGCGACCCGGCCCGCACCCAGTTGTATTGGGCGCCGCTGATGCGCCTGTGCGCCCGGGTTGACGGACTGGTCTACGCACTGCTGGCGCCCGACTTGCACGCCAAACCTGACGCGGTGGGGCAAGCCCAGGTGAGCTTTGCGTTTCAGATGGTGTTTTCCACGCTGGTCAACGCCGTGGTGCATGACGCCGGCCCAGTGCGGCTGCACGACCCGGCGCTGGCGCCTGAACTGGCGCGAAGTTTTCTGGCGTCAGTCGGCTTCACAACGCCTGCAGGTTGATCGGCAGGCCGTCACGCGGCTTGGCGATGGGCACCAGTTGGTAGGGCATGCGGTAGCCCTCGGGCACGCTGAAGCGGAAGCGCCGCAGCACCTGGTGCATCACGCTTTTGACCTCCATGTCCGCAAAATGCTGGCCGATGCACAGGTGTGCGCCACCGCCAAACGGCAGGTAGCCGTAGGTATGCCGTCGGTGCTCTGCCCGGGCGGGTGAAAACCGCTCGGGGTCGAACTCGGTGGGCCGGGTCCACAGCGACGGCATGTGGTGGGTGTGGATCGGTGAGATGCCCACCGGCGTTCCTTTGGGGATCTGGAAGCCGCCGAATTCGCAGTCCTGCCTGGCCTTGCGCGGGATCGAGGTCAGTGGCGGGTACAGCCGCAGCGACTCCTTCATGACCCACTCGGTGCGGTCACAGGTGGCCAGATCAGCGAAGCGCAATTGCGCTTCGGGCAGGGCCTGCGCGTCCTGCCGCAACCGGTCCTGCCAATCGGGATGACGGGCCAGGCAGTAAAACATCGTGGTCAGGGTCGAGGTGGTGGTGTCGTGCGCCGCCATCATCAGGAAGATCATGTGGTTGACCACCTCGTCGTCGGTGAATCGCTCGCCGTCCTCGCTGCGGGCATGGCACAGCTGGCTGAACAGGTCCGGGCCTTCACTGGCGCGCTTCTCCGGCAGCCGGGCCTGCATCGTCTTCACCAGGAACCGGCGGGCCCGCACGCCGCGCCACATCGCCAACGGCGGCAGCGGCTTGCGCACCAGCGCCAGCGAGGCCGCCACCGTGTCGATGAAGGCCTGGTTCATGCGGTCGGCCTCAGCGCCCAGCGCCATGCCCATGAACACCCGGGCCGCAATGTTGAGCGTCAAGGCTTTAATCTGCGGAAACACCCGCATCGACTGGCCCGAGCCGGCGGGCCAGGTGTCGAGCACACGCGCGATCACCGGCCCCATGTCCTGCGCATAACGCTCCATCGCCGAGCGTTTGAAGGCGCCCTGCATGATGCGTCGGTGGTGTTTGTGTTGGGGGTCATCCATCGCCATGATCGCGCCCGGAAACACCCGGTCGATCCAGTAGTACCAGCCGCCCCGGCTGGAGAAGTTGCCCTCGCGGTCGTGCAGCACAAACTGGTTGGCGTCGGGGCCGAGCAGCGTGACGGTCTCGAAAAATGTGCGCGACCGCACCACGTTGCCATGCACCTCCAGCGACTGGGCATTGGCCAGCGGGTCGCGCAGGAACTTGGGCAGGTTGCCGATCAGCGGCAGGCCCTTGACCAGGGGAATGCTGTTGTACGGCGTGGCGGTCATGCGGCGCTGTTATCCAGGGTTGGTTTGAAGGCCCGACATGCCCGAGATGGGCCGTCGATGTACGGCCCCGAGGCGCCGCTGAGTCGGTTTGCCGCGCAACGGCCCGCGGCGCCTCATAGCGCCATCATAGAAAAATATGAATCAATATTCAAGTTTCAAGCACTGGGTGACGGCGGCGCCACCCGGCCGCAGTCAGCCAAACAGAGGCTGGAGCGCCGGGTAAAGGGCGCTGAACCGGCCTTAGCGTGCCATCAGCGCCTCATGCTGCCGCTCGTCAGGCTCGAAGCGTCGGGCCAGCGGCGGCGTCCGGCAGACCGATGCCTCGGCGTCGGCCGCCGCCAGTAAGTCAGCCAGCCACAGGCTGCGCGCCAAGATTGAGACACACCGTGAAGTAGCCGACCTGCTTCATATCGCGCTCGGCCGCGGCCCCGCCGGCCTTGAGCGCCGCAGTCACCGCCATCTTGCCGGCCAGCGCCGGGCTCACCTGCTGGCTCACTGCCAGACCCATACGCTGGAAGTCGGTGATGGCCGCAAACTGCACGCCCGTGCAGGGGCGCTGGGGAGGCATGCTGTCGTTCGGGTTGGCGCTGTCGATCGCGGCTTTTTCGGCGGCGGCGTACCTGGCGGCCTTCTGGCCGTCGGGGTGGGTGTAGGTGCGGTTGCGGGCGCCGGTGGGCAGGTTGGCCAAGCCGTTGGTCTTGACCGGCTCGGCAGATCCAACGGGTGAACGCAACAAGGCTGGCGCGCGGGCCAGACGGACAAAACCGCCGGCGCTTTGCAGCGCAGGCGGTTCAGGGTGGGTGAGGGATCGCTGAGACGCCGCCAGGGGCGGGCGGCGTTGGGCTCAGAACCCAAGTCCGCTGTGGATATAACCCACAAAAGCTGGCGAGACCTCCATGCGCTCGACCAGTTGCCGCACTTCAGCGCCGAGGTTGCGGCTGCTCTGCAACGCGTCCAGCATCGCTGACTCACCGGCACCGTAGCGCGCGCAAACCAACCAGACGGCCGCCACCTTGGCCGCGTCGAACGCCAGCAGGAAGCGCCGCTCCTGCACCGCGTCGAAGCCATGCTCACGCAGTTCGCGGGCCATGGCCTGGATGTCCTGTCTGGGCTTCATCTGAACGCTCCGTTGAACTGAAATCGGTCACTGTGGTGGCACTGGGTTTTGGCCAGTGCCCTCGATCGATCCGGGCACGCGCCCCGATACCTGGCTATTTCGACGCAAAACCGGATTTCTGAAACCGCAGGTGATCCGCGCTGCTTGCAACTGCCGGCTGCCGTCGGTCGTCGACGGCTGCCCGGTAAGGGCTGTGCCCGGGCAAGGGAGGCGCGCGCGCGACGCCGCACCTGCAGGAGGGGCCGCCAGGCCCTGATGGCCTTGCCGCGACAGGGTCTTGCCGACAAGGCTGTTGTTTTGTACAGTACTCGCAAACGGAGACTCTCATGAACAGCGCCTATCGACAGTTTTACCGCCCAACACACAACCGGGTGCCCGAGTGGCTTTGGCGCATCTGGCTCTGGTGCTGAAAACAGGCGCAATCGACGCGTGACTCACGGCACGACACGGCGGGTTTGATTTGGCGCCGTAGGCTTTGCGTTTGGCGACGGCTGCAAGCGCTGCATCGCACGGCGATGGCCGCCACGCCAGGGGATCGGCACGATGCCTGCATCCCCGGCTCAACGCCGATCGCCGCGGCCTCCGCCCGCAGAAAGTCCAGCATGTTGCGCTTTGTCTATGGCGTCCTCAGCCACACGCCGCTCTGGGTCTGGGCGATCCTTGCCGCCCTGGTCATGTTGGGTCTCAAACAGTCGCAAGACCATGTGGTTTCGCGGGGGCGCATGATCGTCCAGCCGCTGGCACTGGGCCTGTTGTCTTTGTTGGCGGCCACGAGCGCGTTTGGCCTGCAATGGTTGCCACTGGCGGGCTGGGCGGCCGGCGTGATACTGGGCATCGCCCTGAACCGCCCGCTGGTCCTGCCGCGTCAGGTGCAGGCCTTGGCTGGAAATCGCTGGGCGATCGGCGGCAGTTGGGCTCCGCTGGCCCTGCTGATGCTGATTTTCTGGCTGCGCTATGCGGTAGCCGTGTCGCTGGCGGTGTCACCCGGGCTGGCCCACATCGGCCTGTTCGTGCTGGCGTCCGGCCTGCTTTACGGTGTCGCCACGGGCCTGTTTGCCGCCCGCGCGCTGCGCGTGCTGCAGCAGCGTGCCCAGCCCACCCCCGCCACCGCCGCAGTGTGGTGAGGGCCGCGGCCGTGGCCAATGCCGCTTCAGTCGCCACGGGCCGGACGATCTGACAATGCGGGCCATGCCACCGACTGCCGCCACCGCACCGTCCAGTCCCTGGGCTGGGTTTTTGCAGCGCGGCTTGCGCAGCCAGTTGCTGTGCGCGCTGATCGCGCTGGCGATCTGGCTGATGACCAGCAACGGGCGGGGCAGCCTTTTGACCGCGTGGGTCTATTCAGCCGCCATCGGCACGTTGTGCTGGCTGTTCATCGACGCCAGCCGGTTGCTGCTGGCGTCCTGGCTGCAGGGCCGGCCCCACATGTCAGCCTACGAGCGCTCACGCTGGCCGGGGCCAGGCTGGATGCTGGTCTGCGTCCTGGGCGGCACGGGTCTGGGCTACACCCTGGGCAGCGCGGTGGGCGACGCCATCACCGGCTTCAGAACGCCCAGCATGCTGCAGAACCCAGGCGCTGTGGCGATCAGCATCATCGCCGCGGTGGCCGCCACCTGGTACTTTCGCGCCAACGAACGGCTGCGCGCCGAGCAGGCAGCGGCCGACGCCGCCCGGCGCGAGGCCGCCGAGAGCCAGCTGATGCTGCTCCAATCCCAGTTGGAGCCGCACATGCTGTTCAACACCCTGGCCAATCTGCGGGTGCTGATCGCGCTGGACCCCCCGCGCGCCCAGGCCATGCTGGACCGCCTGATCGGCTACCTGCGCGCCACGCTGGGTGCGTCACGCGCCACGCTGCACCCGCTGTCGGCCGAGTTCGACCGCCTGGGTGACTACCTGGCATTGATGGCGCTGCGCATGGGCCCGCGGCTGCAGGTCACGCTGGACCTGCCCGGGCCCTTGCGCGATCTGGCGGTGCCGCCCCTGCTGCTGCAACCGCTGGTTGAAAACAGCGTCCGCCACGGTCTGGAGCCCAAAGTCGCCGGCGGCCGCATCGAGGTGCGCGCCGAACAGCGTGGCAATCGCCTGCTGCTGACGGTGCGCGATACCGGTGTCGGGTTGACGGAAAGCGCTGACCGTTCGGCGGGTGACGGTGCGCCGTCGGGTCTCACGGCGGGGACGGCCGGCCCACACAGCGACTACGGCACGCAACATGTGGCCGCCCGGCTGGCCACGATGTACGGCGACCAGGCCCGGTTCACTTTGGCCGCGGCGCCAGGCCCCGACGGCGGCACCGTAGCCGAACTGGATTTGCCGCTGCTGCAGCCCCAGCCCACCGCCCCGCCGCCGCAGCCATCCGCAACGCCAACCACCAGCCGCTGAGCACACCCCATGCCCACCGCCCTGATCGCCGAAGACGAACCGCTGCTGGCCGCGGCCTTGCAGGCCGAACTGGCCCGGCTGTGGCCCGAGTTGCGCATCACTGCACGGGTGGCCGATGGCCTGAGCGCCGTGCGCGAGGCGCTGGCGCTGCAGCCGCAGCTCTGCTTTCTGGATATCCGCATGCCCGGCGCGACGGGCCTGGAGGCCGCGCAGGCACTGGCCGAGGACTGGCCCGAGGGCACGCCCTTCCCGCTGCTGGTGTTTGTCACCGCCTACGACCAGTACGCGCTCCAGGCCTTTGATGCCCAAGCCGTGGACTACCTGCTCAAGCCGGTAGACGGTCCACGCCTGGCGGTCTGCATTGCACGCTTGAAGCAGCGTCTGGCCGACCGGGCGACCCTCACGCTGTCCGGCCCGCTGACCGGCGCCGGACCAGCGCCAGCGCCGGCCGCCGATGCGCCAGCCCCGCACCCGCTGTCGGACCCGGTGTTGCAGCACACGCTGGCCCAGCTGCGGGTGTTGCTGGGCAACGCCGGCACCGCACTACCCCAGCCCGCGCAACGGCTGGAGGTGATCCAGGCCGGCGTGGGCAACACCGTCTACCTGGTGCCGGTGGCCGAGGTGCTGTATTTCGAGGCCGCCGACAAGTACCTGCGGGTGGTCACCGCGGAGCGCGAGCACCTGATCCGGCTGTCGCTGCGCGACCTGCTGCCGCAGCTCGATGCGCAGCAGTTCTGGCAGGTGCACCGCAGTCTGGTGGTGCGGGCGTCGGCCATCGGCAGCGCGCTGCGGGATGATTCGGGCAAGGTGTTTCTCACGCTGCGCGGCCGCAGTGAGCGTTTGACGGCCAGCCGGCTGTACGCCCACCTGTTCAAGGGCATGTAGACCGGCAAGCCTGGGCCACACCAGCACCACAGAACCGGGAGGGTCCACGACGCAGGCCTCGCACAACGTCCCTGCGAAACAAGCGCGCTGCCGCCGCGCGATCAAGCCGGGTTTTGTCCTCCATGCGTGGATCTTTGTGTGCGGGTCAAGGGCGGTGCAAAGCCGCACCAGCACCGGCGCGGGTGGCAACAAACAGGCGCGTCAGGCCCCGTGCCGCGGCGTACCGCCTCGCTAGAATCAGCGATCCGCGTCTGATGCGTGGCTGGCCCATCGGGCGGGCCGCCAGCCCCCCTCCCATGTCCCAGCCCGTGCCCGCCAAGACCGATGCCCCGCCGAAACCGGCGAATTTCCTGCGCACGCTGATCGAGCGGGAGTTGCAGGACGGTGCCTACGCCCAGCGCCGCTGGGCCGGCTCACCCGGCGATGCGGCGCACCAGGCCGCTGGCGGGCTGGACCCGGCGCGTGTGCGCTTGCGTTTTCCGCCAGAGCCCAATGGCTACCTGCACATCGGACACGCCAAGAGCATTTGCCTCAACTTCGGGCTGGCACTTGATTTTGGCGGTGTTTGCCACCTGCGCTTCGACGACACCAACCCTGACAAGGAAGAGCAGGAATTTGTCGACGCCATCATCGAGATGGTTCACTGGTTGGGCTGGTCCTGGGACGCCAACTTCAATGGCCAGCCCAGCTGCCACCTGTACTACGCCAGCCACTATTTCGACTTCATGTACCGCGCCGCCGAGCACCTGGTGACGCAGGGTCTGGCCTATGTGGACGAGCAAAGTGCCGACGTGATGCGCGCGGCACGGGGTGATTTCAATACCCCAGGCAGCAACAGCCCCTGGCGCGACCGGTCACCGGCCGACAACCTGACCCGCCTGCGCGAGATGCGCGACGGTCAGCACGCCGACGGCGCGATGGTGCTGCGCGCCAAGATCGACATGGCCTCGCCCAACATCAACCTGCGCGACCCCACGCTCTACCGCATCAAGCGCGCCCACCACCACAACACCGGCAACACCTGGTGCATCTACCCGATGTACGCCTACGCGCACCCGATCGAGGACGCGCTGGAGAACATCACCCACAGCCTGTGCACGCTGGAGTTCGAGGACCAGCGGCCCTGGTACGACTGGCTGTTGGGCCAACTCGCGGACGGTGGCCTGCTGCAGCGGCCACTGCCCAAGCAGCATGAGTTTGGCCGGCTCAACCTGAGCTACGTGATGACCAGCAAACGCAAGCTGCGGGCGCTGGTGGACGAGGGCATCGTCAGCGGCTGGGACGACCCGCGCATGCCCACGCTGGCCGGCATGCGCCGGCGCGGCTACACGCCCGAGGCGGTGCGCAAGTTTGCCGAGGACACCGGCGCGTCCAAGACCAATATCTGGGTGGATTACGGCGTGCTCGACGGCGCGCTGCGCACCGATCTCGAAGGCAAGGCCGCCCGCGCCATGGCCGTTATCGACCCGGTGCCGCTCAAGCTGGTCAACTGGGCCGAGCTGTTTGGCGCAGGTCATGTCGAGCCGTGCAGCGCACCCGCCCACCCGCAGCGGCCCGACCTGGGCCAGCGCAGCTTCTGTCTGGGGCCTGAGGTCTGGGTCGAGCGCGACGACTTTGCCGAGCTGCCGGTCAAGGGTTTTTTCCGCCTGTTCCCGGGCAACAAGGTGCGGTTGAAGTACGGCATGGTGGTCGAATGCACCGGCTGCGAAAAAGACGCGGATGGCCGCATCACCGCCGTGCTGGCCCAGGTCGTGCCCGACACCAAGAGTGGCACGCCCGGGGCGGATGCGGTCAGGGTCAAGGGCACGATCACCTGGGTGGGCTTGCAGGACGGCGTGCCAGCGACTTTCAACCTCTACGACCGGCTGTTCACCGAGCCACAACCCGAGGCCGGCGGCCGCGACTTCCGCGAGGTGCTCAACCCGGCCAGCAAGCGCGTGGTCAGCGGCTTTGTCGAGCCGGGGCTGGCGGCGCTGGCCGCAGGAGAGCGCCTCCAGTTCGAGCGCCACGGCTACTTTGTCACCGACACGGTCGAGCACCGGCCGGGCGCACCCGTCTTCAACCGCATCACCGGGCTGCGCGACAGCTGGGCGTCCTGATCCGGCTGACACCCCCCCTGCCCACCATGCTCGACTTCTGGCCAGCCTGCGGCTGGCGCCACCTCCAGGCCGACGACCACGGCCGGCTGCCGCCGTCGCCCGCCTGGATCGCGCACGGGCTGGACCGGCCCGAGCTGGCCTTGGTCGATGAATCCTGCCCGGCTGAGATCAGGCTGCACCAGGCATTGCGGGCCGACCCGCTGCACCCGGTGGCGCCGGCCGAGCTGGCCGCCTTGCAGGACGACGATGCCCGTGAGAACTACCGGTGGTTCCTGGCCTTGCGCGATGGCGTGCGGGCGGCGGGCACGCTGGAGGCGTACTACACCGGCCTGTTCCAGCAGACGGCGATCAGGCTGCCGCCGGTGTTCATCGACGGGATCGCCCAGACCATCCTGCGCCAGCTGCTGGACATCGACGCCGACGCCTTTGCCGCGCGTGCGGCCGAGCTGCTGTTCCGCCCGCAGCGCATCACCCTGCAGGACGGCCGGGTGTTGGCCGGCGACCGCGCCACCCTCGACCGGCTGAGCGACGCGGGTGGCTTTGGTGCACTGGGCCGCTTGCTGGCCGAAGCCCAGGTGCCACTGCGGGCGGCGCAGTTGCAGGTGCTCAGCCTGGACAACGCAGCGGACTACTGGCAGGACCGCGGCCATGACGGCCTGGAGCGTTTTCGCTTTGTGCTGGACCTGACCCACCAGGTGCCCAAGGCGCTGGCGCCGGGTGTCAATGTGCCGGTCACGCTGGCCCACTCGGGCCTGGCTGCGCTGGCGCGGGTACTGGCGCGCTGGGTGCAGCACCTGCTGGGCGTGACGGTGGCGATCACGCCGGTGGCGCGCATTGATGATGCCAATTGGCGTTGGCACCTGGGGCTGGACGTCGAGTCGACCGCTATCCTGAACGATTTGTACCGGGGCCAATCCGTCGATGACGCCCGACTGGCACGGCTGGTGGGTTTGTTCAGGCTGGACTTTGCCAACCCGGCCGACATGCGGGCCGACCTGGCGGGCGCACCGGTCTACCTCGGGCTGGCGATGGCCGCCGATGGCGGTTTGCGGCTCAAACCGCAGAACCTGCTACTGAACCTGCCATTGGCCCGGCGGTCCTGATCGGCGGTGGCAGTCAACGGCGCTGTCAGCTGATGCTGATCCGGCGGTAGGCGCTGGCGCCAGCCAACGTTCGACGGCCACCTGTAATGCCAGATTTCAGTGCCAATGACCGGTCTTGAAATCGTTGCGGCCGCTGTGGTCCAGGCCCTTGAGCAGCCACAACGGCCGCTGCGCAAAATCCACCGCCACGCCGCTTTGGCCTGGTACCGGGCGGCGCAGCAATTCGTCCAGCGCCGCCTGCATGGCGGCCCACTGGTTGGCCGGCAACTGCCATTTTTTGCGGCTTTCCAGCCCTGCCCAACCGCAAGCACTTGTCCGCACTGGTCGGCCCGCTGGCCAGGTGCGCTGCGCCGGCCACTACCATGCGCAGATGCCTCTGCCGCCCACCCCGAAGTCTGCTTTGCCGCCTGTGGCGGCACCCCCGCCAAGGCCCACGGCGTCGGCCTACCCATCAGCCGACCCCTCAGCCGACCGATCAGCCAACCCGTCGGCCCACCCGTCGACCCACCCGTCCGCCAACGCGACCGCCCAACCCTCCGCCGGCCGTACCACCGCGCTCACGCTCTTGGCGATGCTGGCGTTTGCCGGCAACTCGCTGCTGTGCCGTATCGCGTTGAAGCAGTCCAGCATCGATGCGGCCAGCTTCACCAGCTTGCGGCTGGCTTCGGGTGCGCTGGTGCTGGCGCTGCTGGTGCTTTGGCACGGCAGGTCAAGCCCGCGATACAACCGTCTGGGCACTGCCGTGACGGCCCCGCCGCTGCGGCCCTGGCATGCCGGCAGCTGGCTGTCTGCACTGGCGCTGTTTGTCTATGCCTCCGGGTTTTCGTTTGCCTATGTCAGCCTGACGGCGGCCACCGGTGCCCTGCTGCTGTTTGGCGTGGTGCAGACCTCGATGATCGGCTGGGGCCTGTGGCGGGGTGAGCGGCTGCGGCCGTGGCAGTGGCTGGGTATGGCGGCCGCCAGCGCCGGGCTGGTGTGGCTGCTGCTGCCCGGACTGGCGACGCCATCGCTCAGCGCGGGCATGCTGATGGCCAGTGCCGGCGTGGCCTGGGCGGTGTACACGCTGCGCGGCCGGCGCGTGAGCGCGGGCGTGGATGGGGTGGCGCATGACGCGACCACGGTCACGGCTGGCAACTTTTTGCGGGCCGCACCGCTGGCGCTGGCCACCAGCGCGCTGCTGTGGCCACTGGCGCGCTGGGATACCCACGGCGCCCTGCTGGCACTGGCCTCGGGTGGCGTGGCCTCGGGCCTGGGTTATGCCGTCTGGTACACCGCGCTGCGCGGCCTGTCCGCCACACGGGCGGCGATCGTGCAACTGACGGTGCCGGCATTGGCCACCGCCGGTGGCGTGATGCTGTTGGGCGAGCCGCTGACGCCGCACCTGCTGGGTGCGTCGGCGGCGGTGCTGGGTGGCGTGGCGCTGGTGATCCTGGCCCGGCGGTCAGCGGGCTGAGCCGGCCTGGTAGCCGACCCGCCACAGGGAACCCCTGGGGTCCGGGCCGTGCCGCGGCAGCCCCCAACACCGCAGAACCCGGCCTCAGCCCAACCGCAGCGCCATCACGCCGGCCACGATCACCGCGGT
The DNA here is from genome assembly GCA_031394235.1 of Betaproteobacteria bacterium. GTDB lineage: Bacteria > Pseudomonadota > Gammaproteobacteria > Burkholderiales > Burkholderiaceae_C > Pseudaquabacterium. The sequence goes on from JANMXG010000356.1 coordinate 15,459, forward strand.
GCCCAGCGCCCGCTGCAGGCCGAACTTTTCCTTCAGCAGCCGGCTGCCCAGCACCGCGGCAAACAACACTGAGGTTTCACGCAACGCCGCCACACTGGCCACCGGCGCTTGGGTCATGGCCCACAGCGCGATCGCGTACGAGCCGATCGACGCACTGCCACCCAGGGCGGCCAGTGGCCAGCGCGCCCGGGCATAAACCAGGATCTGGCGCCGCCCGGCGGCGTCGCGGCGCAGCCAGACCAGCGCCGGGTAGGCGATACCGTCCAGCACAAACAGCAGCATCACATAACGCAGCGCCTGGCCACCGTGGGCCACTTCACTGCGCACCCCCAGGCCATCGATGACGGTATAGACCGCGATGATGCCGGCGTTGGCAAAGGCATAGGCCAGTGCTTTGCGGTGGTGCAGCGCCTCACCCGGACGGGCCAGGCCCACCAGCGACACCCCCAGCGTGATGCCGACGATGCCGATCCAGGCTGCGGCAGTCGGTGTTTCGCCCAGCACAAAGCCGCTGGCCAGCGCCACCAGCAGCGGCGCAAAGCCGCGCATGATCGGGTAGGTCAGGCCCAGGTCGCCATGCTGGTAGGCCCCGGCCAGCGCGGTGTAGTAGCCAATGTGGATGAGCAGGGACGCGGCGATGAACGGCAGCCCCGCGGTTGTCGGCAGCCCCACCCAGCACAGCAGCGGCAGCGCCACCCAGGCCCCCAGAAAATGCACCAGCGCGGTGTCCAGGGGCTTGTCCCCACTGCTCTTGACCAGCGCGTTCCAGCCGGCATGCAGCAGCGCGCCCACCAGCACGGCGGCCACGATGGGCCAGGTCAGGCTCAGCACGGCTGGCGTGGCATCAGGCGCGCCCGGCCGGTGTGGTTGCCAATGCCGGCGCGGCCACGCTCAAGCCGCAGCGCAGCGCCGCACCCGTGCCATGAAATGCGCCAGCGTGGGCGTGGGCCTGTCGGCCGACTTGGCCTGGTCATCCCACAGGCGTACGCGCACCGCCTCGGCGGCCCCGGGCCGGGCGATGAAGGCGGCGGCCTGCGCCGCATTGAACGCCCCGCCCTGCAGCAACATGCTGCGTTGCGAGTCGGCCGACAGGGCGTCGTGGTAACCCGGCCGGCTGGCGCAGAGGTATCGCTTGGCATCGACATGGGCCTGGATCGCGCCCAGCACACGATCGGGGAACCGGCCGCGCAAAAGCGGCAGCGCCTGGAACTGGTGCAGGTCGTCCACGCCGCGCAAGGTGGGCGTGTCCCTCGGCCCGGTGCCGAGCCCGTGCACCAGGTGGCCCAGGTCGTGCAGCAACGCAGCGGTGACGAGTTCGTCGTCGGCGCCGTCCAACTCGGCCAGCGCGGCGGTTTGCAGCGCGTGGGCCAGCTGGGTCACCGGCTCACCGCTGTACTGCTCGCCGCCGCGTTGGCAAAACAACGTCTCGATCTCGTCCAGGGTCAGCATCGCATGGCGTGGCCAGGGTGGTGGCGGTCAGGCCGCCGGGTTTCAGTAGCGGGCTTCGTCCAGCTCGGCCAGCCGCGAGCTGCGCAACCGCGTTGCGGACAGCGCGCCCTTGCTTTCCAGGATCGGGTAGGCGATCGAGCAGATGTGCGAGTTGATGCGTTTGAGCTCGGACAGCAGGTCCAGGTGCAGCGCGCTGGTCTCGATGCTCTGGGCGGTGTTGTCCTGCAGCCGGCCGATATGGTTGGCGGCATAGGCGTGCTCCAGGTCGCGGAAGCGGGCTTTTTCCTCCAGCAGTTTTTGCGCATCCCGCGCATGGCCGTCCAGGAACACGCTCATGCCCAGCCGCAGGTTGGCCAGCAGGCGCTCGTGCAGGTAGCACAGCTCGGCCATGCCGGCGTCCGAGAATCGCCGCGCCGGGCGGATCTTCTTGTCCTCGATGTCGAGCAACACCCGCTCGATGCCGTCGCCGATCTGCTCCATGTTGATGGTGAACGAGACCACCTCGGTCCAGCGCCGGCCCTCGCGCTCGGACAGCGCCTCGCGCGAGATCTGTGTCAGGTAGAACTTGATCGCCGAATACAGCGAATCCACCGTATCGTCCATCGTCCGCAGTTGCTCGGCCAGCGCGCGGTCGTTGTCGCGCAGCACTGGCAAGATGCCGCGCAACATGGTTTCAACCAAGTCGGCCTGGTGCAACGCCTCGCGTGCCGCGCAGCTGATGGCCAGCGACGGCGTGGCCAGCGCCACCGGGTCGAGGTGGCTGGTGCGCGTGCCGCCGCTGCCCGGCGCGGGCATCGGCAGCCAGCGCTCGACCCAGCGCGCCACCAACCCGGTCAGGCCGATGAACAACAACGCCAGCACGGCATTGAAACCCAGGTGGAAAAACACCACCTGCTCATGCACTGTGGACAGTTGATGCTGCAGCAGCACATGGGCTTGCGGCAGCAGCGGAATGGCCAACGCGGCGCCGGCCGACTTGAACATCAGGTTGGCCAGCGGCAGCCGGCGCACCGCGGGTGAGTCGCCAGCGGTCGCGATGATCGCCAGCAGGCCGCTGCCCAGGTTGGCGCCCACCACCAGGCCCAGCGCCACGCTAGCCGGCACCAGACCTTGCGAGGCCAGCGTGGCGGTCAGCAGCACGATGGCCAGGCTAGAGTAGGACAGCACGGTCAGCACCGCGCCGACCACGATGTCGAGCAGCACCTCGTTGGGCAGCGCGGCCAGCAGGCCACGCACCGCAGGCGACTCGGTCAGCGGCCGGGTGGCGCCAACGATCAGTTGCAGCGCCAACGTGATCAGGCCCAGACCGATCAGCACCCGCCCGATGCGGCCGGCCCCAGTGGCCTGGCGGGCAACAAACAGCACCACGCCCGAGAAGATCAGCAGCGGCGACAGCCAGGACAGATCGAACGAAAACACCACCGCCATCAAGGCCGTGCCCACGTCGGCCCCCAGCATCACCGCCAATGCGGCGGCGGTGGGCACCAGCCCCTTGCCGACAAAGCTAGCCACGATCAGGCAGGTGGCGGTGCTGGACTGCACCAGGCTGGTGACCCCCAGCCCGGCGGCCAGCGACGCCAGCCGGTTACCAAAACTGCGCGCCAGCACATGGCGCAGGTTCTCGCCAAACACCCGCAACATGCCGGTGCGCACGATGTGCGTGCCCCAGACCAGCAGGGCAATCGCGGCCAACAGGTTCAGCAGATGGATCATGGCGGTGCGTCGTGGGCGGTGGGGCTCAACTCAAACCCAGGGGATCGAGTAGGTCTTGGTGTTGGTGAAGCTTTTCATCGCCTCTTGCACCCCTTCCTTGTAGCCCAACCCGGAATCCTTGATGCCACCAAAAGGGGTGAGTTCCAGGCGGTAACCCGGCACCTCGCGCACGTTCACCGTGCCCACCTGCAGTTCGTTGACAAAGCGGGTGATGTGGTCCAGCCGGTTGGTGCAAACCGCCGATGACAGGCCGTAGGCCGTGCCGTTGGCGATCGCGATTGCCTCGTCTATCGAGCCGAAACTGATGATCGGCGACACCGGGCCGAAGGTCTCTTCGCGCACCAGCGTCATCTCGGGGCGCACCCGGTCCAGCACGGTGGGGGCGTAGAGCGCTCCGCTGCGCTGGTGGCCGGTGAGCAGCCGGGCGCCTTGGGCGATCGCCTGGTTGACCCGTGCCTCGAATGTGCGCGCCGCGGCCTCATCGATCACCGTGCCCATGTCGGTGGCAGGGTCGGCCGGGTCGCCGTGGTGCCAGGCCCGGGTTTTGGCGACGACCAGGTCGGTGAAGGCTGCAGCCACGTGCTGATGCACCAGCATCCGCTTGACGGCCGTGCAGCGCTGGCCCGAGTTCTTGTAACTGCCCGACACCGCCAGCGTGCTGGCCTCGTCGAGGTCGGCGTCGTCCATCACGATGATCGGGTCGTTGCCGCCCAGCTCCAGCACGGTGCGGCGGTAGCCGGCCTTGCTGGCGATGTACTTGCCGATCGCCACACCGCCAGTGAAGGTGACCAGGTCCACCGACGGGTGGGTGATCAGTTCGTCGGCGATCTCGCGCGGGTCGCCGGTGATCACGCTCAGCATCTCGGGCGGCAGACCGGCGGCATACAGGATGTCGGCCAGCAGCAGGGCCGACAGCGGCACCTTCTCGCTGGGTTTGAGCACCATGCGGTTGTTGGTGGCAATCGACGGCACGATCTTGTGCGCCACCTGGTTCATCGGGTGGTTGAACGGTGTGATCGCGGTGATCACACCCTGCAGCGGGTCGCGCTGGGTGTAGACCCGGCGCTGGCGGCCGTGCGGCGTGATGTCGCACGAGAACACCTGGCCGTCGTCCTTGAGCACCTCGTGGGCGCCAAACATCAGCACATCGGCAACCCGACCCGCCTCGTACAGGCTGTCTTTCAGGCACAGGCCGCTCTCAGCGGTGATCAGGCCCGCGATCTCCGCGCTGCGGCTTCGCACCGCAGCGGCGGCTTGGTTCAGGATGTTGGCGCGCTCAAAACGGGACAGGCGGGCGTGGTAGCGGCGGGCGATGTCCAGCGCGCGGCGCACCTCGGCCAGCGTGGCCTTGGGCACGGTGCCGACCAGTGCCCCGGTGAACGGGTTGTGCACCGCGATGTGGGCGGCGCGGCCGACGCCCACCACCTCGCCGGCGATCCGCAAGCCCTCGTGGCGTACGCGTAACGTGCCGCCGTTGCCGACATTGCCGACATTACCGACGCCACCGACAGGGCCGACAGGGCCGACATGGCCCACATTGCCGGACAGGCTGACGGCGGCGTCAGCGCCTTGGGGGTTATTGAGCATGGTTCAGCGCCAGGTCGAAGGCATCGAAATTGCGCCAACGGCGCTGCAAATCCAGTCCGGCAATCGCGCGGTTCAGGATCAGCGGCACACGCTGCTCGGCTGTGCCGCCGTGTGAGCGCAACGGCACTTCCAGTGCGCTCAGGTCATGCCGGGCGGCGCTGGTGCCGATCACGGTGGAA
>JANMXG010000357.1:0-12915 GCA_031394235.1 Betaproteobacteria bacterium
ATCATCACCGGCGCCACGCTGGTGGGCTTTTATCTGCTGGCGCGGCTGATCGTCAACAGCAAGTACGGCCGGGTGTTGCAGGCGATCCGCGATGCCGAGACCCGGGTCATGTTCACCGGCTACAACCCGCTGGCCTACAAGATGTCGAACTGGACGCTGAGCGCGGTGATGTGTGCCGTCGCCGGCGCGCTCTACGTGCCCCAGGTGGGCATCATCAACCCGAGCGAGATGAGCCCGTCCGCCGGCATCGAGATCGCGATCTGGGCCGCAGTGGGCGGCCGCGCCACGCTGATCGGGCCCATCGTCGGCGCGTTTTTTGTCAACGGCGCCAAGAGCTGGTTCACCGTGGCCTTCCCGGAGTTCTGGCTGTACTTTCTGGGCGCGCTGTTCATCGCCGTGACGCTGTTCCTGCCGCAAGGCATCGTCGGGCTGTTCAAACGGTTCACCCGCAGCGGCACCGATGCTGCCAACCGGACAAACGCATGACCCCCGACCTGATGGCAGAAGGCGCGCGCCGCCGCGAAGCCTACGCCGCCCGCCAGCAGGCCAACACCGGCACCGAGAGCGGCGGCCGGCAAGCCGCTTTTGGCCGCATCGCCAAGCTCGGCGTGCCCGACTTCACCCACGGCGTGGCGCTGTACCTGGACGACATCACCGTCAGCTTCGATGGCTTTCGCGCTTTGAACAAGCTCAGCCTGGCGGTCAACGTGGGTGAGCTGCGTTGCATCATCGGCCCCAACGGCGCCGGCAAGACCACGATGATGGACTGCATCACCGGCAAGACCCGGCCCGACAGCGGACGGGCCTTTTTTGGTTCGACCATCGACCTGCTGCGCCTGACCGAGCCGGAGATTGCGCAGATCGGCATCGGCCGCAAGTTCCAGAAGCCCACGGTTTACGAGGAGCTGAGCGTGTTCGAAAACCTGGAGCTGGCGCTGGCCGACGACCGACGGGTTCGGGCCTCGCTGTTGTCGCGCCTGACGGGCGTTCAGCTCGACCGTATCGGCGAGATCTTGACCACCATCCACCTGCGCAGCGACGCCCAGCGCACCGCCGGCCTGCTCAGCCACGGCCAGAAGCAGTGGCTGGAGATCGGCATGCTGCTGATGCAAGACCCCAAGCTCTTGCTGCTCGACGAGCCGGTGGCCGGCATGACCGACGAAGAAACCGAGCGCACCGCGGAGCTGTTCTTGTCGCTGGAGGGCAAACACTCGCTGGTGGTGGTGGAGCACGACATGAAGTTTGTCGACCAACTCACCCAGGGCCGCAAGAAAGTGACGGTGCTGCACGAGGGCAGTGTGCTGGCCGAAGGCCTGTTGTCTGAAGTTCAAGCCAACGAGAAAGTGGTCGAGGTCTACCTTGGCCGCTGAACACCCCCCAGCCCTGCTCAGCGTCAGCGGCATCAACCAGTACTACGGCGGCTCCCACATCCTGCGTAACCTGTCGTTGGAGGCCAGGCTCGGCGAGGTCACGGTGGTGCTGGGCCGCAACGGCGTGGGCAAGACCACGCTGCTCAAGAGCCTGATGGGCGTGGTGCCGATCAAGACCGGCAGCATCACGCTGGGCGGGGCTGATATCGCCCGCGCCACGCCGTATGAGCGGGTGCGGCTGGGCGTGGGTTATGTGCCGCAGGGCCGCGAGATATTTTCGCGCCTGACGGTCGAGGACAACCTGCGTATGGGCCTGGCCGTCAAGCCCGGCGGCACGCCGATCCCGCCCGAGTTGTTTAAGTTGTTTCCGGTGCTCAAGCAGATGCTCAAGCGGCGCGGCGGCGACCTGTCGGGCGGCCAGCAGCAGCAACTGGCGATTGCCCGGGCGCTGGCGGCCGGCCCCAGGCTGCTGATCCTGGACGAGCCGACCGAAGGCATCCAGCCCAGCATCATCAAGGACATCGGGCGGGTCATCCGCAGGCTGGCTGACTTGGGGCTGAACGGCCAGCGCATGGCCATCATCCTGGTCGAGCAGTACTACGACTTTGCCGCCGAACTGGCCGACCAGTACCTGCTGATGGAGCGCGGCGAGATCATTGCGCGCGGCCGGGGTGCCGACATGGAGGCCGATGGCGTGCGTCAGCGGGTGGCGATTTGAGCCGGGGCGGGCCTGGACCGGCGCCAGACTGAGGGCGACCGTCTGGGCGGACCAGGTGGGTGTTCGCACCGAAGACCTGTTTGCGCCGAGGCCGTTTGCGGCGGGCTTGAGTAGGTTGCTGCTGTATGGCGTGCACAGAAGTCGACTCGGCTGACGGCTTGCGACCCTCAAGAGACATCCGATGTCCAGATCTCGCTTCCCCAAAGCTGCCAGTCGGACCGGCACGCAGGCGCCCGTTTTTGAGGCTCCGCAGCGGCGGGCATCCATCGGCAGGTAGCACTCAGGGCGATTGAGGCGCGGAGCACGGCTGAAACCCGTGCGAGCTCACAGCATCGGGAGCCCATCGTGCAAGCCATCGGCCGGCAACCCCAGCGGGCGCCAGATGAAGCCCCTGTCCACTACGAACGCCACCGCTCGGAACAGACCGCGCTGTGCCGCCTGGTGCAGCGCCACGCCGCGACATTCTTCGTGCAGGCTGAGACGCTGCAGGCGCCAACCTGCCGCAGTTTGTGAAAGACAACTTGGTGATGTCGGCTCCACCAGCACCGGGCAAGGGAAGTCGATTCTGGAACACAGTCCGATTTAGGCGGCCGGCGCGCCATGGGCGTTTGCGCTGCCTATGACGTGAAAGGCCTGAGAGCTCTTGTCGTCTACGACATTCCCGAGGTAGGGATAGCCATCGTTTGCGCAATGACGATGGAACGAAAGCGGCAGGGCAATCCTACGACGTACTTGTGGTCGGCTGGCCGACGTCGTCTCGCCTCAGTCGCGCCAAGACGCCGCCGTCCATGCGACTCCGGTTCCTGGCCAGTTGTTTCCATATTCTGCAGGCGCCATCAGAAATTTGCACAACTCGATGCCGCCACCTCAAACGGCTGCAGCTCCTGCGGCACGGCCGAACGGCTCGGTTTCCAGTTTGACTACGCCTACCAGCCCATCGTAGATGTGGTCGGTCGCAGCAACTATGCGCACGAGGCTTTAGTGCGTGGCCCTGGGGGTGAAGGCGCGCTGTCGGTGCTGTCGCAGGTGACTGAGCAGAACCGGTACCGCTTCGACCAAGCCTGCCGCGTGAAGGCCATCAAGACCGCGGCGCAGCTCGGCATGAAGGAGAGGCTCTCGATCAACTTTCTGCCGAACGCGGTTTACAGGCCGGAGGTTTGCATCCGGACAACGCTGGAAGCTGCACGCACGCATAGCTTCCCCATTGATCACATCATTTTCGAGGTCACCGAAGGCGAGCGTGTCGAGGATGGTCCCTGGCTGGCGACGATCCTTCGGGAGTACAAACGCTATGGGTTTCTGACCGCCATCGACGATTTCGGCGCGGGTTATGCCGGCCTCACATTGCTGGCCGACGTCACGCCGGACTTCATTAAGCTCGACATGGCGCTCGTGCGCGGCGTCACCACCAGCAAGTCGCGCCAGGCCATCTCGCGCGGGATGGTGCGCGTCTGCCAGGAGATGGGCATCCAGGTCATTGCCGAAGGTGTCGAAACCGCCGCCGAACGCGATTTCTTCCTGTACGAAGGTGTCACGTTGATGCAGGGATACCTGTTCGCCAGGCCCGTTTTCCGTGCGATCACGCCGGCGGCTACGATGTCCTGGCCGGCCCCGCTGCACGGTTGAAGACGGGCCCCCGCAGCGCGGCTCCGAGACGCAGCACAGTTTTGAACTCCAGTGCTCGGATCGATCCCTTGAATTGACCGGAAAAGCCCGTCTTTGAGACTCAAGTCTCGACTGCATGCGACCGATATCGTGCTCGCCTGTCTGCTCGATGAGATTCGATCAATCTCCGAGCGCGGCAGTTGCCCAACCCACCGTTTCCGCATCAAGGAGTACCTGCACATGACCACTGCGACAATGAAAACTGTTGCCTTCGGCAAGTCCGACGTCGAAAACGCGCTGGCGAAGATGAATGACGCGCAGCTTAACAAGCTGGCCTTCGGAGCCATCGAGCTCGACGCCACAGGCAAGATCCTCAAGTACAACGCCATCGAAGGTGAGATCACCGGCCGCGACCCCAAGGCGGTAATCGGCAAGAACTTCTTCACTGACGTCGCGCCCTGCACGAACCGGCCCGAGTTCAAGGGTGTGTTCGACGCTGGCGTGCGCGCGAAGAACCTGAACACCATGTTCGAGTACGTCTTCGACCATCAGATGAAGCCGACCAAGGTCAAGATTCACATGAAGCAGGCGGTCCTGGGTCAGTCGTACTGGGTATTCGTCAAGCGCACCTAAGCGCCATGCCCGTCAATCTGACTCAGGCCGAGCCGATGCCATGGCATCGGCGGCAGAGCGCGCTGGCGCGATTCGTCGCCGACCTCGTTGCCGACGAGTTGTCGCACCTGCGACCGGGCGGCGTGCAATTGCCCGAGCGGCCGTGGCCGTCCGAGCTGGCGATCGACGAGCGGGGGCTCGGTCTTGACTCGCTCGAGCGCCTTTCTATTGCGTCGGCGCTCAGTGAAGCACTTCATCTTCACGAGAGCGGGATTGAGGACCTGCTGTTGGCGAGGCGGCGTTTTGGACAATGGCTGGAGGTGGCTGCCGAAGGCTTGGGCGTGTTCGACGCTCGACTGACCTTCCGCACCTCGGGTAGCAGCGGGGTCGCCAAGCCGTGTCCTCATGAACTGGCTAATCTGCTGCAGGAGGTGGAGCATCTGGCCAGCCTCGTGTCAGAGACTCGACGCGTTCTGACTGCCGTCCCGGCACACCACATTTACGGATTCCTTTTCACGGTGCTGCTGCCGGATCGCTTGGGCTGCAACGAAGTGCACGACATCCGGTTGATGACGCCGGTGGCAGTGGCGTCATTTTTGCGCCCGGGTGATTTGGTGGTCAGTCACCCTGCGCACTGGTCAATCCTGGCGCGACACGCGGCGCGGTTGCCTCCCGGCGTCCAAGGCATTACGTCTACGGCGCCATGCCCTGACCCGCTGGCGCGAAGTCTCAAGGACTTGGGGCTCGCGACGTTGACGCAGGTCTACGGAAGTTCGGAAACAGCCGGCATTGGCACCCGGACGACGGCCGGTGCCCCGTTTCGCCTGATGCCGTTCTGGTCGCGCGATCCTGAGGTGGAGCATCGACTGTTGCGTACCGGGGCAGATGGAACAATCTGCCCGCATGGAATCCAGGACCGACTGGAGTGGATCGGTGACCGTCAGTTCAGGGTTTGCGGCCGCTTGGATGAAGCAGTCCAGGTGGGTGGCACCAACGTCTTTCCAGCGCGCGTGCGGCAGGTGCTGCTTGATCACCCGCAGGTGAGTGATGCGGTGGTGCGCATGATGACGCCTGAAGAAGGATCGCGGCTGAAGGCGTTTGTGGTGCCGGCTCAGGGCACTGACCACACTGCCCTGCGAGCAGATCTGTGGCGTTGGTCCGAGTCGCGCTTGACTGCGCCTGAGCGGCCGAAAGCCTTCAAGATCGGCGACGAATTGCCCCGAAATATCATGGGTAAGCTGTCCGACTGGGCGCTGGACTTATCGCACAGCGCAGCCCGGTTCTGAGACCCTCGTCGAGTCTCCGTGATGCGCAGTATCCAATCGACGGGGTTTCCTATCCAGCCCCTCTGACTTCCCATGCGACGACGACACCTCGGTCGCAATCGGGTCTTGCTGCGACTTAGTCGGTCTTGGTGTGCGGGGGCTTGAGGAAGGGCGCCGGATCTGCGACATCGTCTGCGTGCAGTACCACTACAACTTGGCGTACCGCAGCGATGACGCGCTGATTCAGCAACTGGCTGACTGCCTGGCATCAATGGCATCCCCTACGCACCCTTTTTCCCGCTGGGTGGCTTCTGACCCGTGCAGTCGAAGCGTTGTCGGCCGTGGCTGCAGAGCTCGACGCGACGCCCATGCAGGCATGCCGGTGGCGCTGGCGTGGCTGCTATAGCGCTCGCGGAACATCGTGCTCATTCCTGGCACTTCGTTGGTCGACCACCCCCCCGTGCCAATATGACCTGCGCCACCTACCGAATCTCGCTGACGCGCAAGCCTGCGCCATAGGCGACCGACATCGCCGCTTGGTGCTTGAGGTTCGGCGCCGCTGCGATCAGGCGTGCGGCTTCCTCGCGGCTCAAGACCACCGGCAAGGTGCGTGGCACGCGAACGTGCTGCATCTTGGCCAACAGCTCGGGCCGCCCCAGGGTGATGTCGAAGAAAAACTTCAGGCCGGTGATCGTGGCGTTGATCGTCACCGGCCCGGTGCCGGTGTCCACGAGGTGAAGCTGGAAGCGCCGCAGCTCTTCGATGGTGGCCGTGTCCGGCGAGCGGCCAAGGAAGGCGGCCAGCTTGCGAACCGCGCGGATGTAGCCGTCTTGCGTGTACTCGGCCATCTTGCGCATGCGCATGTCGTCAAGCATGCGTTGGCGCAACGGCGAGACGGTGGGAGTCGAGATGTCCATGGTCCTGCTCCTGTCGATGAACGAGGCCGATTGCCTCGATCACCAACATCGCAGAACCAGCGGCACAACGAGTCACCACAACTCTGGCCGGAGCGCTTACCGCGCGAACGGCTTAGTCCTGCGACCCACAAGCGATATTCGTTCATCCGTTTTGATGGCCCCGAAGCCGACATTGGTCTATGGACCGCCCCCTGTGTTTGAGCAGACTACTACTTGCCGCCGCGCCACTGCGCCAGCAGCTTCGCCAGATCGACGTAATCGACCGGCTTGGTCAGGTGCGCATCGAACCCCGCGTCGCGCGAGCGTCGGCGGTCGTCTTCCTGGCCCCACCCAGTTATCGCGATCAGCATGACGCCGTCGACGCCACTTCGCTGCGCGCGAATCCGGCGCGCCGCCTCGTAGCCATCGATTTTAGGCAAGCCGATGTCGAGCAGCACCACGTCGGGCGTCCACTGCGCAGCCGCTTCCACGGCGTGCAGTCCGTCCTGCGCGATGCGGGCTTCGTGGCCGTCGAGCTCCAAAAGAAGGGCCATGCAATCGGCCGCGTCCTGGTTGTCGTCCACGACCAGGATGCGCAAGGGAGCCGATTCCAGGGGCTGCACTGCGAAGCGCACTTTCGGCGGCGCGTTCAGTTCGGCAAGCATTTGCACGCGCACCACGAACTCTGTCCCGCAGCCCACTCCGCCGCTGCGAGCTTCGACGCTGCCGCCCTGCATCTCGACCAGGGTCTTGACCAGCGTCAGGCCCAGGCCCAGGCCACCGCGCGAACGCTCCAATGAGGTGTCGAGCTGCGCGAACATCTTGAAGACGTGCGCAAGGTTTTCGGCGGCGATGCCCACGCCGTTGTCTTCGACCCGAATGACAGCCTGGTCACCGTCGGGCTCGATGGTGAGTCGGATACGTCCGCCCCGCTCGGTGAACTTGCAGGCGTTGTGGAGCAGGTTGCCCAGGACCTGGGTAAGCCGCGCCGGGTCGGCGCTCACATGAACGGGCTCGGCTGGCAAGGTGATCGTCAGCTCGTGGTTCATGTTCACGAAAAGCGGCCGCACGGTTTCGACGGCCTGACGCACGATCGCGGCCAGGTCCACACGTTCGCGCCTCAGCTCTATCGTGCCGTGGCTGATTCGGCTCACGTCTAGCAAGTCGTCCACGAGCCGCACCATCTGCGCGATCTGCCGTTCCATCATCTCGAACATCGGTTGGGCGTTCTCGCGGTTGCCGTCGCCGAGCCGCAGGATCTGCACCGCGCTGCGGATCGGCGCCAACGGGTTGCGCAGCTCGTGCGCCAGCATGGCCAGAAACTCGGACTTGCGGCGGTCGGCCACTTTCAGTGCATCTTCGGCCCGCTTGCGGGCGGTGATGTCGCGCCCCGAACCGGCAACCTGAACCGCGTTGCCTTCATCGCCGAGCACAGGACGCAAGATGTACTCGTAATAGCCGTCGTTACCGGTTCGGCTGGTATAGGGTGTCTCGTCGATGATCTCGCGGCGCGTCTCGAATACCTCTTTGATCTGGCGCTGCAGCTTGTCGGCCAGCGCATCGGGGTACCCGAGGTCGAAGAAGTTCTTGCCGACCACCTGCTCGAGCGGCAAGCCCCACAGGTCGAGCAGCGCTTTGTTGACGTAGACCAGACGCCCATCAGGGTCTAAGGTGAAGCCGTACTCCGTCATCGCCGACAGCGTGGTGTCAAACAATCGCGCGCGCTGTTCGGCCTGTGTGGCCGCCTCGCGCAGCGCTTCCTCGGCAAGCTTGCGCTCGGTGATGTCGACTCCGTGCGCAAAAACGCCACTGATCGAGCCGTCTGCGTCGCGCAGCGCTTGGTAGACGAGGTCGATCCAGCGGGTTTGCGGGGGCGCCCCGGGCTGCCTGTGGAGCAGCACGGGCACGTTGTGTCCCACCCACGGTTCGCCGCTGACATAGACACGCTCGACCAATTCGAAAAATCCCTGGCCCTCGACTTCGGGGAAAGCCTGGCGAATCGGCAGGCCGATCAGCTCGCGCTGGCCGACGAGCTGACGATACCCATCGTTGGCCATCTCGATGATGAACGTCGGCCCACGGAATACGGCCATGAACGCTGGCGCCAGCTCGATGATCTCTTTGAGCTGGTTGGCCGTCACGGCTAGCGCTTCCGTGGCCAGCTTGCGCCCGGTGATATCGGTGAAACGCACCGCGACTCTGCGACTTTCGGTTCCACCGAGCCGGAACGCGTAGAGGTCGAACCATCGAGCATCGAGAACGTCGGCTTTCTGCACGAAGTGGATCGGCTCGCCATTGAGCGCGACCTTGCCGTAGGTCTCGAACCAGTGCTCCTCGTGGTTCGGGGCCAGCTCGCGCATGCGTGTGCCGGCGGCTTGCGCCCATCCGGTCATATGGATGAAGGCCGCGTTGACTTCCAGGAAACGAAAGTCGGTGGGCTTGCCGGCATCGTCGAACAGCATCTCGATCACGCAATACGCTTCATCTATCGCGTCGAACAGCGCACGATAGTGTTCCTCCCTTTCGCGCAGCGCCTGTTCGGAGCGCTTGCGTTCGGTGACGTCCATGACCGCGCCGCACAGCCGAGCCGCGTGCCCGTGCGCGTCGTACTCCACGCGGGCTCGGGCGTAGGCCCAGCGCGGCGGCTCGAAGGTCGTGATGCGGTATTCGGCGACGTAGTCCTCACCGCTGCTGACAGCCTGCTCGAGTAGAGACATGACGCGCGTCCGGTCTTGCGGGTGCAGCGTATCGGCATAGACCGCAACCGGCAGGCCGTCCCCACCGTCGGGCGACAGATTGAAGAACGCATTCATGTTGCGGTCGCCGCGAAGACGGTCGGCCTGGATGTCCCACTGCCAGGTGGCTATGTGCCCACCGGCCAGCGCCGACTCCAGGCTGCGTGCGGTGTCGACCAAGGCCCGGTCCGCGAGCTGACGCTCAATCGCGATGCTGACCAGATGCGCGGCTACTTGCGCCATCGCGAGGTCGGAGGGCGCCGCGTCGCCAGGCTGACGGCGGTACGTCGCAAAGCTGCCGAGCGCCTGGCCTTGCCTGCCGAGAATGGGCGTGCAAAAGCAAGACTGCAGGCCGAGGCGCAGAGCCAGCTCTCGAAACTGAGGCTGCCAGCGCTGATCTGACGCAATGTGCGGCACCGCGACCACCCGGCGGCTGTGCACGGCGGCACCGCACGGATCGAAGGGCGGATCGACTGGCATGCCCTCGAGCGCGCGCATCAACTCCGCCAACCTGGGTCCCGCACCTGACTGAAGGTGGGTGCCGCCTTCGTCGACCAACACAACCCCGCAGAGCAGGCCCGCGTCTTCGGCCTCGATGACCTCCGCCATCAGCGTCAGCACGTCGGTCAAAGGTGCGCCCGTCGCGACGAGCTCGAGAACGCGGTTTTGCCCGGCGAGAAAAGTCGTCTGCATACATCTTTGAGTGGCCGCAGGAACGCTGTGCGGCTGACGCGCTGTGGGCTGGCGCGTCGTAGCGCTCACACACTTGAGTGTATGCCGGTCGAGTCCTTGCCGGCAGAGCGGAAATGGGCAAATGCAACGTGCGGCCTACCCCCTGCGTTTTCTCGGAATCGGGACCCGGCCGTGCTGTGCAGAGTGACCTTGCCGCTGGAATCCGTACCCCATCGCCGAGTCCTGAATTGGCTTGCTTTGCCTGAGCGGAGAACCAGTCCTGCTTGACCCCGTCGGGCTGACATCGGACAGAGTCGAGTGCAGTCGAGCTTGGATGTGACAGAGCAGCCACGAGATGGTTTCATCCCCGGCCCGGCGCCATGTCTCGAAACGCTGTCCGCGACGCCGCTCACATCAGTCCAGCATGCTTGCTGGGACGAGCTTGAACTACGCCATGCGCAGCGCATCGATGACGACGTCGCGCAGCCTCGCTAAGAGGGTTTTACAGCGCGCGGGGGTCCTTGGCGAGCGGGTATGAATCAGAAATGGTCAATTCCTCTTGGCTTGTCTTCAACGATGCCGAGCTGCAGTGGCAAGAGCCTGAACCGGACTGTCAGGAGTACCCGCTTGCTGGCCGATTGCCGCCAGCCAGCCGCACCTGAGCACATGCCGTCGACCAGCCAGCTGCCCATGCCCTAGCGCCCCGCGCCAGGCCGTGCGCCCAGGCGGTGCATGACCTGCGCATAGACTGGGTCCATGATCGCCGCCCCGCCTGCCCGACCGCACAGACCCGCCGCGGCCATCATCATCGGCGGCGGCCCCGCCGGGCTGATGGCTGCCGAAACCCTGCTTGCGGGTGGCCTGTCGGTTGACCTCTACGACGCCATGCCTTCGGTGGGCCGCAAGTTCTTGCTGGCCGGCAAGGGTGGCCTCAACCTCACCCACAGCGAGCCGACCGAGGCTTTCATCGGTCGCTATGCGCAGCGTGCGCCGGAGGTGGCGCGCTGGCTGCAGGCGCTGGGCCCGCAGCCCCTGCGCGACTGGGCCGCTGGCCTGGGCGTGGCCACCTTCGTCGGCAGCTCGGGCCGGGTATTCCCGACTGAAATGAAGGCCGCGCCGCTGCTGCGGTCCTGGCTGCAGCGCTTGCGCGGCGCCGGCCTGCGGCTGCACATGCGCCACCGCTGGCTGGGCTGGCAGGCGGGTGATGCGCCGACCCGGCTGCGTTTTGCCAGCACGCACGATGGCCTCGCCGCAGAGCTGACGGTCCGAGCCGACGCGGTGCTGCTGGCGCTGGGCGGCGCCAGTTGGCCGCGGCTGGGCAGCGACGGCGCCTGGTGGCCGGGGCTGGCCGCACAGGGCGTGGACTGCGCGCCGCTGCAGCCGGCCAACTGTGGCTTCGACGTCGGTTGGAGCGCTTATTTCGCCGAGCGATTTGCCGGTGCACCGATGAAGTCGGTGCGGTTGCGCTTTGACGATGGCCAAGGCCCGGTCTTCGACCGGCCGGGTGAATTTGTCATCACTGCGGGCGGCATCGAGGGCAGTCTGGTGTATGCCGCTTCGGCCCGGTTGCGCGATGCCATCCACCGCGACGGCAGCGCCACGCTGACGCTCGACCTGGTGCCTGGCCGTAGCGGGGCACAGCTCGCCACCGCGCTGGCCAAGGGCCGCGGCGCGCGCTCGCTGCCCAATCACTTGAAGGAGCACGCCGGGCTGGACGGGGTCAAGGCCGCGTTGCTGCGCGAGGTTTACAGCGCCGAGCAGCTGAGCACGATGGTGGCCACCGAGCCGCAGGCGCTGGCACAACGCATCAAGGCCTGGCCGCTCACGCTGCGGGCGGCGCGGCCGGTTGATGAAGCCATCAGCACCGCTGGCGGCGTGCGTTTTGAGGCGATGGATGAGCTGGGCATGCTGCGTGCCTTGCCGGGTGTCTGGTGCGCTGGCGAAATGATCGACTGGGAAGCGCCCACCGGCGGCTACCTGCTCAATGCCTGCCTGGCCAGCGGCCGTGCTGCGGCGACGGGTTTGCTGGTCAGCCTTGATTCAAGCCATGCGCCCGGCGGCGCAGCTGACAACCTACCTGCCACAACGGAGAACGCCCCATGATCATCGTCCACCACCTTGAAAATTCACGATCGCAGCGGGTGCTCTGGTTGCTCGAAGAGCTGGGCTTGACCTACGAGATCGTGCACTACAAGCGCGATGCCACCACCATGCTGGCGCCGCCGGCGCTGCTGGCCGTGCATCCGCTGGGCAAGTCGCCGGTAATCACCGACGGCCACACCACCGTGGCCGAGACCGGCGCCATCGTCGAATACATCCTGGCCCAATATGGCGATGGCCGCCTTCTGCCGGCCCCAGGCACACCCGAGGCGCTGCGCTACCGCTACTGGTTGCACTTTGCCGAGGGCTCGGCCATGCCGCCGCTGTTGCTGACGCTGATCTTTGACCGCATCGCCAACGCGCCGATGCCGTTTTTCATCAAGCCGATTGCCCGGGGCATCAGCAGCAAGGTGATGAACCTGATGGTGCGGCCCAACCTCAAGCGCCAGCTCGATTTCATGGAGTCTGAGCTGGGCCGCAGCGCCTGGTTTGCTGGCGATGCGTTGACCGGCGCCGACATCATGATGAGCTTTCCGCTCGAAGCCGCTGCCCAGCGCGCTGGACTCGATGCCAGCCGGCCCAAGCTGATGGCGTTCCTCAAGCGCATCCATGCGCGGCCGGCCTACAAACTGGCGCTCAAGCGCGGCGGGCCGTACGCATTTGCATGAAGCGGTGAGGCGGCTTGCGGCTCTTTGCTGTCTTTCGTTTTTTGGCCCGAGAGCTGCCGATCGGGGGTGCTGAGCGACCGCGCCGCGCCGGTCTGGCGTGCCCCGCTCCGTGTCATTCCGGGCCGGACAACCCCCGGCCCTCCCTTCTTTACCTGCGCGGGACACGCCAGCCCGACGCAGCGCTACGCCATCGACGGAGCGCGCGGGATGTTCAAGCCAACGCAGGCGGAAACGGTGGCGGCGGCCAAGGGCGTTGGGTGACCGGCGCAGTGAA
>JANMXG010000358.1:0-10358 GCA_031394235.1 Betaproteobacteria bacterium
GCGATGCGGGCCGAGATCAAGGCGCTGCACCAGCGCCTCAAGACCACCACGGTCTACGTCACCCACGACCAGATCGAGGCCATGACCATGGCCGACCGCATCGTGGTGATGCACGACGGCCTGATCGAGCAGATCGGCACGCCGCTGGACCTGTACGACCACCCGCGCAACCTGTTCGTGGCCCAGTTCATCGGCTCACCGGCGATGAACGTGTTTGAGGGCACGCTGCAGCGCGAGGGTGGCGGCACCACGGTGGCGGCGCTGGGCGCGGCCTGGCCGGTGTCGGGCATGGCGGCCGGGCAGCACGGGCAAAAGGTCAACTACGGCATCCGCCCGGGCGACCTGGTGCTGGCAGAAACCGGCATTCCGGCCGAAGTGGTCGTGGTCGAGCCCACCGGTGCCGAGACCGAACTGCTGCTGCAGGTTGGACCGGCAGCGGGCACCGGCAGCAGCACCCAGCAACTGATCCTGGTGATGCATGGCCGCACCGATGCACGGCCGGGCCAGACCGTCCACCTCAGCGTGGACGGCAGCAAGGCCCACGTGTTTGACGGCGCCAACGGCCAACGGCTTTGAACCCTGCCGCCGTGGCCAGCCCATCGCGCGCCCTGTCTGCACCCCAGGTGGTGGTGATGGGCGTCAGCGGCTGCGGCAAGAGCACGGTGGGTGCGGCGCTGGCCCAGGAACTGGGCCTGGCTTTTATCGAGGGTGACAGCCTGCACCCGTCCCGCAATGTCGCCCTGATGGCAGCGGGCACGCCACTGACCGATGACGACCGCGCCGGCTGGTTGGCGATGATCGCCGACCGGTTGGCCCAGGCCCAGGCGGGCAACGTCGGCCTGGTGGTGTCTTGCTCGGCCTTGAAACGCAGCTACCGCAACGGGCTGCGCGCCCGCTGCCCCGGCCTTTGGCTGGTGTACTTGCATGGCACGGCCGCGCAATTGCATGCGCGCCTTCAGGCCCGACACGGCCACTACATGCCGCCCTCGCTGCTGGCAAGCCAGCTGTCCACGCTGGAGCCACCCGGCCCGGACGAGCACGCGCTGAGTTTCGACATCAACCTGCCTGCCCATCAGATAACAGCTGCGGCGCTGGCGCAACTTATCTCCTCCACGCGATGATCACTGCCCACACCTTCCGTCTCGATGGCCGCCTGGCGATGGTCACCGGCTCCTCGTCGGGCATCGGCCTGGCGCTGGCGCGTGGCCTGGGCCAGGCCGGCGCTGCCGTGGTGCTCAACGGCCGCGACCAGGCCAAGCTCGCCGCCACTGCAAGCATGCTGCGCACTGAGGGCCTGACGGTGTATTGCTGCGCGTTTGATGTCACCGATGCCGCCGCCAGCGACGCCGCCGTGGCATCGATCGAGGCCGACATCGGCGCCGTCGAGATCCTGGTCAACAACGCCGGCCTGCAGCGCCGCGGCGCGTTCCATGAATTTGCACCCGGCGACTGGGCCGACATCATGCGCACCAATGTCGACAGCATGTTCTATGTCGGCCAAGCCGTGGCCAAACGCATGGTGCCGCGCGGCCGGGGCCGCATCATCAACATCTGCTCGGTGCAAAGTGAGCTGGGCCGGCCCGGCATTGCGCCTTACGCGGCCAGCAAAGGCGCTGTCAAGATGCTGACCAAAGGCATGGCGATCGACTTGGGGCCGCACGGCATCACCGTCAACGGCATCGGACCGGGCTACTTCAAGACCGAGCTGACGCAAAAACTGGTGGACGACGCCACGTTTTCAGCCTGGCTGATCAACCGCACACCCAGCCGGCGCTGGGGCGAGGTGGAGGACCTGGCGCCCGCAGCCGTCTTTTTGGCGAGCGATGCCGGACGCTTTGTCAACGGCCATATCCTGTACGTCGATGGTGGTGTCACCGCCACGCTCTAGAGACTCCCGCCATGACCTTGCCTGCTGCCAGCTTCACCCAAGTCACGCTGTTCACCGACCGTGACGGTCGGGCGCGCTTCCGTGAGTCGGCGATCGGCCTGACCGAAGGCAAGCCGCAGGCCTTGCTGTCGCCGTTGATGCCCAGCGGTGGCCTGCAACTGCGCCGCAGCCCGGTCGGGTTCCGCAGTGAGTTCCACTGCACCGGCGACCCGCAATGGGTCTTCATCCTGCGCGGCCAGATGGAGATCGGCCTGCAGGACGGCAGCTCCCGGGTGTTTGCGGCGGGCGAGCATTTTTTCTCGGCCGACACGCTGCCGGCAGGCGCCAGCTTCAATGCCACGGTCCACGGCCACTGGAGCCGGCAGGTCGGACCCGACGCCCTGGAGACGCTGTTTGTCCGGGCCTGAACCCGCCCAATGCCGCCCCCACCAGCCCAGCCCCGTCACCCGATGATCAAGAACGTGCACGGCAACACCGTCGACCAGCTGGGCGAGGACATCGTCAGCGGCCACTACCCGGTGGGCGTGGCCATCCCACCCGAGCCGCAGCTGTGTGAGGCGCTGGGCGTGTCGCGCACCGTCATCCGCGAGGCCGTCAAATCGCTGGTGGCCAAGGGCTTGCTGGTCACCGGGCCCAAGCTGGGCACCCGGGTGATGCCCGAAGAACACTGGAACTGGTTCGACCCCGATGTCGTGGTCTGGCAGTCCAAGATTGGCTTCACCCGCGAGTTCTTGCGTGATCTGCAAGAGCTGCGTCGGGTGGTCGAGCCAGCG
Organism: Betaproteobacteria bacterium; assembly: GCA_031394235.1. GTDB lineage: Bacteria > Pseudomonadota > Gammaproteobacteria > Burkholderiales > Burkholderiaceae_C > Pseudaquabacterium. The sequence continues at coordinate 2,662 of JANMXG010000358.1, forward strand.
GCCGTGCGCTTGGCGGCCGACCGCGCCACCCCGGCCGACATCGCCGACATCGAGGCCGCCTACGCGGGCATGAAAAACGCCATCGACAACGGCGGCGACTACGTCACCCACGACCTGCGGTTTCACCAGGGCCTGCTGCGCGCCTGCCACAACCGCATGGTGATCCAGATGAGCAAGGCACTTGGCGCACTGCTGCGCACCGCGTTTGAGCTGTCCACGGCGCGGCCCGATGGCCCGTCCAACTCACTGCCGCTGCACCGGGCGGTGCTGGACGCGGTGATCGCGCGAGCCCCGGCCAAAGCGGAAAAGGCCATCCTGGTGCTGATCGATGGTGCCGGCGATGACATCGAGGCGGTGCTCAACTCGCGCCGCAAACTGCCCTCGCTGGCAGTGCCGGCACCGCGTCTGAAAGCGCGTGCGCCGGCGCCACCTCTGGGCTGACGCTGGCGCGGCGCGGGCCTCTGCGTCGATCGCACGCCCCGCCGTTACCGACCCCGCTGTCATGCCCCCACTCACCCATCAACCCGAGCCACAGCCATGAAACTCCTGATCACCGGCGGCGCCGGATTTGTCGGTACCCGCCTCGCCCGCACCCTGTTGCAACGCGGCACCATCGACGGCCGGGCGATAGCCCGCATCGTGCTGGCCGACCAGGCACCCGCCCCCGCCGACCTGCTGGCTGATGCCCGCGTCGAAGCCCGGGTCGGCCCACTGCTGGCGCACTGCGAAGGCCTGCGCGACGAGGATTTCGACGGTGTGTTTCACCTGGCCTCGGCGGTCTCGGGCGAGTGCGAGTCCGATTTCGACTTGGGGCTGCGCAGCAACCTGGACAGCACCCGCGCACTGCTGGATGCGCTGCGCCACCGGGCCACATTGCCCGGCAACACCGGCGCGCCCGCCACCAAACTGGTGTTTTCCAGCTCGGTGGCGGTGTTTGGCCCCGATGCCGCGGTGGCCATGCCCCCCATCGTCACCGACACCACACTGCCCACGCCGCAGACCAGCTACGGCATCCAGAAGCACATCTGCGAGCACCTGGTGGCCGACTACACCCGCAAGGGCTACATCGACGGCCGCAGCGCCCGGCTGATGACCGTGACCGTGCGGCCGGGCCGGCCCAATGGTGCAGCGTCGTCGTTTTTCAGCGGCATCATCCGCGAGCCGTTGGCGGGTATTGAATCGATCTGTCCGGTCGGTCTGGAGGTGGCGCACCCGGTGTCCTCACCCCAGCGCACGGTCGAAGGCCTGATCGCCGTCTACGAGGCCAGCCGCCAAGCCTACGGCGGCCGCACCGCGCTGAACCTGCCGGCGCTCAACGTCACGGTGGCGCAGATGCTGGCCGCGCTGGAAGAAGTCGCCGGCCCTGCGGTGCGCGCCAGGGTACGTTTCGAGCGTGACGAGCGAATCGCCGGCATCGTCGCCAACTGGCCCACAGGCGCCCGCGCCGACCGCGCCGCGGCGTTGGGCCTCCAACCCGAACCCGACTTTGCCGCCATCATCCGCCAGTACATCGGAGACAGCGCCAACACGCCCGGCGCACTGAAAGGCCTGGCATGAACACCATCGATTTGAGCGGCAGGATTGCGGTGATCACCGGCGGAGCGCAGGGCATCGGCTTTGCCACCGCGCAGCGCTTTTTAGCCTCGGGCGCCAGTGTGGTGCTGTGGGACATGGACACCGCACGGCTGGCCCAGGCGGTGGCTGAACTGTCTGCCGCCGGGCCTGCCAGCGGCCAGACCGTTGAACTGACCGACGAAGCCAGCGTGGCCGCAGCCACCGCCGCGACACTGGCCCGACACGGCCGCGTCGACATTCTGGTCAACAACGCTGGCATCACTGGCGGCAACGCGCCAACCTGGCAACTGTCCCCGGCGGTGTGGCGCCAGGTGGTGGAGGTCAACCTGATTGCGCCCTTCCTGACCTGCCGCGCTGTTGTGCCGCAGATGATTGCGCAAGGCTATGGGCGCATCGTCAACATCGCGTCCGTGGCCGGCAAAGAGGGCAACCCCACCGCGTCGCACTACAGCGCCAGCAAGGCCGGCCTGATCGGCCTGACCAAGTCCCTGGGCAAGGAACTGGCCACCCAGGGTGTGCTAGTCAACGCCGTGGCCCCTGCCGCTGCACGCACCGCAATCTTCGACCAGATGGCCCCCGAGCACATCACCTACATGCTGGGCAAAATCCCGATGGGGCGTCTGGTGGACGTGGCCGAAGTGGCAGCGATGGTGGCCTGGCTGGCTTCGGAAGACTGCAGTTTTTCGACCGGCGCCGTCTTTGATTTGTCAGGTGGCCGGGCGACTTATTGAAGCTTGCCGTCTCGCTCGACGCGTCCGTCTGGCATTCAGCCTTCGGCTCTGAGCTGTCTTTCCCCTGGTGGGGATGCAGTGGTTCGATGTGCGGCGTCCAGCGTTCGACGTTCGACGTTCAACGTGCAGCGTGCAGCGTGCGGCGCCAAGGCAACCAAGGCCGTCGGGCAACCGCCTCCGTGAATGTCCTCCATGCCGGCCGGTCGGCCGACATTTCCCCCTTTATTTCACTGCGCCGGTCACCCAACGCCCTTGGCCGCCACCACCGTTTCCGCCTGCTTTGGCTTGAAATACCGGCAGGCCACGCCGGTGGGGTAGCGCCGTGTCGGGCTGGCGTGTCCCGCGCAGGTAAAGAAGGGAGGGCCGGTGGTTGTCCGGCCCGGAATGACACGGAGCGGGGCACGCCAGCCCGGCGCGGCGCGGTCGCTCAGCACCCATGAATCGCCGGTTTCAGAACTACAGACGAATGACAGCTCAGAGCCGCAAGCCGCCCCCGATCACCGCGCAACACTGCGGCAATACACACATCATTTGGCGATCGTCACCCACTGCATCACGACAAAGTTGTCGGCCCGGTGCACCAGACTGACGTTGCTGCGCGACGCCCAGGGGATCATCTGGCGGTGCAGCGGGATGGTGTGGATCTGGTCTTTCCATTCGGTCAATGCGGCGCGTACCAGTTGCTCGCGCTTCTTGGGGTCGGCCTCCACGCTGGACGACGCGGCCAGCGCATCGAACTTGTCGTTGCGCACATTGCCGTAGTTGTACAAGCCGATGCCCTTGTCGCCGCGGTTGCGCATCACGGCGGTCAGTGTGGTCTCGGCATCGGTCACCGCACCGCCCCAACCAAACAGGTACAGGCTGGTGTCCATTTTTTCCGCCTTGGGAAAGAACAGCGTGCGCGGTTGTGCATTGACTTTGAGCTTGACCTTGATTTGAGCCCACATCGACGCCAATGCGATGCAGATCTCCTCGTCATTGACATAGCGGTTGTTCGGACAATCGAGGGTCACCTCAAAGCCGTCCGGGTAGCCCGCCTCGGCCATCAGCCGGCGCGCCGCTGCCAGGTCGAACGGCAGCCGGGTCTCCAGCACCGGGTCGTTGTAGGCGGCCATCGGTGACGGCGCCATCACGCCGGTCGGCACGGCCATGCCGTTCATCAGCTTGACCTTCATGGTCTCGATGTCGATTGCCTGGTACAGCGCGCGCCGCACCCGGATGTCCTTGAACGGGTTCTTGTCGCCCGGCACGTTGGCATAAAGCAGCTTGTCGCGGGCCTGGTCCAGACCGATGAAGATGACGCGGTTCTCGGGGCCCTCAATCACCTTGACACCGGCCACTGTGCGCAGCCGGGCGATGTCGCGCGGTGCCGGATCGTGCACAAAGTCCAGCTCGCCCGAGACCAGCGCCGCCAGCCGGGTGGCGTCGTTGGCAATCGGGGTGTAGACGATGTCCTGCACGTTGCCTTCGTGTTTGTTCCACCAGGCCGGATTGCGCTTGTAAGTCGTCTTGATGCCGGGGGCACGGCTGGCCAGCAGGTACGGGCCGGTACCGTTGGCATTGATCGACGCAAAAGTTTCTTCGCGGTTCTTGTAGTCCAGCGGCTTCATCACCTTGTACTTTTCGCACCAGGCCTTGTTCATGATGAACACCGTGTCTAGGTGCTGCAGGAACACCGGGTTCACCGCCTTGAGGCGGAACTCGACCGCCAGGTCATCCAGCTTGACCACCTCGCCCAGTGCATTGGCATAGGTCGATATCTGCGAGGTCAACTCGGCCGCGCGCCGGACCGAAAACACCACGTCATCTGCCGAGAACGCCGCACCGTCGTGAAACCTGACGCCCGGTCGCAGCTTGAAACGCCAGACCAGCGGCGACACCTGCTGCCAGTCGGTGGCCAGGCCGGGCACGATGGCCAGCTGCCGGTCCCGGCCCACCAGGCGCTCGTAGACCTGTTGGTTCATGCTGTTCGTCAGGCCCTCGTTCTGGGCATGCGGGTCCATCGTCATCGGGTCGCCCTGGCTGGCCCAGCGCAGGGTCTGGGCCGACGTTGGCATACCGGCCAGCAGGGCAGCGGCCAGCAGGGCTTTGGTCAATAGTTGTTTCATGGCGGTTGGTTCATGGCTGTCGGGTTGGCACCCGGCCGGCGGGCAAGCTGGCATTGGGTGGACGAGCGGCGGGCGCGGACGGCAGGTCCGTCAGGCGGGTGCGTAGCCCTCTTCGGTCAGCGCAGCGGCAAAAACGGCGACGGGCTTGACCGACCCGATGCTGACATGGTGGGTGGGCAAGTCGATTTTGACGGTGGCAGTGGCGTCAACCCGCTGCACGGTCTCGGTGACGGTGCGCACGCAGTGGCCGCAGGTCATGGTGGGCAGGGTGAGTTCGATCAAGACAAGGCTCCAAGGTGGGCAACCCACCCAGTATCGGGCCTGTCTGGGCGTCACGGCCCGGTGCCCGCGGTGGGCAATCAGGCACAGGTCACGCCCGCAAACCCACCCATAGGATGTGGCCACTGGCCGGAGACCCACCGCAAGTGCCACTCTCGGGTGCTGGCCGCCGTGGCCGCCGGCCCGACGTTTTCGACGTTACCGCCGGCGCGCCAGCCACACGACCGGCGCTGGCCGCCGTGGTCAGTGGCTGCGCTTGATCACGTCCTCACCCGCCCACAGCGCGTCGATGTGAGGAAAGTTCCAGCGTCCCGGTGGCTCGCGATCGACGATGCGGTCCAGGTCAGCTTGCGCCAGGTCCAGCACCTGCGGTGCCATTGCCTGGCCGGTGAGCGTCGAGAAAAACACCTTGACGATCGGCGAGGTCAGCGCATGGGTGTTTTGCTCCATCACCACTGCCAGCCGGCCCGACTCCAACCGAACCAGTGACCCGGTCGGGTAGATGCCCAGGCTGCGCACGAAATGGCGGAAGATCGACTCGTCGAATTGGCCCTTCCAGGAAGCCATGCGCGAGATCGATTCGGCGGGGTCCCAGCCCGCCTTGTAAGGCCGGTTTGAGGTGATCGCGTCGTACACATCACAGACCGCGCCCATGCGGGCGAAGGGCGTCAACTGCTCACCCGGCAACCGGTGCGGATAGCCACCGCCGTCAATCCGCTCATGGTGGTGCAGGCAGACGTCCATTGCCATCTCGGTCGCACCCCGCCCATCGTGCAGCATCTGCCAGCCGCGTTCGGGATGCGTACGGATAATCGCAAACTCTTCGTCAGTCAGCTTGGCCGGCTTGTTCAGGATGTCCAGCGGCATCGCTGCCTTGCCCAGGTCGTGCAGCAAGCCCGCCAGACCGGCATCGCGGCAGGCCGCGTCGTCCAGACCCATCTGGTGGCTCAGCGACACCATCAGCGCACACACGGCCACCGAGTGCATGTAGGAGTAGTCATCCTGGGTCTTGAGCCGGGCCAGGCTGACCAGAGCGCCCGGGTTGCGGAACACCGATTGCGTGATGTCATCGACCAGCGGCATGCAGCGCTCGGCCTCCAGCGCCCGGCCCAGCCGCGCCTCAGTAAACATCGAGTTGACCGCCTCGCGCGAGCGCTGGCACAGCTTGGCGGCCTGTTGCAACTCTTCGGCCATCGCGGTGCGGGCTGGCCGGGCGGGGGCATGCTGCAGGGGCGCTACATCAGGGTTGGGCAACAGCCTGTCGGGCTTATCCGGCTCGGCCGCGGCTGCCACGGCCGGGCTGGCCGGCGCGTCACCGGTGGGCGCGGCCGGCGGCGGTGCCAGCACGTCCAGGCCCTGGGCGGTGTCGATCCAGCATTCGCGCACCGGACTGTCGATCACCCGGCGCAAATCAGCACTGTCCTTGAGCAAAAACCGGCTTTTCCAGAACGGGTGGTCCAGCCACCGGCCCTCGAAGGCATGCAAATGCATGCCCAAGCGCAGCTCGGATGTCGGAATCTTTTTCAGGTTGCGCTCGCCCATGGTCTGGTGGGATATCGGCACCACCGCGGGTAGCCTTGAGTGCTGCGCGGAAACTAAAACCGCTGCACAGGGCAGCGGTTTCAGGGGCGGGAAAACCGGCGTTACCGGAACCGGCTTTGCGGCACCACTTTCAGGTCGCCAGGCAGCGCGGCCAGGTAAGCCGCCACTTGCCTAAGCTCAGTGTTGCTGAAGGTGAGCTTCTTCTTGCCGTCGACCTCTTGCACCACTTGGCTGCGCATGGTTGCGTTGCTGCGGCCCACCAGCGGATTGCCATCGGTGTGGTAGGCCGTGAGCGCGGCATACAAGTAATCGGCGTGCTGGCCGGCCAGGCGCGGATAGGCCGCGTCGATCGGGCTGCTGAAGTTGGGGCCGTGGCAGGCCACACAAACCGCCATGCGGTCTTTCAGCGCCTCGGGCGCTGGCGTGGCGAGCGCGGTCGGCGCTTGCGTGCCACCAGCGGTCTTGCCCTGGGCCTCGTAGAAAGCGCCCAGATCGGCCATGTCCTGCTCGGTCAGCGGGGCCGCGATGCCGCGCATCGTCGGGTGTTTGCGGTCACCCTTCTGGTAGGCGGTCAGCGCCGAGGCAATGTACTTGGCGCCTTGGCCCGCAATCATCGGCACTTTGTAGACCTGGGGGAAGCTGGCCTGGTAGCCGACGATGCCGTGACAGCCGATGCACATGGCCGCCTTGCTGGCGCCTTTGGCGGCGTCACCGGCCTTGGCCTCCTGGGCCTGGGAGGCGGTGCTGATACCGGCCAGGGCCAGCAACAGGGGAGGCAAAAGTAGCGCTTTTTTCATCGTCAGGCACGTATGGCGTCAGGGGGAATAGGTGGGCTGCCCAGCATGCGGCGCTGCGCAAATACCCGTCGCGAGAAGCCAGCGCGGCGCTGTCTCCAAGGCATCCCCCGATTATAGGGGCCACCCTTATACTGATTTCGCAAGCATTTACTGCCCATTCCACCCTCATCAACGGCCGTCCGCCGCGGCCTGCCAAGCCATGAAGTTTCAAGGATCCGACAACTACGTCGCCACCCAGGACCTGATGTTGGCGGTCAATGCGGCGATCACGCTGCAGCGCCCGCTGCTGGTCAAGGGCGAGCCCGGCACCGGCAAGACCATGCTGGCCGAAGAGGTGGCGTCGGCGCTCGGCATGCCGCTGCTGCAGTGGCACGTCAAGAGCACCACCAAGGCGCAGCAAGGCCTGTACGAGTACGACGCCGTGAGCCGGCTGCGCGACAGCCAATTGTCCGATGTCGAGGGCTCGCAAAAAGTGCGCGACATCGCCAACTACATCGTCAAGGGTGTGCTCTGGCAGGCCTTCACCGCCGACAAACCGGTGGCGCTGCTGATCGACGAGATCGACAAGGCCGACATCGAGTTCCCGAACGACCTGCTGCGCGAAATCGACCGCATGGAGTTCTACGTCTACGAGACGCGTGAGCTGGTGCGCGCCAAGCACCGGC
>JANMXG010000359.1:0-1630 GCA_031394235.1 Betaproteobacteria bacterium
TGATCGCCACCGGCTTCGACGCTGAACTCGACGAGTTGCGCGGCATTGGTCAGAACTGCGACGCCTACCTGCTGGCACTGGAAACCCGCGAGCGGGCCCGCACCTCGATTGCCAACCTGCGGGTGCAGTTCAACCGGGTGCACGGCTTCTACATCGAGGTCACCGCAGGCCAGCTGGACAAGGTGCCCGCCGACTACCAGCGCCGCCAGACCCTGAAAAACGCCGAGCGCTTCATCACGCCCGAGCTCAAGACTTTCGAGGACAAGGCGCTGTCGGCCCAAGACCGGGCACTGGCGCGCGAGAAGTGGCTGTTCGAGCAGTTGCTGGACCAATTGCAGACCTATTTGCCCGAGCTGGGCCGTCTGGCCCGCGCACTGGCCGGGCTGGACGCGCTGGCCGGGCTTGCCGAGCGCGCCGGCACGCTGGGCTGGTGCCGGCCCCGCTTTGTGCCGCAGCCCTGCATCGAGATCAGCCAAGGCCGGCACCCCGTCGTGCAGGCCCGGCTGGCCGAGACCGGCGGCGGCGGCCAGGGTGCAGACTTCATCGCCAACGACTGCCGGCTTGATGCCCGCACCCGCATGCTGATCATCACCGGCCCCAACATGGGCGGCAAAAGCACCTACATGCGCCAGGTCGCGCTGATCGTGTTGCTGGCCTCGATGGGCTCGTACGTGCCGGCCACCGCCTGCACGCTGGGGCCGATCGATGCCATCCATACCCGCATCGGCGCCGCCGACGACCTGGTCAACGCGCAATCGACCTTCATGCTGGAGATGACCGAGGCGGCGGCCATCGTGCATTCGGCCACCGAACACTCGCTGGTGTTGATGGATGAGATCGGCCGGGGCACCAGCACTTTTGACGGCCTGGCGCTGGCCGGCGCCATCGCCTCGCAACTGCACGACAAGAACCGCGCTTTCACGCTGTTTGCCACGCACTATTTCGAGCTGACCGAATTCCCGGCCCGCCATGACCGGGCCATCAACCTGCATGTCTCGGCGGTGGAATCGGGCCACGACATCGTCTTCCTGCACGCCATCGAGCCCGGCCCGGCCAGCCGCAGTTACGGCGTGCAGGTGGCCAAGCTGGCCGGCATGCCCGCCGGTCTGGTGCGCCAGGCCCGCGCCACGCTGGAGGCGCTGGAGGCCAAGTCCCGAGCAGGCGATGCCCAGGTCGACTTGTTTGCCGCACCGCCCGCGCCAGCCCAGGCCACAGAGCCGTCTGCCGTGGAGGCCGCGCTGGCCAGCATCCACCCCGACGCCCTGACCCCGCGTGAAGCGCTGGACGCGCTGTACCGCCTCAAATCTCTACAGACCCTGACCTCACCATGACCTACTGCATCGGTATCCGCCTCAACGCCGGCCTTGTCTTCTTGTCCGATTCGCGCACCAACGCCGGCATCGACCAGATAAGCACCTTCCGCAAGATGATCGTCTACGAGCGCGCCGACGACCGCTTCATGGTGCTGCTGTCGGCCGGCAACCTGAGCATCAGCCAGAGCGTCAGGGAGATCCTGCAGCTCGAAAAGATCGACCGCGGCCCCGACCAGCCGGCGCTCACCATCTGGAACGCCGAAAGCATGTTCGAGGCGGTGCGGGTGCTGGGCAGCGCGGTGCGCCGGGTCTACCAG
>JANMXG010000360.1:0-5155 GCA_031394235.1 Betaproteobacteria bacterium
ATCGCCTGCGTCACGCGGCGCAGCGCCGACAAGTTGCAGCCGCTGGTTGACCAGATCCGGGCCGACGGCGGCCAAGCCCACGGCATTGCCAGCAACGCCCGCAAAGTAGACAACAGGGTGGCGCTGGTGCAACAGATCAAGCGCGACATCGCGCCGGTCGAGGTGACAGTGTTCAACATCGGCACCAACGTGCGCTTTGGCATCACCGAGACCACCGCGCGGGTGTACTTCAAGGTCTGGGCGATGGCGTGTTTTGGCGGCTTCTTGATGGGCCGTGAATGCACCAGGGTGACGGTGCCACGCGGGCGGCACGAACGTGTTTACCGGCGTCACCGCCAGCCTGCGCGGGCGCGACGGTTTTGCCGCCTTTGCCGGCGCCAAGCATGCGTGCGCTGGTCCAGAGCATGGCGCGCGAGTTGTGCCCACAGGGCATCCTCAGCCCGGACAGCATTGCCGCGGCCTACTGGCAAATCCACCCGCAGCCGCGCGACACCTGGACCTTTGAGCCCGAGCTGCAGCCCTGGCTGGAATGCTGGTAGGCCCAGCGCGGCGCCAGCGCTCGACAAAGCACCCCACTGCCAAGAATCTCCATGACAAACGCCCCAGCCACACCGGTCCAGTTCCTGTTCGACTTTGGCAGCCCGAACGCCTATTCCTGCCACCAGGTCATCCCCGCCATCGAGACGCGCACCGGCCAGCCGTTTATCTACCTGCCCGTGCTGCTGGGCGGGCTGTTCAAGCTGGCCAACAACCGGTCGCCGGCCGAGGCCTTTGCCGGTATTCCCAACAAGCAGGCCTAGGACCGCTTGGAAGTCACGCGCTTTGTGGCCAAGCACGGGCTCACGGCTTGGCGCTTGAACCCACACTGCCCGGTCAACACGCTCAAGATCATGCGCGGCGCGGTGGCGGCGCAAGCCCTGGGCTGCTTCGGGCCGTATGTGGATACGGTCTTTGCTGCGATGTTGGAGCAAGGCCGCGACATGGCCGACGACGGGCGAATCGCCGAGGTGCTGGCCGCCGCCGGCCTGGACGGCCCCGCCCTGCTGGCCAAGGCGCACAACCCGGCCCTCAAGGCCCAGCTGCTGACCAACACCGAGCAAGCCCACGCCCGCCGCGCGTTCGGCTCGCCCAGCCTTTTGGTCGGCGACGCGTTGTACTTCGGCAAAGACCGGCTGCGCGACGTCGAAGAGGCGATGCTCACCAGCCGAACCTGAGCGGCACTTGCGCATGGCTGTCAGCTTGGGGGCCGATGGAGGTAGCCCGGTGTCTGATGCCAGCAGCCCTGCGCCAGACGCCGACCGCCTGAGACCGGACGCCGGCAGCGCCGCACCTGGCCGCGCCGGTGACCGCCACTTTGTCACCGCTTTTTTGCAGCCTTCCGGGGTTGGTGGCGGGCGGGCCGAGCTACACCGGTACGCCTACGGTTGAGGTAGGCGGCCGCTTGACAAGCCTGGACATGTACATACACTGTCCATGTCCAGCGGGGGCAATCAGGGGGTTTTGATGGCAGCGGTTGAACGCATCGTGGTGCAGGCCACAGCGCAGGACAAAGCCGCTTTTGCGGCCAAAGCCAGAAAACTGGACATGCCTTTGTCCGAGTTGATGCGGCGCGGAGCCTTGGCGTACCAGAGCAGCGATACCGACGCCGAGCTGGGCGCGCTGGCCGAGGCCGCCAAGGCTGCCGCTGACCAGGCCGGCGCCGCCATTGACGACGCGCTCGACTTCATCGACGCCAGCAACCGCCGGATTGCGGCGATGGAGGCCGCAGCCGCCCAGCCGGTCAAACCTGCGGGCCGCCTGCCCAGCCGCAACGCCGTGCGCAAGGCTGCCTGATGGGGGTCACCGACAAGGTCTGGGGCGCACTCACGGCAATGATCAAGCTGGAGGACAAGGTCAACCGGCAGGCCGAGGCGATGAAGTCCCAGCAGCAAAAGATTGAGGACCTGACCGGCCGGGTGATCCGGCTGGAGGCCCACCTGGAGCTGCTCACCACCGCAGCGATGGTCAAGCGGCTGCAGGGGCCGCAGGGCTGAATTGCACCGTTCGAGGGCGGGGGTCAGTCCAGCGTCACCGCCTGGCCTGCGGTGTCAAACGCGATCATGTTGGCCAGCACGCCGCTGCGGATGTTGTCGACCATTCGCTGCAGCGGCACCTCGGCCGTGCGGCTGTCGGGCGGCGCGCCGGCCGTGCCGGACAAGGCCGCCGCAAAGACGATGGCCCAGGGCGGCCCGGCCAGCCGGGACTGCTCGACCAGCGCAGCAAAATCCGCCAGCTCGTCGAGTCCCTTGTCGACACACATCAGCGGCGTCAGCTCGCCGCCGTGGCCTTGTTCGAAGGCCGATTGCTGCGCCGGTGTCGGCTCGCTGCCCGGCCCAGCACCGGCAAACACCAGCAGCAGGCGCTGCGGTTCAGGCTGGGCACGCGCAGCGGCCAGCAGGTCGTCAAAGGTGGTGATGGTCATGGCAGAGGGTTGATGGCAAAACGCGAAGGGTAGGCAAGGACAGGAAAACGCCGCGTGCGTCGCGCCGGACCAGGCTGGTCGGGACCATGCTAGTCCACCGGCGCCACGCCGCGCCGCTCGCGCATCGCACGGCCCACCGTGGCCAGCGCCGGCCCGTCCAGCAAGCGGGCTGCCAGCGGCAGCAACTCGGTGTCCTCGCGGGCAATGTGGAGGGCGTACAGACTGAGCAACGGCTCCACGTCACCGTCCAGCAGGGGCTGCGGCTGGCCGGCGGCGATGGCTTGCAGCAGCGGCCGCAGGCGCCGCCAATGCGCCTCCAGCTGGCGGTGATCAGCCGTCAGTGCGGCAACCAGCTCGCGGATGCAGACGGCGTCAGAGCCGGCCATGGACTCGATCAGCGCCGGGAATACGTCGGTTTCTTCGTCGGCATGGTGGTCCAGTGCGGCGGTCTCGAAATAGCGCAGCACGGCGGCCGCAGCGCTGCGGGCGTCGGCATCCACACCGTGCGCTGCCAGGTGCTGCACCAACCGGCGCAGCGTCGTGCATTGGCGCTCGATGCGGTGGTGGCAGGCGGACAACATCTCCAGCGGCACTTCGAATCCGCCGCTGGGCGCGCTGTGGCCGAGGAATGGTTGGGGCATGGCGGGGTTCTGTCGGGGATAGGTGCTGGCGCCGGGGGGTCTCAAGCCGCGGGTTTGGCGGCATTGCGCCGGCGGGAGGCGGGTGCGCTGACCGGCCTGGTGCCGGACACAGCAACCGCAGCAACACCAGCAACAGGGCGGCTTGCCGGCACGACCGGCCCACTGATGTCGGCCAGCGTGGCGCCATCCAGCACCTCAAAGTAAGCCGCCAGCGCGCCGCCAAACACCGACTTCAGCCGGCATGCCGGTGTCAGGGTGCAGGTGTTGCTGACAGCGTCGAAACACTCGACCAGCCGGAAGTCGGTTTCGCTGCGGCGCACGACGTCGCCCACCCGGATGTCGGCCGGCTTGGGCAGCAGGCGCAGGCCGCCGCCTCGCCCGCGGGTGGTCTGCAGCAGGCCCTGGCGCGCCAGATCGTTGACTACCTTCATCAAATGGTTCTTGGACACCGCATGGTGGGTGGCCAACTCGACGATCGTGACCAAGCGGTCAGGGTGCGCCGCGCAGTACATCAGCACCCGCAAGCTGTAGTCGGTGTATTCGGACAATCGCATGGCGGCCTTGAAGATGCATGAACAGTATTGCTTTAAGCGCGCTCAAGTTTTAACATGCACGCGCAGTACATCTTAACGCAAGCTTCGTCCGCCGCAAACCTGCGCGCCCTCACTGCCGCCATGAAACCCAGCATCCTGCCTATCCTCCCCACCGCCGCGGCCAGGCGTGCTGCGCCAGCCGGCTGGCCATTGTTTCGCTTGGGGTTCAGACCGTTTTACCTGGGTGCGGCGGTGTTTGCGTGTCTCGCGGTGCCGCTCTGGCTGGCCTTGTTTCTGGGCTGGGTGTCGCTGGACCTGGGCGTGGCACCGCTGCTGTGGCATGCCCACGAGATGCTGTTCGGCTTTGGTGTGGCGGTGATCGCAGGCTTCTTGCTGACCGCCGGCAAGGCCTGGACCGCGCTGTCCACACCGCGCGGCGCCGCGCTGGGCGCCCTGGCCGGTGTGTGGCTGGCCGCCCGACTGGCACCGCTGGTGGCGCCCTATGCGGTGTACGCGGCGCTGGACATGCTGCTGCTGCCGGCGCTGGCCGCTGTGCTGGTCAACGTGCTGCTGCGGGCCAACAACCGGCGCAACCTGCCGCTGGCAGGCATCCTGCTCGGGTTGGCATTGACCAACGGCGTGTTTCACCTGGCGGTGCTGGGGCTGCTGGACCTGGCGCCGGTGCGGGCCTTGCATGCCGCCCTGGGCTGGATCGTGATGATCGAGTGCGTGATGGCCGGCCGGGTGATCCCGGCGTTCACCAGTGCCGTCACGCCGGGGCTGAACCTCAAGATCCAGCCTCGAGTCGAGCAGGTCACGCTGGCCTTGACGGCGTTGGCGCTGGCGGCTTGGGTGGTTGCGGCACCGGCCGCCTTCACCGCAACCGCCTTTGCTGCGGCCGCGGCGGCGCACCTGAAGCGGCAGTGGTCCTGGCGGCCGGCGGTGACGCGCCACCGTCCGATCCTGTGGATATTGCAGGCCGCGTATGCCTGGATCCCCGTCGGATTTGCGCTGCTGGCAGCGGCGCAGCTGGGCTGGGTCAGCGTGTCGGCAGGGGTGCATGCGCTGGCCGTGGGCGCCACCGGCGGCCTGATCATCGGCATGGTCACCCGCACCGCACGCGGCCACACCGGCCGGCCTCTGGTGGCCTCGCGCGCCGAGGTGCTGGCCTATGGGCTGGTGATGGCCGCAGCGGTCTTGCGCGTGCTGCTGCCGATCGTTGCGCCGCAGTGGCTGGTGCTGTCGCTGCTGGGCGCGGCGCTGGCCTGGAGCGCTGGCTTTGCGCTCTACCTGGCCGTCTTCACGCCCTGGCTGCTGACCACCCGCCTGGACGGCAAGGACGGCTGACCCACAGCGGCTCAGACGTCGCCGCACCACAGCGCTTGCATGCCCGACACGCCCAACGCGCCCGACGCGCCCGGCCTGTCAGGCCGGCCATCGTGAACCGGCGCGGGGTCAAACGGCCCGGTGCCGCTGTGGTCGGCGCGCGAGGCGGGCACAAAGCTGGCGCTGCGCAGGTC
>JANMXG010000361.1:0-12480 GCA_031394235.1 Betaproteobacteria bacterium
CCCGCATGCAACCCGCAGCGGGCGGACCCGGGATCAGGGTTGAATCGACCGCCACTGTTGCAACTGTTGCAGCAGTGGTGTCATGCCCCAGGCCCAGACCGCCAAGCCCAGCGTGCCGGTGTACAGCACGGAGGCTATGGCCGTGCCGATGGCCAGCAGCACGGCTACACCATCGCGGTACACCCGGCCCAAGCCCAGCAGCATCAGCGCCGTGGCCGGCAGCAGATTGCCAAACGGGATCGGCAGGATGATGAGCACGGCCATCAGTCCTGTCATGGCCGCCAGCCAAGCCTGCAGTCCAGTGCTCGACAGGCCGTGCAGGCGGCTGCGCGACAACTTGCTGGCGAGCTCGTAAAAATGGGCCAGCAGTCCCAGCACCCGGCCAGCCCAGCGGCCCGACATCTGGAACTCGGCCACCCGCAGTGGAAGCCCTGCACCCGGCTGGTCGCGCCACATGGCCAGGGCCATCATCGCCAGGCCCAACCCCAGCACCGTGCCCACACCCGGTACCGGCAGCATGCACGGCGCTGCAAGCAGCACCATCAGCGTCCCCTGGGCAGCGGTGCCATGCGATTGGGCAAGTTCTGCGACCGACACCCGGTCCTGCGTCAAGCCGGCCGCGCACGCACGCAACCGTTGGTGCAAGGGCGCGGGCCCTGGCCCTGAGTCGGATTGACAATTCTGGCTGCCGCCGCTGGCACCGCTGCCGTCACCTGGCCGCATCATGGTTTGGCCGCCGCAGCCGCGTGCGGGTTCGGGCTGGCCGGGCTACGGGTCCGCCAGAGCGAATAGGCGACACCCGCAGCGATCAGGCCAAGGGTCACGCCCAGCGAGATCGCCGGAGGCGTTTTGCCGATCAGACCGACCGAAAAGATCTTCAACCCAATGAAGACCAGCACTGCGGCCAGCGCGTACTTCAGGTACTTGAAGCGGTGGATCATCGCGGCCAAGGCAAAGTAGAGCGCGCGCAACCCCAGGATCGCAAAGATGTTGCTGGTGTAGACGATGAACGGGTCGCTCGTGATCGCAAAGATCGCCGGTACCGAGTCCACCGCAAACACCAGGTCGATGACCTCGACCATGCAGAGCGCCAGGAACAGCGGTGTGGCCCAGCGCAGGGGCGTGCCGGTGACCGGGTCAGGCTGCTGCACGAAGAATGCATTGCCGTGCAACGCGGGCGTGACCCGCAGGTGCCGCCGCAACCAGCGCAGCACCGGGTTGTTGTCGATGTCGGGCATGTGGTCGGCCACCGCCCACATCTTGATGCCGGTGAACACCAGGAACGCACCGAACAGGTACAGCACCCAGCTGAAGTGGGTGATCAGCGCCGCGCCCAGGCCGATCATCAGTGCCCGCAGCACGATCACGCCCAGGATGCCCCAGAACAGCACCCGGTGCTGGTACTGCCGGGGGATGGCGAAGTAGCCAAAGATCAGCGCGATGACAAACACGTTGTCCATCGACAGTGATTTTTCGATCAGGAAGCCGGTGAAGTACTCGGTGCCGCTCTGCGCACCCATGAACCACCAGACCCAGATGCCAAACAACACGGCGATGCTGATGTAGCCGGCTGACAGCAGCAGGCTCTCGCGCACGCCGATCTCGCGGTCGTGTTTGTGCAACACGCCCAGGTCGAGTGCCAGCAAAGTGGCGACCACGCCGACAAAAACGAGCCAGATCCAGACCGCCTTGCCAAGGAAGGCGGTGTTGAGCAGTACGGTCAAGGCGTCCAAGGCAGGGTCCGGTGAGTTGATGAGCGGGGGTCGGGTGGGCGGGTCAGGCGGTCAGTCCGTGGGCAGGCGCTTGCAGCACGGCGTCGGTGAGCCCCCAGTGCTGGATGGCGGCCAGCAACACCAGCGATTCACCGTCCGCCAGATGCTGGTCGGCATCGACGATCGCGGTGCACAGGCCCAGCACCCGGCGGCGCAGCAGCGGCTCATCGATATCGATCAACAGCTGGCTGAGGGTGCGGGCGTCCAGCTGGAAGGCGGCATCCCAGTGGCCGTTTGCGGTGGCCAGCAGGTCTTCGCAAAAGCCATGCACCACGGCGTGCAGCGCGCCCTGGGTCAGGCCGAGCTGGCCGTGGGCATCGAACTGGTCCAGCACATCGAGCTCCCGTTTGCAGAGATCGCCATCGGCCAGCAGTGCCAGTGCCACGATGCGGCCGGCGGCTTGGGGGCTGTTCTTGGGGTAGTGGCGCATGGGGTCAGGTCCTTGGAGGGGGATGAAGGTCAGTCTTCCGACGCGCCACCGAAGCCGAACAGCGCCAACAGGCTGGAGAAGAGGTTGAAGATCGACAGGTACAGCCCTACCGTGGCGAGCACGTAGTTGGTTTCGCCGCCATTCACGATGCGGCTGGTCTCGAACAGGATCAGGCCAGCCGACAGCAGCGCCACCATCGCCGACACCGCCAGGCCCAAGGCCGGCATTTGCAGGAACACCGCGCCCAGCCCGGCCAGCAAGGCCACGACCATGCCGGCGAACAAGAATCCGCCCATGGCGCTGAAGTCGCGTCGGGTGCTCAACACCCAGGCCGACAGCGACAAAAAGGTGACGCCAGTGGCCGCCAGCGCCAACATCACGACCTGGGCGCCCCCTGGCAACGCCAGCGACTTGTTCAGCACCGGCCCGAGCGAGTAGCCCATGAAGCCGGTAAAGGCAAACACTGCCGGCACTGCCCAGCCGCTGTTTTGCAGTTTGTGCACTGCAAACAGCAGGCCGAAGCTGCCCGCCAGCATCAGCACCAGCCCTGGCGCCGGCAGCTTGAAGCCCACGCTGAGTGCCGCTGTGGCCGCGCTGAACAGCAGCGTCATGGACAGCAAAGCGTAGGTGTTGCGCAGCACGCGCTGCGTCTGGCCAGTGACAGCGCCCGGTGCTTGACCGCTGCCTGCCTGGTTGGGCTGCGCGACCCGTTCGAAAGTGTTGGCGGCTGCGGTGTGGGCTGGGCTTTGGCTGGTGTTCATGGGTTTGGACTCCGGTTGTAGACGCTGATGAATCGGTGTGTGCTTGTGGGTACCTGCGCCGGGCGGTTGCAGGCCAGTGGCCCGGGGTTGGGGGTTGCGTCCGGCTGCGATCAACCCAAGGACAGCTGCCCGCTGCTGCGCTGGCTTGAGCGTGTCGGCCGCTGGTTGCGCTGCCAGCTGTGTGCAAGCGACCTGGCCGCACGCGCCATGGCGCTGTCCAGCGCGGTGTGCCAGTCGCGCGCCAGCGCAGTGATCACCACCGTGCCGGCGCCTTCGGTGTTGAGCTCGACCTGGCAGCGCTTGTCCACCCCGCCGCGCGGGCCGTTGACATCCGACAGCCGCACCCGCGCCCGTGGCACCAGGTTGTGCAGGCGCCGCAGCACAAACTGCAGCCGTTTGACCGCCAGCTCGCGCAATTGGGCGGCTTCGGGATCGCGGGACTCGAAAAGCACTTGCATGGCGGACTCCAGGGGTTGAGGTGAAGCCGCAGAATAGGTTTGAAATCAATCCTGAAAAAGAAGATGATTGATGATGAATGATTCGTAAAAACATGAGTAATCCGACCCCATGAGCCTGGACTTCAACTACCGGCACCTCTACTACTTCTGGGTCGTCGCCAAAGAGGGCGGCATGGCGCGCGCCGCCACCCGGCTGGGCATGGCGGTGCAAACCGTCAGCACCCAGGTGCGCGAGCTGGAGCAGTCGCTCGGCCATGCCTTGCTCAAGCCGGCCGGCCGTGGCCTGGCGCTGACCGAGGCCGGCCTGGCGGCAATGCGCCAGGCCGATCAGATCTTTGCGCTTGGCGAGCAGCTCTCAGGCGTGGTGCGCGGCGCAGCGGCGACGCCCGGTGTGCGGCTGGCCGTGGGCATCTCGGACGGCTTGCCCAAGCTGGCGGTGCGGCGCTTGCTGCAGCCGGTGATCGACACGCCGGGCTTGCGGTTGCTGTGCCATGAGGATGAATTTGAAGGCTTGCTTGCCGACCTGGCCCTGCACCGGCTGGACGTGGTGCTGGCCGACCGTGCCTCACCGCCCAACCGCAATCTGCGGCTCTACAGCCATCCGCTGGGCACCTCGCCGCTGGCCTGGTACGGCACGGCAGCGCTGGTGGCTGCGGCGGGCGAGGGGTTTCCGCAGTGTTTGGGCGACTTGCCGGTGCTGTTGCCCACCGCCCATGCCGCGGTGCGTGGCCGCATCGATCAGTGGTTCGAGCGGGCCGGCGTGGTGCCCCGGGTAGTGGGCGAGTTCGAGGACAGCGCCCTGCTGGTCACGTTCGGCGCGGCGGGCATGGGCTTGTTTCCTGCGGCCGAGCTGATCGACGACAAGCTCAGTGCGCGCTATGGGCTGCATCGCCTGGCGCCGTGTGGCGCGGTGGAGGAGCACTTTTTTGCCATCGCTACCGAGAAAAAGGTGTTGCACCCGCTGGTGCAACGCCTGTTGCCCACGCCCGCTTGACAGCCTTGTCCGGCCCGCCCCGCCCCCTCAGGCTGTCAGGGCAGCGGGTCACCCAGTGCCAGGCGCAGGCCCAGCGTGACAAACAGCGCGCCCACGCCCCGGTTCAACCACCGCCCGACGGCTTGCACGGCAGGTTGCCGGGCCTGATCGGTGGCCAAGCGTTGGCGCAGCGCTGCGGCTGCCCAGGCCAGCGCCAGGTTCACCGCGGTGGCGTTGACCACAAACACGGCACCCAGCAGCACGAAGGCCCCGGCCTTGTGGGGCGCATCGGCCGCGATGAACTGCGGCACGAACGCGAGAAAAAACATCGCCACCTTGGGGTTCAGTGCGTTGGTCAGGAAGCCCTGGCCAAACAGACGGCCCCAGGGGGCTGCGGCCTGTGCCAGCGCGGGGGGTGACGCCGGCAGGTCACCGTCGTGCTGGATTGGGTGCCTGTCGCCTGGCGTCCGCATCAGGACCCAGCCCAGCCACACCAGGTAGGCCGCGCCGGTCCAGCGCAGCAGGCCAAAGGCCAGGGGAGACCCGGCCAGCAGCGCGCTCATACCCAGCGCCGCCAGCACGATATGCACGCCGCAGCCGGCGCCCACGCCGAGTGCGGCGGCGGCACCGGCCTTGAAGCCCTGGCCCGCGCTGCAGCGCAGCACCAGCGCCATGTCCACGCCCGGTGTCAGGTTGAGCACCAGCCCGGCGCTGATGAACAGCGGCCAGTCGTGGATACCGGCAGCGATGGGCATGGATGGCGCCGGGGATGCTGGGTGGCTGCGGCGGCGGCGTCAGGCCAGGGCCAGTGCGCCCACCAGGGCGCCGAGCGCGATCAGCCACATCGGGCTGAGCTTGCCGGTGGCCGATGCGATTACCGTGACCACCACCAGCGCTACCGCCACCCAGCGGTCGCGGGTGGGCGCGGTGAGCACCCAGCCGGTGGACAGCAGCAGGCCCAGCGTCAGCGGTGTCAGCCCGGCGGTGAAGGCCCGCATGGCGCGTGAATCGGCGCGGCGCTGGCGGTAGCGGCCCACCCACAGCGCAACAATGGAAGAGGGCCCCATGATGCCCACCATCGCAGCAACCAGGCCGGCCAGACCGGCCACATGCCAGCCGATCAATGCGACAAACAGGATGTTGGGCCCCGGCGCCGCCTGGGCGATGGCCACACTGGTGGTGAACTGCGCCGCGTTCATCCAACCCTGCTCGGTCACCAGGTAGCGCTGCATGTCGGGCAGCGTGGTGATCGCGCCGCCCACTGCCAGCATCGACAACAACATGAAGTGCAGCCACAGGTGCAGCAGGTCGGTCCAGCCCAGGCCGTGCAGGGTCAGCAGGTCGGGGGACATCATGGCGTGGGCCCTGGCGGTGCTGCGCCTATGCGCCAGGCGGCCAGCGCCATGCCCACGCTGCCCAGCCCCAGCACCACCCACACCATCGGCCAGCGCAAGAAACCCACCAGACCCAAGGTGGTCGCCGCCAGCATGAATCCAGCGGGCCGGCCCATCGGGTTGGTTTGGAGCGTGCGTGACAGCTTGACGGCGGTGGCGATGATCAACCCCGCCGCCACCGCACCCATGCCGCGAAGCGCGCCGGCCACGGCGGGCAGGTCGGCATGGCGGTGGTAGGCCATGGCCAGCGCCAGCACCACGAGCAAGGGCAGGGCCAGCAGGCCGGCGGTGGCGGCCACGGCACCGCGCCAGCCAAAAAATCGGTCACCCAGGATGATCGAGATGTTGATGATGTTGGGCCCCGGCAGCACCTGGCCGATGGTCAGCAGCTCGACAAACTGCTGCGGGCTGAGCCAGCGCTCGCGCTCCACCAAGGCATGGTGCGCCACCGGCAGCACGCCGCCAAAACCTTGCAGGGCCAGCCGGGTGAAAACGTGAAACAGCTCGGCGCAGGACGCGGGTTTGCGCAGCGGCGGGCCGGCAGCGGGGTCTGGCAGGACGATCGCCGCGGCCCGGATTGCGGGGTCGGATTCCGGGCCGGACTCAGGCATGGGCCGGCAACCCCGCCATGCGGCGTGCGGCCCAGGCGCTCAGCGCCAGCGCGGCCAGCATCCAGGCCAGCCCGACCCAGTGCAGGCTGGCATAGCCACTTTGCGCCACCATCGCGCCGCCGCTGGTGGCGCCCAGCGCCTGGCCGGTGTACATCGCCGACGAGTTCAAGGCGATCAGCGCCGGTGCCAGTGTGGGTGCTGCCAGCCCCAGCCGGGCCTGCTGGGCCGAGTTGGACGCAAAGCAGCCGAGCGCCCACGGCGCGATCACCAAGGCCATCAGCGGCAGGCTGGTGGCCAGCGGCCAGAGCAGCAGCGAGACGGCCATGCAGCCCAGCATCAGCGCCACTGCGCGCGGCGCGCCTATCCGGTCGATGTGGCGCGAGACGACCACATTGCCGGCCACGCCGATCGCGCCGAACCACAGGAACAGGCCGCTGACCTCGGCCGCCGACGCTCCCAGCACCTGTCGGTAGTAGGGCGCAAAGTAAGTCGAGAGCGTGAACTGGCCGGCTGCACTCAGCGCGGTCACCGCCACCGTCGCGATCAGTGCCGGGTGGGTAAACACCTCGCGCCAGTCTGCGCGTGACAGCGCCGCCGGCCGCACGCCGTCCGGAACGGTCAGCCAGACCCAGGCCGCGCCGCCCATCGCCAGCAGCGCCACGCCGCCAAAGGCCCAGCGCCAGCCAAACACCTCGCCCACCCAGGCGGAGATTGGCATGCCCAGCACCGAGGCCACCGACCAGCCGAGAAAGATAAAAGTGATCGCCCGACCGCGCTGCGCAGACGGCGCCATGAAGCTCACCGCCGCTGCCGCCTGGGGTGTGAACACCGCCGCGCCCAGCACCGACAGCACCCGCACCGGCAGCAGCGTGCCGTAGCTGGGCATCAGCGCCGACAGCGCGTGGCCAATGCCAAACCACAGCAGCGACGCCGCCAGCAAGCGGCGCCGGTCGATGCCGGCGACCACCGCAGCCAGCAGTGGCGCGCCCAGGGCCAACACCACCGCAGCCACGGCCACCAACTGACCCGCCACCGCCACGCTGACCTGCAGCGAGCGGGCCAGGTCGTTGAGCGTGCCGACCGCGACCATCACGCCGCAGCCCATCGTGAAATTGCCAAACAGCAGCGACCAGCGCGCGCTACCCAGCGGCGGGGTCGCCGCCAGGCTCAACGGATCACCTTGAGCGCGTCGGGATTGACGATGTTGCTGGGCTCGTTGCGGATGAAATTGATGACGTTGTCAAACGCCGAGCCGAAGTAGAGCTCGTAGCTGTCTTGCTCGACGTAGCCGATGTGCGGGGTGCAGATCGCGTTTTCCAGCCGCAGCAGCGGATGGCCCTGCAGAATTGGCTCGGCTTCGAACACATCGACTGCGGCCAGACCGGGCCGGCCCTTGTTCAGCGCCGACACCAGCGCGTTGTCCTCGACGAGTTCGGCCCGCGAGGTGTTGACAAACAACGCGGTGGGTTTCATGCGCGCCAGGTCTTCGAGCTTGATGATGCTGCGGGTTTGGTCGTTCAGCCGCAGGTGCACCGACAGCACGTCGCATTGCTCGAAAAATGATTCGCAGTCGGTGGCCGCGCTGTGGCCGTCCGCCGCCGCCCGAGCGCGGGACGCCTCGCTGCCCCAGACCTGCACCTGCATGCCAAAGGCCCGGCCGTAGCCCGCCACCATCTGGCCGATCTTGCCGTAGCCCCAGATGCCCAGGGTGCGACCGCGCAGCACCAGACCCAGACCGAAGTTGGGCGGCATCAACGCGGCCTTGAGCCCGCTTTGCTGCCAGGCGCCGTGCTTGAGGTTGCCGATGTACTGCGGCAGTCGCCGCATCGCGGCCATGATCAGCGCCCAGGTCAGCTCGGCTGCGGCCACCGGCGAGCCGGTGCCGTCGGCCACCGCAATGCCAAGCCGGGTGCAGGTGGCCACATCGATGTGCGGACCGACCTTGCCGGTTTGCACGATCAGGCGCAGCTTGGGCAGTTTCTCGAGCAGTGCCCGCGGAAACTGGGTGCGCTCGCGGATCAGCACCAGCACTTCGGCGTCGCGCAGGCGCACCGCCAGTTGGCCGATGCCCTTGACCGTGTTGGTGAAGACCTTCGCGTTGTAGGGCTCCAGCCGTGCCGCACAACGCAGCTTGCGCACGGCGTCCTGGTAATCGTCGAGGATGATGATGTTCATGGTGTGACGCGGGATTGTGCCGTGTCCCGTTGGTCGGGGGCGCCGGCGCTAGCATGCGGCTCCTCCGCAAACCACCCCCGAAAGACGCCATGACGATATCCATGCACTCGGCCAGCGTGCCCGTTTTCCAGCGCCAGCTCGGCGCCTTGCTGACCTGGCTGGACAAGGCTGAAGCCCATGCGCTGGCCCGCAGGTTCGACACCGCCAACTACCTGCAGTTGCGTTTGTCGCCCGACATGCTGCCGTTTGTGTCGCAGATCCGCATCGCCAGCGACGCCGCAAAAAGTTGTGTGGCCCGCCTGGCTGGCGTGGAGGTGCCCAAGTTCGAGGACAACGAGGCCAGCTTTGCCGACCTGCGGGCCCGGGTGCAGAAAACGCTGGACTATGTGGCCTCGGTGCCCGCCGCCTTGATCGACGGCAGCGAGTCGCGCGCGATCTCGATCCCGATGCGCAACCGCGAAGCGCTGCAGTTCACCGGCGAGGTGTTCATGAAACACTGGGCGCTGCCCAACTTCTACTTCCACATCACGATGGCCTACGCGTTGCTGCGGCACGCCGGGGTGGACCTGGGCAAGGGCGACTTTCTGGCTACGGCCTGACGCGGCGCCAAGCCGTGCTGGCGCCGCCGGTTGGCCTACAGCGGCATGCCGTAGGGCATCAGTTCGCCGTTGTCGGGGAACACGCTGTCCAGCACCCGGTGCAGTTCGTCGCGGGTGCGTCGGGTGGTCTCATCGCGCAGGCCCAGGGCGGCAAAGACCGCGCCCCGCAGCATCCACAGGTCGACCGGCTCGTGGGCGTGGCGCACCTGGTGGCGCAGCCAGTCGCCGCGCAGGCCGTGCAAGGTGTCTACCGCGGCCATGAAGCGTTGTTTCATCTCGACAAAGCTGCGCCGCGCGGCGATCCGGGCGTGGCGGTCCTGCGGCAGTCCGGGGCCAGGCAGGATCGGCGCGGCGGGCGGCGGGCTGATGTAGTGGCGGGGTGGTGCGGTGCGCAGCGATCGGTTCATGAGTGAAGCGGCATCGCGCTGGTGCGGGGTGCGCGCATCGGAAAATGCCGGTTCAGGCTGGCCAGCCGGTGCTCGGCCACCGATTGGGTGTGCGCCACCGCCACCACGCCGTAGACCGGGGAGCGCAAGTGCCACAGCTCGCGCAACGAGCGGGCCCGGTCGATTTGGTCGAGCAGGGCCCGCGCCGGGCCAGATTCCAGGTCGGCCAGGCTGTCGTGAAACTCCCGCTTGACCAATGCCAACCGGTTCACTGGCCGGGCCGGCGCAGGCAGCCAGGGGGATACCCGGCTGAGCAGGCGGTTGCCCATGCGCTTGAGGCGACCCTCCCAACTCAGCGACGACGGGAACAGCTCCGGCGGGCAGACTTCGATACGCGAATGCATCAAGCTGCTGGACGGCGCTGACGAGCGGCGTGTCACCAACCGGAACATCCAAGAGGGCAACGAGGCGTTGTGCGGGTTCATGGGTGTAATTTCGGCAACAGATTGGGCAAACTGAAGCCATTGTTCGGCGCGCACCGGTGCTGCAAATGTCTGAACAGCACGGCTTTCGCCGCCACTTCGGTACCGGGCCGGCCGCGCAGGCCCGTTGGCGGCGCCGGCTTGGCGGCGGCCGGCTCGGACAACGCTGGTAGGCTCGCCCACCTGACCCACTCGCCGCCTGCGGCCCGGAGAACCCCATGCTTGGCAAATGGACCCGACGTGTGCTGACCAGCTTGCTGCTGCTGGCAGTCGTTGTTGCGCTGGTGGCCTGGTTTTATGCCCAGCGTGTGCTGCCGCAGACCGAGGGCACGCTGGTGCTTTCCGGCGCGCAGGCCGAGCTTCGCATCGTGCGGGATGAGCACGGCATCCCCACCATCCAAGCAGCCAGCGTACGCGACGCGGCCTACGGTCTGGGCGTGGCTCATGCGCAGGACCGGCTATGGCAGATGGAGACCCATCGCCGCATTGGTGCTGGCCGGCTGGCCGAGGCCTTCGGCGAGGGCGCGGCCGATACCGACCGCTTCTTGCGTGTGCTCGGGGTGCGGCGCACCGCGGCGGCGCAGTGGGCCCAGTTGCCGGCGCCGTCCCGCGCGCTGCTGCAAGCCTATGCCGACGGTGTCAATGCGGTGATCAGCAACCTGAAGGCGCGGCCGCCCGAGTTTCTGGTGCTGGGCCTGCAGCCCGAGCCCTGGACCCCCGAGGACAGCCTCTCCTGGGCCATCATGATGGCCTGGGACCTGGGCGGCAACTGGCAGACCGAGCTGATCCGGCTGCGACTGGCCATGAAGCTGCCCAAGGAGCGCATCGACCAGCTGTTGCCGCCCTATCCGGGCGATGCAGTGACGCCGTCGATGGACTATGCCGCCTTCTACCGTGGCCTGATGCTGGACAACCAGCAAGCGACCAGCGAGGCGGCGCTGACCCGGCTGCTGGCCGCCGCGCCCGAGAGCGAGGTGGAGGGCGTGGGCTCCAACGCCTGGGTGCTGGCCGGCAGCCGCAGCAGCACCGGCAAGCCGTTGCTGGCCAGTGATCCGCACCTCAAGCTGTCAAGCCCGGCGCTGTGGTACTTCGCCCGGCTGGAGGCACCGGGCCTGAAGATCGCTGGCGCCACGCTGCCCGGCCTGCCCGGCGTGGTGATGGGCCAGAACGCCCATGTCGCCTGGGGCCTGACCAACACCGGCCCCGACGTGCAGGACACCTACCTGGAGCGCATCAAGCCCGATGACCCGGGCCAGTACCAGACGCCCGACGGCTGGGCCCGGTTCGAGACCCGGCAGGAGACCATCAAGGTCAGGGGCGGCGCCGACATCACGGTAACGGTGCGCAGCACCCGCCATGGCCCGGTGATCTCGGACGCGGCGGTGGCCGGCCTGGGGGATGACGCTGGCGCTGGCGGGGCTGCTGGCGCGGCCGCTGGTGCGTCTGCTGGCGCGGGGGTTGGCGCGGGTGTTGGCGTGGGTGCGGTTGGTCGCACGGGCGGCGGCTTTTTGGGCGGCGGCGCAGGCGCCAAGGCCCGGCCTGGCTACGCCATCGCGCTGCGCTGGACCGGGCTGGATATCGACAACGACATCGTCGCCACCACCCTGGCGATGAACACTGCCGACTCGGTCGAGGCCTTTGTGCGCGCTACCGCCCGCTGGCAGGTGCCCCAGCAGAACATGATCGTGGCCGATGACGCCGGTCACATTGCCTTGATCTCACCCGGCCGGGTGCCGGTGCGCAAGCCTGACAACGACCTGAGCGGCCTGGCACCGGCGCCCGGCTGGGACGCCCGCTACGACTGGGCTGGCTACCTGCCGCTGGACCTGCTGCCGCAGGTACGTGACCCGGCCAGCGGCTTCATTGCCACTGCCAACCAGAAGATCACGCCGCCCGACTACCCGCACTTCATCAGCAGCCACTGGGCCCAGCCGTTCCGCTTCCAGCGCATCGAGCAGATGATCGACGCCGCACCCAAACACAGCCTGGACGACCTGCGTCGCATGCATGCGGATGTCAAGTCGCTGGCCGCCGCGCGGCTGCTGCCGCGCCTGCAGCAAGCCCGATCGGCGCACCCGTTGGCGGCGGCAGCGCAGCAGCAGCTGGCCGGATTCGACGGCACGATGGCTGCCGACAAGGCCGCACCGTTGATCTACTGGGCCTGGCACCGCCAGCTGTCGCAGCAGGTGTTGACCGACAAGGTGGGCGCGCCCCTGTACGACCGGCTGCTGGGCCAGCGCGGTTACTTTGACGCGATCGAGGGGGTGCTGGCACGCGACGACGCCTGGTGGTGCGACGACAAGACGACGCCGGTGGTCGAGACTTGCAATGACCAGGTCAACCGTGCGCTGACCGCCGCGCTGGACGAGTTGCAGTTGCTGCAGGGCACCGACGTGGCGGCCTGGCAGTGGGGCCGCGCGCACCAGGCGAGGTCCGAGC
>JANMXG010000362.1:0-22927 GCA_031394235.1 Betaproteobacteria bacterium
CCCGAGATCGTCGCCAAGCGGGTTGAAGGCTCGGTGCAGAAGTATCTGAAGGAGGTCTCCCTGTTCAACCAGGCCTTCGTCAAGAACGACAAGCAGACTGTCGAGCAGATGCTCAAGGCCGCCGCCACGGTGGTGACTGGCTTCACCATGTACGTGGTGGGCGAGGGCATCGAGAAGAAGGTGGACGACTTTGCTGCCGAGGTGGCCGCACAGGTCGCGGCTGCCAAAGGCGCCTGAGCCGTTCCGGATTAGCGGCGCGGCCGATACCCAGCGCTGCTTTTTTCGACGCCGGACCCCACGGCTGACGGCGGGCAGATCGCCCGCCGT
Source organism: Betaproteobacteria bacterium (assembly GCA_031394235.1). Lineage (GTDB taxonomy): Bacteria > Pseudomonadota > Gammaproteobacteria > Burkholderiales > Burkholderiaceae_C > Pseudaquabacterium. Next base: position 328 of record JANMXG010000362.1, read on the forward strand.
CTACCGATCCCTTTCAAAGCGCAGGCGGCCAACCCGCACGCGCCGCTTAAACTGCGATCCTCCCGCCAGGGTCCCGCCAAGGAGCTTTCTGCATGGCCGCCTACAAGCGCATTCTTCTCAAGCTGTCGGGCGAAGCCTTGATGGGCGACGACGCCTACGGCATCAACCGCGCCACCATCGTGCGCATGGTGCGCGAGGTGCAGGAGGTGACGGCGCTGGGGGTGGAGGTGGCGGTCGTGATTGGCGGCGGCAACATCTTTCGCGGCGTGGCGGGTGGGTCGGTGGGCATGGACCGCGCAACCGCCGATTACATGGGCATGCTGGCCACCGTGATGAACGCGCTGGCGCTGGCCGACGCCATGCGGGTCGAGGGTGTTACCGCCCGCGTGATGTCGGCCATCGCCATCGAGCAGGTGGTCGAGAGCTATGTGCGGCCCAAGGCCTTGCAATACCTTGAAGAGGGCAAGGTCGTGATCTTTGCCGCCGGCACCGGCAACCCGTTTTTCACCACCGATACCGCAGCCGCCTTGCGCGGCGCCGAGATCGGCGCGCAAATCGTGCTCAAAGCCACCAAGGTGGACGGTGTCTACACTGCGGACCCCAAGAAAGACCCGTCGGCCACGCGCTACACCAGCGTGAGCTTCGATGAAGCGATTTCCAAGAACCTGCAGGTGCTGGACGCCACCGCGTTTGCACTGTGCCGTGACCAGAAACTGCCGATCAAGGTGTTTTCGATCTTCAAGCCCGGCGCGCTCAAGCGTGTTGTGCTGGGCGAAGACGAAGGCACGCTGGTTCACGTCTGACCCGCGTCTGAACCGCGTTTTGACTCCGTTTGTCCCGTCGAGATCCACCATGACCATTGCTGACACCAAGCACACCGCCGAGAGCAAGATGCTCAAGTCCATCGAGGCTTTCAAGGGCGAAATCCAGAAGATCCGCACCGGTCGGGCGCACCCTGGCATTCTCGATTCGGTGCATGTCGATTACTACGGCTCGATGGTGCCCATCACCCAGGTCGCCAACGTTTCGCTGCTTGATGCCCGCACGATCAGTGTGCAGCCCTGGGAAAAGGGCCTGTCCGCCAAGATTGAAAAAGCCATCCGGGAAAGCGATCTGGGCCTGAACCCAGCCTCGCAGGGCGACCTGATCCGCGTGCCCATGCCCGCCCTGACCGAAGAGCGTCGGCGTGACCTTGGCAAAGTGGTGCGCAATGCCGGCGAAGACTGCAAGGTGGCGGTTCGCAACCTGCGCCGTGAGGCCAACGAGCAACTCAAGAAGCTGCTCAAGGACAAGGCCGTCACGGAAGACGACGAGCGCCGTGCCCAGGAAGACGTGCAAAAGCTCACCGACCGGGTGGTGGCCGAGGTCGACAAGCTGGTGCACGGCAAAGAAGCCGAGATCATGGCCGTTTGACCGCCACAACGATGAAGCAATGTGAGCCGTTGCCTGCCGCGCAGGTCACCTGCTGGGTTGGAGGCGGTCCGGCCTGGGGTCGCCGGGGCGCTTGCATGGCCTGCGTTCCGGGCGAGGGGCAGCTTTGATGCGTGATCCGTCGGTGCCACGCCACGTGGCGATCGTGATGGACGGCAACGGCCGGTGGGCCAAAAAGCGCTATTTGCCGAGGTTTTTCGGCCACAAGGCGGGTGTGGATGCACTGGTCAAGGTGATCAACGCCAGCGCCGACCGCGGCGTCGAGTACCTCACGGTGTTCGCGTTTTCGTCCGAAAACTGGAAACGGCCTGAGGACGAGGTTTCCGGTCTGATGGGCTTGGTGCTGGTCGCGGTCACCAAATACCTCGCCAAGCTGGCCCGCGACGGTGTGCGCATCATCATCGTCGGCGACCGCAATGCGGTGTCTGACCGCCTGCGCGCCGCCTGGGCCGAGGCCGAGAGCGCCACCCAGCACAACACCCGTATCACGCTATCGGTGGCCTTCAACTACGGCGGCCGTTGGGACGTGGTGCAGGCCTGCAAACAGGCTGTGGCGGCCGGCTTGAGCGCCGACCAGATCACCGAAAAATCGCTCTCTGACTACATGGCCATGCGCCACGCACCCGACCCGGATCTGTTCATCCGCACCGGCGGCGAGGTGCGCATCAGCAATTTTTTGCTATGGCAGGTGGCTTACTCGGAACTCGTGTTCACAGACTGCCTGTGGCCCGATTTCGACGTGCACGCGCTGGATGCAGCGCTGACGGATTACGCCGGACGCGAGCGGCGATTTGGCGCCGTCTCGGCGGCAGTCGCCGAGGTGTCGGGTGCCTGAGGTGCGATGCTAGGCCAGCGCGTGATCACTGCCGTAGCGCTGCTGGCGCTGCTGTTGCCGGCGCTGTTTGCGGCCAGCCCGCTGCCTTTTGCCTTGCTCACGCTGGTGTTGATCAGTGCGGCTGGCTGGGAGTGGGCCCGGCTCAACGGGGCGGCCACGCCGGCACTGGCGCTGGGTTCGGGCGGCTTGCTTGCGCTGTTGTGCGCGTTCAGCCTGTCGCATTTGGCCCAGGTTGGCCAGGCGGCTGGCCTGTGGTGGTTGGCTGCCGCAGTCTGGCTGCTGGGCGGTGGCTGGGCGCTGCGGCGGGGCCCGGCGGGCTGGTTGCCCTTGCCCCAATGGCTGCGGTGGGCGCTCGGCCTTGCCGGACTGTGGCTGGCTTGGCTGGCGATGGCGCAGGCCCGCAGCATCGGTGTCAACTTCCTGCTGTCAGTGATGTGTGTGGTGTGGGCGGCAGATATTTCGGCGTACTTTTGCGGGCGAGCCTTTGGCAAGCGCAAACTGGCGCCCACCATTAGCCCCGGCAAGAGCTGGGAAGGGGTGTACGGCGGCGCCGCCGGTGTGCTGCTGTTGGCAGCGGGCTGGCTGTGGCTGGACGCCCACTTCAGCTTCGATTCCCCCAGCCTGTTCCTGCTGTTGCGTCAGCGCCTGGGGTTTGGTGGCTTGTTGCTGGCGGCCTTACTGTTGACGGCGCTCAGCGTGATGGGCGATTTGTTCGAGTCCCTGGTCAAGCGTGCTGCCGGGGTCAAAGATTCCAGCGGCCTGCTGCCAGGCCACGGTGGCGTGCTCGACCGGGTCGATGCGCTGCTGCCGGTTCTGCCGGTGGCCTTGGCGCTGATCAGCCTGTAGCGCGCAGTGCGACGTCGCCCTTGAAAGCCCCTGACATGGTTCAACGCGTGTGCCTGCTCGGTGCCACCGGCTCGGTGGGCACCAGCACGCTCGAGGTCATGTCGCTGCACCCCGAGCGCTACGAGGTGTTTGCGCTCACGGCCCAGCACCGGGTGGCCGAGCTGGCCGCGCTGTGTCGCCGCTGGACGCCGCGGTTTGCTGCGGTCGGCACGCCTGAGCAGGCCGATTGGTTGCGCGACGAACTGGCCGCAACCCGGGTTGGCGCGGGTCGGCGCACCGAGGTGCTGTTCGGTGCCCAGGCGCTGTGCGCGCTGGCCGCGCACCCCGAGGTGGACAGCGTGATGGCCGCCATCGTGGGTGCCGCCGGCTTGCCACCCTGCATCGCGGCAGCGCGTGCCGGCAAACGCCTGATGCTGGCCAACAAGGAGGCGCTGGTGGTCGGAGGCCGGCTGTTCATGCAGGCGGTGCAACAGGGCGGCGGGCTGCTGCTGCCGATCGACAGCGAGCATTCGGCGATCTTCCAGTGCCTGCCCGAGGACCGAACCGCCTGGGCCCGGCGCATCGACCACATCGTGCTGACCGCCTCGGGCGGGCCGTTTCGCAGCCGCGACCCGGCCACGCTGCACAGCGTGACGCCCGACGAGGCCTGCGCCCACCCGAACTGGGTGATGGGCCGCAAGATCTCGGTCGACTCCGCGACGATGATGAACAAGGCGCTCGAGGTGATCGAGGCGCGCTGGCTGTTCGACCTCGCGCCCGAGCAGGTGAGGGTGGTGCTGCATCCCCAAAGCATCATCCATTCGATGGTGGTTTGCCGCGACAACTCGGTGCTGGCCCAACTCGGCACGCCTGACATGAAAGTGCCGATCAGCGTTGGGCTGGCCTGGCCGGACCGGGTGGCCTCGGGCGCCGCGGCGCTGGACTTCCTGACGACGCCACCGCTGACCTTCGAGCCTGCCGACGTCCAGCGCTATCCGGGCCTGGGCCTGGCGTTCGATGCGCTGCGCGGCCCTGAGGGCAGCACCGCTGTGCTCAATGCGGCCAATGAAGTGGCTGTGGCCGCCTTCCTGGCTGGCGGTGTGCGCTTCACCGATATCCACCGTATCAATGCCGAAACCGTGGCGGCGCTTGCGCCCAGCCCGGCCGATGCCGCCACGCTGGACGACCTGCTGGCGCTGGATGGCCGGGCACGAACACTTGCCTTATCCCTGTCCCGGGAGCTGAGCCGATGATCACAACTGTTCTTGCCTTCTTGTTGACGCTGGGTGTGCTGATCGTCGTGCACGAGTACGGTCATTACCGGGTCGCGGTCGCCTGCGGCGTCAAGGTGCTGCGCTTTTCGATCGGATTTGGCCGGGTGATCTGGCGCCACCAGAAGTCGCCCGACCACACCGAGTTTGTGTTGTCGGCGCTGCCGCTCGGCGGCTATGTGCGCATGCTCGACGAGCGCGAAGCGCCGGTGTCGGCCGCCGAACTGGGCCAGGCCTTCAACCGCAAGACGCTGTGGCAGCGCACTGCCATCGTCGCTGCCGGTCCTGTTGCCAACCTGTTGCTGGCAATGCTGCTGTACGCGTCATCGCACTGGCTCGGTGTGGACGAGCCCAAGGCGGTGCTGGGCGCGCCGGTGGCGGGCAGTGTGGCCGAACGCGCCGGCATGCGATCAGGTGATTGGGTGCGGTCCTGGCAGGAAAGCGACGGCCAGTGGGTGGATGTGCGCTCGGTCAACGACCTGCGCTGGCAAGTGACGCAGCACATGCTGCGTGGCGAGCCGATGCAACTGCAGCTCAGCGACAGCGCCGGACGCAACACCCGTCAGGCGCGCCTCGGTCTGGACGAACTGGGCGCGCAGGAGCTCGATGCCGCGCTGATGAAGCGCATCGGGCTGGGCATGCCGTACAGCGAGCCGGTGTTGGGTGAGGTCAAGGCCGGTGGCCCGGCCGCGGCCGCAGGCCTGCGCAGTGGCGACCGCGTGCTGCGGGTTGACGGCACCGGAGTTGCCGATGCGCAAGGCCTGCGGGAGCGCATCCGCGCCGCGGTCAGTGAGGGTGCCGGGCAGCCGATGGCTTGGCTGGTGCAGCGCGGCGGGCAGACACTGGAGGTGGTCGTCACACCCCGGGTGGTGCGGGATGCCGACCGCTCCAGCGACCGCGCCGGCGACCGCCCGGCGGCCAGCGGTGCAGCCAGCAGCAGCACCACCGGCACCGTCGTCAATGCCGGCGGCACCACTGCCACGGGCCGCATCGATGCCTTTGTCGGCTCGCCGCCGGCCATGGTGCGGGTCCAACTCGGTGCGCTGGACGGGCTGTCGCAGGGCGTGAAGCGCACCTGGGAAGTCTCCTCGCTCACCGTCAGGATGCTGGGCCGCATGCTGATTGGCCAAGCCTCGCTGCGCAATCTCAGCGGGCCGCTGACGATTGCCGATGTCGCCGGCCAGTCGGTGCAGCAGGGCCTGGCCTACTACCTCGGGTTCCTGGCGCTGGTCAGCGTCAGCCTGGGGGTGTTGAACCTGCTGCCGCTGCCAATGCTCGACGGCGGGCACCTGATGTATTATCTTTTCGAGGGTTTGACCGGACGCCCGGTCTCCGATCTGTGGCTCGCGCGCCTGCAGCGCGGTGGCATCGCAGTCTTGCTGCTGATGATGTCGGTAGCCCTCTTCAACGATGTCGCCCGTTTGTTGGGCCCGCACTGATTGCCCTGATGCCCCTCTCCACAGATCGAATGTTCCGCCCCGCTCCGGCCGTGGTGCTTGTTGCCAGCGCCTTGGCTGCCGCACTGGTTGCGCCCGCCGCCTACGCCATCGAGCCCTTCCCGCTGCAAGACATCCGAGTCGAGGGTTTGCAGCGCACCGACCCCGGCACCGTGTTTGCCGCGTTGCCGTTCCGGGTGGGTGACACCTACTCCGACGACAAGGCGGCTGCCGCGTTGCGGGCGCTGTTTGCCACTGGCCTGTTCAAGGACGTTCGCATCGAGATCGACGGCCGCGTTGCGGTGGTGATCGTCGAGGAGCGGCCGGTGATCGAATCGGTCAGCTTTGTCGGCTTGAAGGAGTTCGACAAGGACACCCTGATCAAGTCGCTCAAAGACGCCGGCATTGGCGAGGGCATGCCGTTCGACAAGGCGCTGGTCGACCGGGCCGAGCAGGAGGTCAAGCGTCAGTACCTGTCGCGCAGCCTGTACGGTGCCGAGGTGGTGACCACCATCACGCCCACTGAGCGCAACCGCGTCAACGTCAGCTTCACCATGACCGAGGGAGACGCTGCCCGCATCCGCGAGATACGCATCGTCGGCGCCAAGGTGTTCCCCGAAAGCACGCTCACCGGCCTGATGGACCTGACCACCAGCGGCTGGCTGACCTGGTACACCAAGAACGACCGCTACTCCCGCGCCAAGCTCAACGCCGACCTCGACACGATCCGCGCCTACTACCTGAACCGCGGCTACCTCGAGTTCAACATCGAGACCGCCCAGGTCACGATCTCGCCCGACAAGCAGGACATTGCCATCACCCTGACCCTTAAGGAGGGCCAGCTCTACACCGTGACCGCTGTGCGGCTGGCGGGTGACTACCTCGGCAAGGAAGAAGAATTCAAGCAGTTGATCGGCATCCAAGCCGGTGAGCCCTACCGCGCAGCAGCGGTCACTGGCACGACAAAAGCCTTCACTGACCGCTTCGGCACCTTTGGTTATGCCTTTGCCCGGGTCGATGCGCGCACCGAGATCGACCGCGCCAACGGCCAGGTCGCGCTGGTGCTGGCCGCTGAGCCGCAGCGCCGGGTCTATGTGCGCCGCATCGACATTGCCGGCAACACCCGCACCAAGGACGATGTGGTGCGGCGTGAGTTTCGCCAACTCGAATCCAGTTGGTACGACGGTGAGCGCATCAAGCTGTCACGTGAGCGGATTGACCGGCTAGGCTATTTCAAGGACGTCAACGTCGATACCAACGAGGTGGCGGGCACGGCGGACCAGGTGGATCTGGGCGTCACGGTGACCGAAAAGCCCACCGGCAACCTGTCGCTGGGATTGAGTTTTTCCAGCGCCGACAAGCTCGCTTTGTCGATGGCGATCAAGCAAGACAACGTCTTCGGTTCGGGCAACTACCTGGGCTTCGAGGTCAATACCAGCAAGCTCGCGCGCAGCCTGGTGTTCTCCACCGTGGACCCGTACTTCACGGTCGACGGTATCTCGCGCGCCATCGACCTGTACTACCGCACGTCCCGGCCCTACAACAGCCTGGGCGACCAGTACCAGATCACCAACCCGGGCGGCGCCGTGCGGTTTGGTGTGCCATTCTCCGAGTACGACACGGTGTTTTTTGGCGCGGGCATCGAGCAGACCAACATCGGCGCGTCGACCGGCATCCCGAACCAGTATTTCGACTACCGGTTCCGCTACGGCCCCATCTCCACTGCGGTACCGCTGACCCTGGGCTGGGCGCGCGACCAACGTGACAGCGCGCTCACGCCGTCAGCCGGCCGCTACCAGCGGGTCAACGTGGAGTGGAGCGTGGGCGGTGACGTGCGCTACCTGCGCAGCAACCTGCAATACCAGCAGTTCTTTCCGATCTGGCAGCGCATCACCTTGGGTCTGAACGGCGAGGTCGGCTGGGGCATCGGCCAAGGTGGGCGGCCGTACCCGGTGTTCAAGAACTTCTACGGCGGCGGCCTGGGTTCGGTGCGGGTGTTCGAGCAAAACTCGCTTGGCGTGATTGATCCCACTGGCGCGTACGTCGGTGGCGCCAAGAAGATCAACCTCAATGCCGAGTTGTACCTGCCTGTGCCGGGCACCGGCAACGACAAATCGCTGCGTGTGTTCTTGTTTGCCGACGCCGGCAACGTCTGGCGTGATGGCGAGAAGATCACCGGCGACAGCATCCGCGCGTCGGCCGGTGCGGGCCTGTCCTGGGTTTCGCCGGTGGGCCCGCTCAAGCTGAGCTGGGGCGCGCCATTGCGCAAACAGCCGACAGATAGAATCCAACGTTTCCAATTCCAGATCGGGACTGCGTTCTGATGATCAAGAAGACTATGCAGGCATTGGCCACTCTGGGTGGCGCAGTCCTGGTGGCCGTTGCGGCTGCGGGCACCGCCCAGGCGCAAGAGCTGAAGATCGGGTATGTCAACAGTGAGCGTGTGCTGCGTGAGGCGACGCCGGCCAAAGCTGCGCTGGCCCGCATGGAGGCCGACTTCAGCAAGCGTGACAAGGACCTGAACGACCAGGCGGCCAAGCTCAAGGCCGCGGCTGACAAACTCGAAAAAGACGCGCCCACGCTGCCCGAAAGCGAGCGAAACCGGCGTCAGCGCGATCTGGTCGAGCAAGACCGCGACCTGCAACGCAAACGCCGCGAGTTTCAGGAAGACCTGAACCAACGCCGCAACGAAGAAACCGCCGGTATCGTCGAGCGAGCCAACAAGGTCATCAAGTCGATCTTTGAGGGCGAGAAGTACGACGTGATCCTGCAGGATGTGGTGTTTGCCAGTGCCAAGGTCGACATCACCGAGAAGGTGATCAAGGCACTGAACGCCGCGCCTGCGGCCAAGTAAGAGGCCGGACGCCGTGCCGTCCCCGGTGCGGCTGGCCGAGATCGTCTCGGCTCTGGGTGGTGATTTGTGGGTGGCGCAGGGCGCGGATCTGGCGCAGGCTCAGGGTACGGTCATCGGCCGGCTCGCCCCGCTCGAATCGGCCGATGCCAGCAGCCTGAGCTTTTTGTCCAACCCGCGTTATGGCGCACAGTTGGCTGCGTCGGCTGCAGCCTGCGTGATCGTCTCGCCCGCGATGCGCGAGGCAGCGCTCGCCCGCGGCGCAGCGCTGGTCTGCGACAACCCCTACCTCTATTTTGCCCGGCTGACCCAATGGTGGGCGGCGCGCACCCGCCTTGCGCCAGCGCTGGGCGTGCACGCCAGCGCGGTGGTCGAGCCGGGTGCGCGCATCCACGCCAGTGCCTCGGTGGCGGCGTTTGCCTACGTCGGCGCGGGCGCCGAGATCGGACCCGGCGTGGTGATTGGCACGCATTGCCACATCGGCGCAGCGGCGTGGGTGGGCGAGCACACCCGACTGGCCGCACGTGTCACGCTGGGCGAGGCCTGCCGCATCGGCGCGCGCGGCACCGTGCACTCGGGCGTGGTGATCGGTGCCGATGGTTTTGGATTTGCACCGGACACCACGGATGCCGGTGCGGGCGAAGGCGCCCGCTGGGTCAAGATCGAGCAACTGGGCGCGGTGCGCATTGCCGACGACGTCGAAATCGGCGCCAACACCTGCATCGACCGCGGTGCACTTGACGACACGCTGATCGACGACGGCGTCAAGCTCGACAACCTGATCCAGGTCGGCCACAACGTGCACATCGGTGCGCACAGCGCCATGGCGGGTTGTGTCGGCATTGCCGGCAGTGCCCGGATCGGGCGCTTTTGCACCGCCGGTGGCGGCGCGATCATCCTGGGCCACTTGCAGCTGGTGGACCATGTGCACATCACTGCGGCCACCGTGATCACCCGGTCCATCCTGAAGCCGGGTCAGTACAGCGGCCTGTTTCCGTTCGATGACAATGCATCGTGGGAAAAAAACGCAGCCACGCTGCGCCAACTGCATGCCCTGCGCGACCGCCTGCGTGCGCTGGAGAAAAAACAACCATGACCGCTCTCGTTCCACTGTTCGACATCCACAAGATTCTCAAGCGCCTGCCGCACCGCTACCCGTTTCTGCTGGTCGACCGGGTCATCGAGTTCGAGCGGGACAAGCGCATCAAGGCGCTGAAAAACGTCACCATCAACGAGCCGTTTTTTGTCGGCCACTTTCCCCACCGCCCGGTCATGCCGGGCGTGTTGATGCTCGAAGCGCTGGCCCAGACCGCCGCACTGCTGTCGTTCGAGTCGATGGGCGAGCAACCCGATGAAAACACAGTGGTGTACTTTCTGGGTATTGACGGTGCGCGCTTCAAGCGGGTGGTCGAGCCGGGTGATCAACTCATCCTTGAAGCCAGCATCGACCGCGTCAAAGCCGGCATCTACAAGTACAAGACCCGCGCCACGGTGGACGGCCAGACGGCGGTCGAGGCCGAGTTGATGTGCACCATGCGCAAGGTGACCTGAGGCCATGACCCAGATCCACGCCACCGCGCTGGTCGACGCCCGGGCTCGCCTCGGCAACGACGTCACCATCGGGCCGTATGCGGTGATCGGCGCGAATGTGTGCATTGGCGAGGGCAGCAGCATCGGCGCGCATTGCGTGGTCGAGGGCCACACCACGCTCGGGCGCGACAACCGGGTCTTCCAGTTCGTCTCGGTGGGTGCCGCGCCGCAGGACAAGAAGTACGCCGGTGAGCCGACCCGGCTGGTGATCGGCAATGGCAACACCATCCGCGAGTTTGTCACCCTCAACACGGGCACCGTGCAAGACGGCGGCCTGACTGAACTGGGCGACGACAACTGGATCATGGCCTATGTGCATGTGGCGCACGATTGCCGTATTGGCAGCCACACCATCATCGCCAACGCCACCCAGCTGGGCGGCCATGTGCATGTGGGCGATTGGGCCTTTCTCGGCGGCCTGTCGGGTGTGCACCAGTTTGTGCGGGTCGGCGCCCATGCCATGACGGGCTTCCAGACCCGGCTGTCGCAAGACCTGCCACCCTATGTCACTGCCGCCGGCAACCCCGCAGCGGCCACCGGCATCAATGCCGAGGGCTTGAAGCGGCGCGGGTTTTCGCCTGATCGAATTGGCCAGGTCAAGGCCATGCACCGCAGCCTGTACCGCCAAGGGCTGACGCTGGCGGCGGGCATCCAGGCGATCGAGGCGATGCGCGGCCAGCTCGACGGCAGCGAGGCCGACATCGGACTGATGCTGGACTTTCTGGCCAACGCCGAGCGCGGCATCGTGCGCTGAGCGACGGACCATGACAACCCCTGCGCTGCGGCTGGGCCTGGTCGCCGGCGAGGCCAGCGGCGACTTGCTGGGCGGCTTGCTGCTGCAGGGCTTGAAGCAGCGCTGGCCCGGGCTGCATAGCGCCGGCATCGGCGGGCCGAGGATGGCGGCCCAGGGGTTCGACGCCTGGTGGCCGCATGAACGGCTGTCGGTGTTTGGTTATGTTGACGCGCTCGGCCGGCTGCCCGAGTTGCTGCGCATTCGCAGCCAGCTGGCCGATCGCCTGTTGCAAGAGCGGCCGGCCGCCTTCATTGGCATCGACGCGCCGGACTTCAACTTCGGGCTGGAAACCCGGCTGCGCGCCGGCGGCATCAAGACCCTGCACTTTGTCTGCCCGTCGATTTGGGCCTGGCGGCGTGAGCGGGTCGCCAAGCTGGCGCGCGCGGCCGACCATGTGCTGTGCCTGTTTCCGTTCGAACCGGCGCTGTTGCACGCACACGGCATTGCGGCCACGTATGTCGGCCATCCGCTGGCTGATGCGATCCCGTTGGCCGTGCCCCGCGCGGCAGCCCGGGCGGCGCTGGCGCTGGCCGAGACTGACACCGTGGTGGCACTGCTGCCCGGCAGCCGGCGCAGCGAGATCCTGCACATCGCGCCGCGCATACTGGCTGCCGCCGCGCTGATGCAGCGCCAGCGACCCGGCCTGCGCTTTGTGATGCCGGTGGTGCCCGGCCTGCAGGCGCTGGTGGCGCCGATGCTGGCGCTGCACGCCCCTGGCGTGGCCGTCCAGGTGCTGGCCGGGCAGTCGCATGACGCGCTGGCCGCCTGTGATGTCACGTTGATTGCCAGCGGCACCGCCACGCTGGAGGCTGCGCTGTTCAAGCGTCCGATGGTCATCACCTACCACCTGGCCTGGCTGAACTGGCAGCGCATGAAGCGCATGCGCTACCAACCCTGGTTTGGCCTGCCCAACATCCTCTGCCGCGAGTTTGTCGTGCCCGAGCTGATCCAGGATGCCGCCACGCCCGACGCGCTGGCACGCGCCGGCCTGGCCTGGCTGGACGATGCGCCGCGCGCCCTGGCGCTGGTGCAACGCTTCACCGACCTGCACCACAGCCTGCGCCAGAACACGGCGCAAAAGGCCACCGATGCCATCGCGCAAGTTCTCCAGGTTGCTTGAGCAACTGGGCCTGCCCTGGGACACGCCGGGGCTGATCGCCGGTGTGGACGAGGCGGGCCGCGGTCCGCTGGCTGGCCCGGTGGTGGCGGCGGCCGTGATCCTGGACGACCGCCAGCCGATCCGCGGGCTGGGCGACTCCAAAGTCATCAGCCCGCGCCGGCGCGAGCGATTGTTTGACGAGATCCGGGCCAAGGCGCTGGCCTGCTGTATCGCCGAGGCCAGCGTCGAGGAGATCGACCGGCTCAACATCCTGCAGGCCACGCTGCTGGCGATGCAGCGCGCGGTCGAGGGCCTGCGCCTGGTGCCGCAGCGGGTGCTGGTGGACGGCAACCGGCTGCCCACGCTGAAGGTGCCGGCTGCGGCCATCGTCAAGGGCGACGCGCTGGTGCCGGCGGTCTCGGCAGCGTCTATCCTGGCCAAGGTGCACCGCGACCGGTTGTGCCTGGCGCTGCACGACGCTTGGCCGGCCTACGGCTTTGCCGCACACAAGGGCTACCCCACCGCCGACCACCTGGCCGCCTTGCGCCAGCACGGCGCCTGCCCGGTGCACCGGCGCAGCTACGCGCCGGTGCGCGCGGTGCTGGATGCCGCCGCCGTCAGCACGGTCACCATCACCAACCTCACCGTCACCGTCCACCCTAGCGAATGACCGAAGCCTTTGTCAGCATCAGCGCAAAAGACAACCCGCTGCTGGTCAAGTTGCGCAACCTGGCGCGCGACCCTGGGGCCTACCGCAAGCTCGGGGAGCTGTGGCTGGAGGGCGAGCACTTGTGCGCAGCCTTGCGTGTGCGCGGCCAGCGGCCGGTCCAGGCAGTGCTGGCCGAAAGCGCCTGGGCCCAGCCGGCGCTGCGCAAGCTGGCACAGTGGGCTCCGCGCGTGGTGGTGGTACCCGATGCACTGTTTGACAGTGTCAGCGCACTTCAATCCCCGGCGCGCCTGGGCTTTGTGCTGACCCTGCCGGCCGCGCCGGCGATCGATCCTGCAGCAGCCAGCGTGGTACTTGACCGGGTGCAGGACGCCGGCAACGTGGGCAGCATCCTGCGCAGTGCGGCGGCATTTGGTGTTGGCCAGGTGCTGGCGCTGCAGGGCACGGCGGCACTCTGGTCGCCCAAGGTGCTGCGTGCCGGCATGGGCGCGCACTTTGGCCTGCGGCTGGTCGAAGGGCTGTCGCCGGACGACCTGGCCGCACTCACCGTGCCGCTGGTCGGCACCGCGTTGGCCACCGACGCCTTGCTGCCCACCGCCGCGCTGCCCCAGCCCTGCGCCTGGGTGCTGGGCCACGAAGGCCAGGGCGTGGCGCCCGCGCTGCTGGCGCGCTGCGCGCTGGTGCTGCGGATTCCGCAGCCGGGCGGTGAAGAGTCGCTCAACGTCGCGGCGGCGGCGGCGGTGTGCCTGTACGAGTCGATGCGGCGGGGCGGGCCACCTTAGCCCCTGCCGGGACCGTTGAACCTACCCCACCGCCGCGCTCAATAAATCAAGCGGTCAGGCCGGATGTCGCGCAGGATGGTGGTGGCGATTTCTTCGATCGACTTGTGGGTGGAACTGAGCCAGGCCACGCCACTGCGCCGCATCATCGACTCGGCCTCGCGCACCTCGTAGCGGCAATTCTCGAGCGCGGCATATTTGCTGTCGGGCCGGCGCTCGTTGCGGATCTGGGCCAGCCGCACCGGGTCTATCGTCAGGCCAAAGCACTTGGCGATGTACGGCGCCAGCGAAGCGGGCAGCTTGTGACGCTCAAAATCCTCGGGGATCAGCGGGTAGTTGGCGGCCTTGATGCCGTGCTGCATTGCCAGGTAGAGCGAGGTGGGGGTCTTGCCACTGCGGCTCACGCCCACCAGGATCACATCGGCGCTGGCCAGGTTGCGGGCCGACTGCCCATCGTCATGCGCGAGTGAAAAATTGATCGCCTCGATGCGCTCGTTGTACTCGCTGCTCTTGGCCGCGTCCGAGAACCGCCCGACCCTGTGGTTGCTCTTGACCGCAAACTCGATCTCCAGCGGCTCGACAAAGGCCTTGAACATGTCGAGCACCAGACCACGGCAGTCCGCGCTGGTCAGGATGTGTCGCACGTCGTCGTTGACCAGGGTGATGAAGACGATGGGCTTGCGGCCCTCGGCGTCGGCCACCTGGTTGATCTCACTCACCACCACCAGCGCTTTTTCGACCGTGTCGATGAAGGGCCGACGCACATGGCGCGGCTTGGCCGAAAACTGCGCCAGGATCGAGTTGCCGAAGGTCTCGGCCGTGATGCCGGTGCCGTCCGAGACAAAGAACACGCTGCGGTTGGGCATTTGAAGGTCCGTTGGCGACCGAAGTTGGGCGCGGGGTCAGGAATCATAGGGGCATCATCCGTAGAATCCCGCAGCAGCACACCGACGAGATGCGCCCCGCCCCACGCCCCCACCCGATGGCCCCCTCCTGCAGCCCAGTTGATGAGTCAAGCGCACGAGCGGATGAGCCCGGGAGGCTCCGCGTCCGGGCCACCGCGCGCCCGGCAGCACCGATTCCCCACCCTCCCGGAGTTTTTCCATGTCATCCACCCTTCTGGCGGCCACCGCCCTGGCGATCCCGTTTGAACACCTGAGAATGACCGACGTCGAGGTGGTTGGCGGCAAAAACGCCAGCCTCGGCGAGATGATCAGCCAGCTTGCCGCCTCCGGCGTGCGGGTGCCGGGCGGTTTTGCCACCACCGCGCTGGCGTTTCGGCAATTTCTGGCCTACGGCGGTCTGACCGACAGGATCCTTGCCCGCCTGGCTGCGCTAGACACCGAGGACGTCAACGCCCTGGCCGTAGCTGGCGCCGAGATCCGCCAATGGGTGATCGACGCGCCGTTTCCGCCCGACTTTGAGGCTGCGGTGCGGGCCTCGTTTGCCGCGCTGACAGCCGACCATCCCGGCGCCAGCTTTGCAGTGCGCTCGTCGGCCACCGCCGAGGACCTGCCCGACGCCTCGTTTGCCGGCCAGCAGGAGACCTTTCTCAACGTGCACGGCATCGACGATGTGCTGCACAAGATGAAGGAGGTGTTTGCATCGCTCTACAACGACCGCGCCATCAGCTACCGGGTGCACAAGGGCTTTGCCCATGCCGACGTGGCCTTGTCGGCCGGCGTGCAGCGCATGGTGCGCTCGGACCTGGGCGCGGCCGGGGTGATTTTCACGATCGACACCGAGTCGGGCTTCGAGGACGTGGTGTTCATCACCTCCAGCTACGGCCTGGGCGAGACGGTGGTGCAGGGCGCCGTCAACCCGGATGAGTTTTATGTGCACAAGCCCGCGCTCAGGGCCGGCAAGTTGGCGGTGATCCGGCGCAACCTGGGCAGCAAGCTGATCCGCATGGAGTTCAGCTCGACCGCAGAACGTCAGGCCACCGGCCGGCTGGTGCGCACCGTCGAAACCCCGCCCGAGCAGCGCAACCGCTATTCGCTGACCGATGCCGACGTGACCGAGCTGGCCCAATACGCGCTGATCATCGAGCAGCACTACGGCCGGGCGATGGACATCGAGTGGGGCAAGGACGGCGAGGACGGCAAGCTCTACATCCTGCAGGCTCGGCCCGAGACGGTCAAAAGCCAGGCCGTCGGCCAGGTCGAGCAACGCTACAAGCTCAAGGGCGGGCCAACACGCAGGAGCGCGGCATTGGTGCAGGGCCGCGCGATTGGCCAGAAGATCGGCACCGGTCCGGTGCGGCTGGTCTCGCATATCAGCGAGATGGACCGGGTGCAGCCTGGCGACGTGCTGGTCACCGACATGACCGACCCGAACTGGGAGCCGGTGATGAAACGCGCCTCGGCCATCGTCACCAACCGAGGCGGGCGCACCTGCCACGCTGCGATCATCGCGCGTGAGTTGGGCATCCCGGCCGTGGTGGGCTGTGGTGACGCCACCGAGCAGCTGACCGACGGCCAGCTGGTCACCGTGGTCTGCAGCGAGGGCGACACCGGCGTGGTCTACGACGGCCTGCTCGAGACCGAGGTCACCGAGGTCAAGCGCGGTGAGCTGCCGTACTGCCCGATCAAGATCATGATGAATGTGGGCAACCCGTCGCTGGCGTTTGATTTTGCGCAGATACCCAACTCCGGCGTCGGCCTGGCGCGGCTGGAGTTCATCATCAACACCAACATCGGGGTGCACCCGAAGGCGATCCTCGACTATCCCAACATCGACCCCGACCTGAAAAAGGCGGTCGAGTCGGTGGCCCGGGGCCACGCCTCGCCGCGTGCGTTTTACGTCGACAAGCTGGTCGAGGGCATCGCAACCATCGCCGCCGCCTTCTGGCCCAAGCCGGTGATCGTGCGGCTGTCGGACTTCAAGTCCAACGAGTACAAGAAGCTGATCGGCGGCTCACGCTACGAGCCGGACGAAGAAAACCCGATGCTGGGCTTCCGGGGCGCCTCGCGCTACATCAGCGGCGAGTTTGCCGATGCGTTTGCGATGGAGTGCGAAGCGCTGAAACGGGTACGCAACGACATGGGCCTGTCCAACGTCGAGATCATGGTGCCGTTTGTTCGCACCGTGCGCCAGGCCGAGCGGGTGGCGCAACTGCTGGCCGACCGCGGCTTGGCGCGTGGGCAAAACGGCTTGCGCCTGATCATGATGTGCGAGGTGCCCAGCAACGCGATCCTGGCCGACCAGTTCCTGGCGCACTTCGACGGCATGTCGATCGGCTCCAACGACCTGACCCAGCTCACGCTGGGGCTGGACCGCGATTCGGGCATGCCGCTGCTGGCGGCCGATTTCGACGAGCGTGACCCTGCTGTCAAGGCCTTGATCAGCCGCGCCATCGCCGCCTGCCGTGCCACCGGCAAGTACATCGGCATCTGCGGCCAGGGCCCCAGCGACCATCCCGACTTTGCCGACTGGCTGGCCGACGAGGGCATCGTCTCGATCTCGCTCAACCCGGACTCGGTGGTCGACACCTGGATGCGGTTGGCGACGCGCTGAAAGCGGCTGACCTGCAGCCCGCCACCCAGCACGCTGACCGACCGCCAGCCGCCATGCCCGACCTGATCCCGTCCTGACGCTGCCCGGCCATGTCCAGCCTTTTCCCCCGCAACGCTGACAGCTCACCGCGCTTTGTTCGTCGGCTGCACCGGCGCTACGCCCTGTTCACGCTGGGTGTGGTGCTGTTCATCGGCGCGCTGGCGCTGCTGGAGCGCAACGGCTGGCCACGTGGCTGGATTGGCGGCAGTTTCTTGATTGCCACAGTGCTGGTCTACGCCGGCATCGGGCTGGCCAGCCGCACCACCGACGAGGCCGAGTACTACGTGGCCGGGCGCCGGGTGCCGGCGATCTACAACGGCATGGCCACCGCTGCCGACTGGATGTCGGCAGCGTCCTTCATCGGCACGGCGGGGGTTTTGTACCTGCAGGGCTTCGACGGTCTGGCCTATGTGCTGGGCTGGACCGGCGGTTATTGCCTGGTGGCGGTGCTGCTGGCGCCCTACCTTCGGCGGTTTGGCCAGTTCACCATCCCGGACTTCCTCGGCGCCCGTTACGGCGGCAGCGCGCCGCGCCTGATTGGCGTGGTCGCCACCGTGCTGGTCTCGTTTGTCTATGTCGTGGTGCAGGTCTACGGTGTTGGCCTGGTCACCTCGCACCTGACGGGGTTCAGTTTCGAGATCGGCATCTTCGTCGGCCTGGGTGGGGTGCTGGTGTGCTCGTTCCTGGGGGGCATGCGGGCGGTCACCTGGACACAGGTGGCGCAGTACATCGTGCTGATCATTGCCTACACCGTGCCCGTGATGTGGTTGAGTCTGCACCAGACCGGCTCCTGGCTGCCGGTGTTCACCTACAACCAGCAACTCGCGGTGGTCAGCCAGCGCGAGGCGCAATTGCTCGTCGATCCGGCTGAACTGGAGGTGCGGCGCCTGCTGACCGAGCGTGCCGACAATGCCCAACGCAAGTTGCGCGACGTACCGGCGGCGATGGTCAGTGACAGCGAGGAGATGGCGCGCGAGATCGAGCAGATGCGCACCGACAACGCGCCGCTGGCACGTATCCAGCAGGCCGAGCGCCGGCTTGACCGCATGCCGCGCAACGAGGTCGATGCGCGGGCGGGCTACCAGCGTGACCAGGACCAAGCCCGCGCCCAGGCCCAGCCGCTGGCCGGGCTGGCGCCGCAGTCCGGACAGGCCGGCGCCACCGGTGCGGCAGGGGGTGCCGCGCGCGCCAACTTCCTGGCGCTGGTGTTTTGCTTGATGCTGGGTACGGCGGCGATGCCGCATGTGCTGACCCGCTACTACACCACCACCACAGTGGCGGCGGCGCGCAGTTCGGTCGGCTGGTCGCTGCTGTTCATCGTGCTGCTCTACATCAGCGCGCCGGCACTGGCGGTGATGGTCAAGTACCAGGTCTTCACCGAGCTGGTGGGCACCTCTTTTGGCAGCCTGCCGGACTGGATACGGCGCTGGAGCAAGCTCGACCCGTCGTTGGTTTCGGTTCAGGACATCAATGGCGACGGTTATCTGCAGTTTGCCGAACTGCGCATGGGCGCCGACATGATCGTGCTGGCCGCACCCGAGCTTGGCGGGCTGCCGCTGGTCGTCACCTACCTGGTGGCTGCGGGTGGCCTGGCGGCGGCACTGTCTACCGCCGACGGCCTGCTGCTGACCATCTCCAACGCGCTGTCGCATGATTTCATCTTCCGCGTGATTCGCCCGCGCACATCGGCCATCAAGCGTGTGATGCTGAGCAAGATGATGGTGCTGCTCACCGCGGTGCTGGCCGCCTGGGTGGCGTCGCTGCGCCTGGCCAACATCCTGCCGTTTGTGACGGCCGCGTTTTCGGTGGCGGCAGCGACGTTTTTCCCCGCGCTGGTGATCGGCATCTTCTGGCGCCGCGCAAACCGGGCCGGTGCCGTGGCCGGGATGCTGGCCGGCGCGGGCCTGTGCCTGTGGTACATGGCGCGCAACTTGGCCGGCCCGCGCGTCTGGTTTGGCCTGGGCGAGGCGGCGGCCGACCTGCGCTGGTTTGGCATCGACCCGGTGTCGGCGGGTGTTTTTGGCGTGCCGATGGGCTGCGCTGTACTGGTGCTGGTGAGCTGGCTGACGCCACCGCCGGGCGAGGCCGAGGTTGCGATGGTTGATAACCTGAGGCGGCCCTCACCGCTGCCGGGCAACGTCGGCCGGTCAGGCCCGCCGTCCGCGCTATAATCACAGGCTTTCCCTTTGCTGCACCGACGTCAACTGCGTTTGCAAGATAGGTTTCTTGCAAGCCGGATTGGCGACGCTGTCGGGCAGCTTCCGAATCCCGGAAACCACAAGGAGTGTCCATGCGTCATTACGAGATCGTGCTGTTGATCCATCCGGATCAGAGCGAACAGGTTCCAGCCATGCTGGAACGCATCAAGACCACCGTCACCACCGCCGAGGGCAAGGTGCATCGGGTCGAGGACTGGGGTCGGCGCCAGCTGGCCTACCAGATCCAGAAGCTCGCCAAGGCGCACTATGTGTGTCTGAACGTCGAGTGCAGCAAGGAGTGTCTGGCTGAAATCGAGACCGGCTTCAAGTTCAACGACGCCGTGCTGCGCCATCTGACAGTGTCCAAGGCCAAGGCCGAGACCACCCCATCGATCATGATGAAGGCGGTCGAGAAGGAAGAATCCCGCAAGTCGGCCCACCAGACCGAGGCCAGCGCCTGATCGAGAAAACCGCCGCCGCGCTGGAGTCGGCAGGGTCGATGAACCGTCTGGTTCTGTCAGCCCAACTGCTCGAGAGAGGCGCCGTGCGCTACACCCCCGCCGGCCTTCCGGCCATCGACTGTCGACTGCAACACGAGTCGGTGCTCACGGAAGACGGGCAACAACGCAAGGTCTCTTTGGAGATCCGGGCGCTGGCGATCGGGGCGATGTCACGGCCACTGGGCGCCTTGATGCTGGGACAAAGCGGCTTGTTTGCCGGCTTCCTGGCCTCGGGGCGCAACGCACGCGGCATGTTTTTTCACATCACCGAGCTGAGCCCTGGCGCACTTGCTGTTCAACCTGCGCTCCCACCGACATCCGATTGATTGGCCGAAGTTCAGGCTTCGGCACCCACTTAAACACTGAGGTTCACCATGCCACCGCCCAGAGGTAAAGGTAAGTTCTCCAAAGACCGCAAGCCCAAGCGCAATACGCAATCGCTGCTGTTCAAGCGCAAGCGTTTCTGCCGCTTCACCGTCGCCAACGTGGTCGAGATCGACTACAAGGATGTGGACGTGCTGCGGGACTTCATCGGCGAAACCGGCAAGATCACGCCGGCCCGCCTGACCGGCACGCGCGCTTTCTACCAGCGTCAGCTGACCACCGCCATCAAGCGTGCGCGCTTCCTGGCGCTGGTGCCGTACAGCGACCAGCACCGCGTTTAAGGGGACACTTTTCATGCAAATCATCCTGCTCGAAAAAGTCGCCAACCTGGGTAACCTGGGTGATGTGGTCAGCGTCAAGGCGGGTTACGCCCGCAATTTCCTGATTCCCACCAAGCAAGCCCGCCGCGCCACCGAATCGGCGATCAAAGAGTTCGAAGGCCGTCGCGCTGAGCTCGAAAAAGTCGCCAACGAAAAACTCGTCGCTGCCCAGGGCGTCGGCGAAAAGCTCAATGGCAAGGTCGTGACCATCGCTCAAAAGGCCGGTGTGGACGGCCGACTGTTTGGCTCGGTCACCAATGCCGACATCGCAGACGGCCTGAAAAAACTGGGTTTCGATCTGGCCAAGTCGCAAGTGCGACTGCCCACCGGCCCGCTCAAGACGGTTGGCGAGCACCCGGTGTCGGTGGCCACGCACACCGATGTGGTCGTTGATATCACTGTCAAGGTGGTGCCCGAAGTCGCCTGACCGGCTGTTTCGGTTGGGCAACACCCCAAAAGCGGCTTCGGCCGCTTTTTTAATGGCCGGCGGGCCGATGATGCGGGCTTGTCCCCCGGCTGTCCCCTGAATTTCCACAGGCTTGCCCACAGGTGTTTTCGGGCCTGCGCCGTATGATTCCCGGTCACCCGTTCCTTGAGATCCGCCGCCGATGTCTGCCGTTTTTCGCTCTGCTTCATCCCCCTCGCCCCCTGACGACGAGGTCGCCCGGCTGCGGGTGCCACCGCATTCGGTCGAGGCCGAGCAAAGCGTGTTGGGCGGGCTGCTGATCGACAACATGGCCTGGGACCGCGCCGGCGATCAGGTCAGCGAGGGTGACTTTTACCGCTATGAGCACCGCGAGATCTTCACCGTGATTGCCGCGCTGATCAACGGCAGCAAGCCGGCCGATGTGATCACCGTGTTCGAGCAACTGCAAAGCGCCGGCAAGTCCGAGGCCTGCGGCGGCTTGGCCTACCTGAACGCGCTGGCGCAGAGTGTGCCGAGTGCGGCCAACCTGCGGCGTTACGCCGAGATCGTGCGCGAGCGCGCCATCCTGCGCAAACTGATTTCGGCGTCTGATGAGATCGCTACCAACGCCTTCAATCCGCAGGGCCGCCAGGTCTCGCAGATCCTGGACGAGGCCGAGGGCAAGATCTTCAAGATCGGCGAAGAGGGCTCGCGCAACAAGCAGGGCTTCATCGGCGTGGACAAGCTGACGATGCAGTTGATCGACCGCATCACCGAACTGGCCGAAAACGGTGCCGAGGAAGTGACTGGCGTGCGCACCGGGTTTTTCGACCTGGACCGCATGACCGCCGGTCTGCAAAAAGGCGATCTGATCATCCTGGCCGCACGCCCGTCAATGGGCAAAACTGCGCTGGCGATCAACATTGCGGAGGCGGTGGCGGTCAACGAAGAGTTGCCGGTGCTGGTGTTTTCGATGGAAATGGGCGCCTCGCAACTGGCGCTGCGCATGGTCGGCTCGCTCGGCCGCATCGACCAATCGGGCCTGCGAACCGGCCGGTTGCGCGACGACGAATGGACCCGGTTGACCGAGGCGGCTGAACGGCTGGGCAAGGCACAGCTCTACATCGACGAGAGCCCGGCGCTCAACCCGGCCGAACTGCGTGCCCGCTCGCGTCGCATGGCGCGGCAGTTTGGTGGCACGCTGGGCCTGATCGTGGTCGACTACCTGCAGCTGATGAGCGGCACCGGCAAAAGCGACGGCGAGAACCGCGCCACCGAGATCAGCGAGATCTCACGCGGCTTGAAGGCCCTGGCCAAAGAGCTGCAATGCCCGGTGATTGCGCTGTCGCAGCTGAATCGGTCGGTCGAAACCCGCACCGACAAGCGGCCGATGATGAGCGACCTGCGTGAATCCGGCGCCATCGAGCAAGACGCTGACGTGATCATGTTCATCTACCGCGACGACTACTACAACAAGGACAGCAAAGAGCCCGGCATTGCCGAGATCATCATCGCCAAGCAGCGCAATGGCCCGGTCGGCACGACCAAGCTGACTTTCTTGAAGCCCTTGACCAAGTTCGACAACCTGGCGCCGGGCAGCTCGGGCAGCGGCGAGTACTGACAACCCAGGACGGCGTGGCGCGCAGCCTGTGCCGGTGAC
>JANMXG010000363.1:0-2606 GCA_031394235.1 Betaproteobacteria bacterium
GATCGCCACCAGCACGGCCTTTGCCGATCTGTATGTCCAGTGGCGGGACCGCAGCGACCCGGCCGCCATCGCCCGGCTGATGGGCCGCCTGACCGAGCTGGGCCAGATCGTTCAGACCGACGGCGTGCTGTTGCTCGACGAGCAGGCCGACCCGGTGCCCTGGGCCCCGCCTGGCGGCACACCGGCGCCTGTCAACACCGGCGCCGCCACATCCCCGGTTGCCGCATCCCCGGCGGCGGTACCGCCGGCGCTGAAAGCCACCGCGCTGCGGGCCATGGCCAGCGGCCAGGTGCAACACACCAGCCTGTA
The DNA here is from genome assembly GCA_031394235.1 of Betaproteobacteria bacterium. Lineage (GTDB taxonomy): Bacteria > Pseudomonadota > Gammaproteobacteria > Burkholderiales > Burkholderiaceae_C > Pseudaquabacterium. The sequence goes on from JANMXG010000363.1 coordinate 310, forward strand.
CCGGCCAGACGACACCGACTTGCCGCTGCGGCTCGACATCGCGGTGCCGCTGCTGCGCAGTGGCACACCGGCACGCGGCGTGGTGGTGATGCGGCTGGACCCGCGCAAGCTGCTTTACCCGACGCTGCGCAGCTGGCCGGTGCCGAGTGAGAGCGGCGCCACCTTGCTGTGGCAGCGTGAGGGCGATCAAATGCGGGCCTTGAGCGAGCTGCGGCTGGGCGGCGCCACGGCCGATACCGCCGCCGACGATGCCGCCGCCTTGGCGCAGGCCGGGCGGTTCGTGCGACCGCTTGGTGTGGTCGCTGAGCTGCTCGACCGCGCCAGGCGGGGTGAAATGCGGCCCGACGAGGTGCTGGTCACCGCCGACTCGCGGGGCAAAACCGTGATGCTGGTGGTCCGCCTGATCGCCAACACCGACTGGTGGCTGATGACCCGGCTGGAGCAGCGAGAGGTCGACGCCCCGGCCTGGGCCCTGGCGGGCTGGGTGGCCGCCATGGCCAGCGTGCTGCTGCTGGCACTGGCGGCCGCCGCCCGCATGTGGGTGCAGCGAGAAACCTTGCAACAGTCCGAGCTGGAGGCCCAGGCGCAACGTGAAAGCCTGCGCTCGCTGCAACTGCTGCAGGCCATCTCCGACCACGCCGGCGACATCGTCTTTGCCAAGGACATGCAAGGCCGCTACCAGTTCTTCAACCGTATCGCCTGCGAGGAGGTTGGCCTGAGCGTCGATCAGGTGCTGGGCCGGGACGACACCCAGATCTTCAGCCCCGAGGTGGCGGCGACCTTGCGCGCCAACGATGCCCGGGTGCTGGCTTTGGGCCACAACCAGCAGTTCGAGGAGGAGGTCAACACCCCCCTGGGGCCGCAGATCAACCTCAGCACCAAGGGCCCGATGCGCGACGCCAGCGGCCAGACCGTCGGGCTGTTTGGCGTCAGCCGCAACATCACGCCACAGCGCCGGGCTGAGCGGGCGCTGCGCGAGAGCGACGCGCACTACCGGTCGGTGGTGTCGGTGCTGAATGATGGCATTCTGGTGTGCGACCCCCAGGGCCTGCTGCTGAGTTGCAACCCTGCGGCCGAACGCGCCACCGGGCTGTCCGAGTCAGACTGGAAGGGCCGCCCGGTGCAGCCGCCGGGCTGGGCCATGCTGCGCGGCGATGGCAGCGCGATGCCGTTCGAGGACTCGCCCACCGGCCGGGTGCTGGCCGGTGCGCCGGCCCAGATCGGCGTGCTGGCGCGCATCCGAAGCCCGCAGGGGACCGCCTGGATGGAGGTCAGCGCCAAGCCGGTCACCAGCCCGGACAGCGACACGCTGTTGGCGGTGGTGACGATGTATGCGGATGTCACCACGCGCAAGCTGCAAGACGACGAACTGGCCCGGCACCGGCTGCATTTGCAGGCCCTGGTGGACGAGCGCACCCAGGCGCTGCAACAGGCCAACACCCAGCTGGCCGAGGCCGTGCACTTTGCCCGCTCCGTGGCTGACAACCTGCCGGGCCGGGTAGCCCGTTACGACAGCGAGATGCACTGCCGCTTTGCCAACCCCAGCTTTTGCGACTGGCTGGGGCTGGCGCATGACCAGATCATCGGCCGCCGCCTGCGTGATCTGCTCGATGAAGCCGCTTATGCCCTGCGTGCGCCGCTGATTGAGGCGGGGCTGGCGGGCGAAAGCAACGTGATCGAGCGCGAGTCGGTCGGCCCCGATGGTGCGGTGTTGTTCCACCAGGTGCACTACCTGCCCGACCGCCGCCCTGATGGCACGGTGCAAGGCCTGCTCATCGTGGCCTACGACATCAGCGCGCTCAAGCAGGCCGAGGCCCGGCTACATCGGCTCAACACTGAATTGATGGCCGCGCGCGACTTGGCCGATGCGGCCAACCGGTCCAAGAGCGCCTTCCTGGCCAACATGAGCCACGAGATCCGCACCCCGATGAACGCCATCATCGGCCTGGCCCACCTGGTGCAGCGCGACACCCGCGATGCCCTGCAGCGCGACCGGCTGATCAAGGTCTCGGACTCTGCCCAGCATCTGCTGCATGTGATCAACGACATCCTGGACCTGTCCAAGATCGAGGCCGGCAGGCTCGAACTGGAGGCGATCCCGTTTTCACTCGACACCGTGCTGGCCCGCAGCTTCGAGATGGTGGCCGACCGGGCGCGGCAAAAAGGCCTGGAGCTGGTGCTCGACACCGACCACCTGCCCGACCACCTGGTGGGCGACCCGACCCGTTTGTCCCAAGCCTTGATCAACCTGCTGGCCAATGCGGTCAAGTTCACCGAGACCGGCTGGGTGCGGCTGA
>JANMXG010000364.1:0-1898 GCA_031394235.1 Betaproteobacteria bacterium
CTGGACGTGATGGAGCTGAACCCGGCACTGGATGTGCGCAACCAGACCGCCGTGCTGGCGGTGGACCTGATCGAAAGCCTGTTCGGCAAAAGCACCTTGATGCGGGCTTGATGCGGCTTCGGCAGCGTCACCGATAGATGCGCACTTGCCGTGATCAAGCGATTGCCCAGGGGCGTTGCACGGCGCCAGTCCGGTCGACGTCGCTGGCCAACTGCGGCAGCGGCAACGCCTGCGCGGGTGGCCTGGCCCCGGCCGTCAAACCGCCGCACGCCAGACTTGCCGCTACCCGAGGCAACTAGAATCTGGGCCTGATCCCGCCATCCTCCTGGCTGCACCGCGCAGGCTGGGTACACGGTGAAAACCCCCACAGTGACCTAGGAGCGACCGATGGCAGCAAACGTCAAATTTTCGGCAGGCCTTCTTTTGGCGGGCCTGCTCGCCAACGGGAGCGCTGTCGCGCAAAAGTCGGATGCGCCTGCGCCAGAGGCGCCCGGTTTGCGCCTCAACGAGGCGATCGTCCTGCTGGACTACCAGGTCATACGCGTGGCTGGCGACGTGCCCATCGACCTCATGGGCTTTCATGTGCTCAACAAGGTAGGCGACGGGTTGTACGTGGGCGCCGGGCTGTTTGCGCCCCTGGTCAAGGGGGTGTACGGCGGGTTCACCGCCTATGACTTCAGTGCCAACCTGCAAAGGCGCCTGACACCGCAGCTTTTTGCCACCGCCGGCCTGTCGTTCGGGGGCGGCGCCGGGGGGCGCAGCACCGAAAACGCCAAGACCCTGTCGGGCACAGGCAGCTTTTACAAAGGCTCGGTTGGCCTGGGCTACGACCTGGGGAACTTCTCGGTGGGGCTCAACCTGTCGAAGATGAAGTTCATGCGCTCTGCCATCGACGGCACCCAGGCCAATGTCTTCCTGCAAGTCCCGTTCAACTACCTCACCGGACCGATCAGCAGCGATGGTCAGCGCCTGACGGCCGCCGAGGCCGGCCAGGCCTCAGGAGCGTCGAGCGAGCGGATGTTGACCGTGGTGCTCGACAACTTCAAGCAGATCAGCCCTGAAGGCTCCTACAAGGGCAGCTTCAACCTCGCCGACCTGCAGTTTGCGCAGTTCTTCGCCCGCGACACCTACTGGTATGCCGGCCTGGGCGTGGCCTACCGCGGCATGCCGCTGTACAACCATGTTTTTGGTGGCCTCGGGCAGCGCGTCCGGCTGACGCCGCAGTTCACCCTGTACGGCCAGTTGGGCATCGGCTCGGGCGGTTACGCGCCCGACAAGATCAACACGGATGCGGGGCTGCTGGTGTATCCGCGGGTCGTGGGGGAATACGCGCTGACCAAGGATCTGGGCCTGTCCCTGTCCGCCGGCTACCTGGTGGCACCCAAGGGCACATCGAAGAACCTGTCCTTCGGCCTGGGGCTGACCCGCCACCTGCGCACCGGCGACCTGCCCACGGCGTCCAGCGACGCCGCCGGCTCGCCGGCTTACCAGGGGTTTCGGGTCACGCTGTTCCAGCAGACCGAGTCGTCGTTGCGTTTCATCGGTGTCGACCGGGCCAACCTGAACCTGATCGGGGTCCAGGCTGAAGCCTTGATCAACGAGCGCTGGTACCTGCCGCTGCAGGCCTCGGTGGCCTACAGCACCTACCTGGGCTACCCCGGTTATGGCGAACTGCTGACGGGCATCGGCGTGCAAAGCCTGGGTGGTGGCCGCGAACGGCTGCAGGCCTTTGGCGAGTTGCTGGCCGGCCCCAACATCCACGGCCTGGCCGTGAAGGCCGGTGCAGGGCTGCGCTACGGCCTGAGCGATCGGGCGGCGTTGCGGGTGACCGCCGGCCATATCGAGGCCCGCAGCAAGGCCGGCAACCGCTTCTCGGCCAACAGCCTGAGCCTGGGCTT
>JANMXG010000365.1:0-3247 GCA_031394235.1 Betaproteobacteria bacterium
CTGGACGTGATCGGCGACAGCCTGACCGAGATCAACGACACCAGCCCGACCTGCTTTCAAGAAATCACCGACCAGACCGGCTTCGACGTGGCCGCAATGTTCATCACCGCCTTGGAAAAGGAACTCGAAGCATGAAGACCAAAGCCGCCGTCGCGTGGAGGGCTGGCGCCCCGCTCACGATTGAAGAGGTGGACCTGGCCGGCCCGCGCGACGGTGAGGTGCTGGTCGAGGTCAAGGCCACCGGCATCTGCCACACCGATTACTACACGCTCTCGGGCGCCGACCCCGAGGGTCTGTTCCCCGCCATCCTGGGCCACGAAGGCGCGGGCGTGGTGCTGGAGGTGGGGGCCAACGTGCCCTGGCTCAAAGCCGGCGACCATGTGATCCCGCTCTACACGCCCGAGTGCCGCAACTGCAAGTTCTGCCTGTCGAAGAAGACCAATCTCTGCCAGGCGATCCGCTCGACCCAGGGCAAGGGCCTGATGCCCGATGGCAGCTCGCGGTTTTCGATCGGTGGCCAGCCGATCCTGCACTACATGGGCACCAGCACCTTTGCCAACCACATCGTGGTGCCCGGCATCGCGCTGGCCAAGGTGCGGCCGGACGCGCCCTTCGACAAGATCTGCTACATCGGCTGTGGCGTCACCACCGGCGTCGGGGCGGTTTTGTTCACCGCCAAGGTCGAGGCCGGTGCCAACGTGGTGGTGTTCGGCCTGGGCGGCATCGGCCTCAACGTGATCCAGGGCGCCAAGATGGTGGGCGCCGACAAGATCATCGGTGTTGACCTGAACCCGGCACGCGAGGCGATGGCGCGCAAGTTCGGCATGACGCACTTCATCAACCCCAAAGAACATGCCAACGTGGTCGACAGCATCGTGCAGCTGACCGACGGCGGCGCCGACTACAGCTTCGAGTGCATTGGCAACACCAAGGTGATGCGCGACGCGCTGGAATGCACCCACAAGGGCTGGGGCCGCAGCATCATCATCGGCGTGGCTGAAGCCGGCGCCGAGATCAGTACACGACCCTTTCAACTCGTCACCGGCCGCAAGTGGGAGGGCTCGGCCTTTGGCGGCGCGCGCGGCCGTACCGACGTGCCCAAGATCGTCGATTGGTACATGGACGGCAAGCTCAACATCGACGACCTGATCACCCATCAATTGCCCTTGGAGCGCATCAACGAGGGCTTCGATCTGATGAAGGCGGGCGAGTCGATCCGGTCGGTGGTTGTGTTTTGAGGGCGGGGTTGTGGGGGTGATCGCGCCTGCAGAAACCCGGGTCGATGGCGGCACGCCGATCGCGCCGTGGGAGACGCTGTCCGAGCACGCCTCATTCGGCGGCGTGCAGCGCTTTCAGCGCCATGCCTCGGCACAGATTGGCCTGGCCATGCGCTTTGCGCTCTACCTGCCGCCGCAGGCGCTCGCCGGGGCCCGCGTGCCGTTGCTGGTTTTTCTCGCCGGCCTGACCTGCACCGAAGAAACTTTTGCCATGAAGGCCGGCGCTCAGCGACTGGCGGCCGCGCTGGGCCTGGCGCTGCTGATGCCCGACACCAGCCCGCGTGGCGCTGGCGTGCCCGGCGAGGCCGACAGCTGGGACTTTGGCGTGGGCGCGGGTTTTTACCTCGACGCCACGCAATCGCCTTGGGCCACCAACTGGCGCATGGAAAGCTACCTGTTGACCGAGCTTCTGCCGCAAGTCTGGGGCCAGGCCCCGGTGCAGCAGGGCGCCACTGGCATCTTCGGTCATTCAATGGGTGGGCACGGCGCCTTGACGCTGGCGTTGCGCCACCCGGGTGTGTTCAAGAGCCTGTCGGCGCTGGCGCCGATCTGTGCGCCGATGCGCTGTGCGTGGGGCCGCAAGGCCTTTGGTGGCTACCTGGGCGCTGACGAGACGGCCTGGGCGGCACACGATGCCAGTGCACTGATGCAAGCACAGACGGCCGTGCCGTACCCGCAAGGCATTCTGATCGACCAGGGCGAGGCCGACAAATTCCTGGCTGAGCAGCTGTATCCCGAGGTCTTTGAGGGCGCCTGTGTGGCGGTGGGCCAGCCGCTGACGCTGCGCCGCCACGCCGGCTACGACCACGGCTATTACTTCATCGCGTCAAAGGTCGAGGCGCACTTGCGCCATCACGCTGGCCAACTGACGGGCTGACCGTCGCGCGCAGGCCAGCGCCTTGCGCGCCTGGCTGGCAGCTCAGTCGGCAGCGGGTGGTGGGGCGCCGGTAGGCGCGTCAAAACCCACGCTGCCGCCCATGTCCAGCCCGTTCGGGTAGAGCGACGGCCTGGCCGCGTCGGTGTTGCCGGCGGTGAACTGCATGCCGGCCCGCAGCATCTGGAAGTGCAGTTCGGCCACCCGAACCTGCTTGAAAGCCGCCACGGTGTTGCTGGTGCAGCCGGTCACGGTGAAGGCAGACAGGCTCTTGGTGTAGGCCGTCAGCTCGCTGGCGGTCAGCGCCAGCGTGGCATCGGCAACGCAGGTTGCGCTCTGGGTCGAGACCAGCCGCAGCGTGGCGGTGCAACGGCCTGCGCATTCAGGGTTGGTGCCCAGCTTGAACAGGTAGGTGCTGGCCGTGGAGATGTCCCATCCCGCGCCGCCGTGCTTGACATAGCTGCCAAAGAACGACTGTGTGCTGTCGGTCTTGCTCACGCCGTAGCCGCCCTGGATACGGTCCTTGTAGTTGCCGCCCCACCACCAGGTGGTGCCCATAGCGGCATAGAATCCGGTCTCGTACTGCCCGGTCAGCGCCCTGCCGGTCGCCGCGGTGTACGACGATTGGGTCACGCTGCCGCCCGCAATGGTCAGGTAGGGCTGCACGATGTAGCTGGTGCTGGCCGGCATCGCGGTGGTGTTGTAGGCCTGCGCGGCAAAGGTAGTCAGGGTGTTGTTGTTGCCGGCCAGGTCGGTGAACGTAGCCGCGCCCGCACTGATGTTGATGGTGCCCGTCGTGCCCGGTGTCGGCACCACCACCAACGTGGCCTGGGTGCCGCTGATGCGGGTGAAACTGCCCTTGCTGCCGCCGGCGACGATCAGGTCTTCAGTCGTGAAGCTAACCCCGACGTCTTCGCTGAAGCTGAAGCTGAAGGTCACATCGCCGGTGGCGATGGCGCCGGCTGCACTGCTGCCGATGGACACCGTGGGCGCCACGGTGTCCGGCGCTGGCGCGGGTGGCGGTGCGGGTGGTGGAGTGGGTGCTGGGGTGGGCGCAGTCGCCGCGGGCGCCGGTGCAGACGCCGCGGGTGACGGC
>JANMXG010000366.1:0-24956 GCA_031394235.1 Betaproteobacteria bacterium
GGGTTTGCCGTGATGCCCGCCCCCACGTCGCTTCGCTCCTGCCCCCCGAGGGGGTTGTCAGCCGCCTTGGGGCGGCCCGGCGCCGGCAGGACCGCCCCCACGTCGCTTCGCTCCTGCCCCCCGAGGGGGTTGTCAGCCGCCTTGGGGCGGCCCGGCGCCGGCTGAGCCTCGGCAACACCCGTTGTGCTGACCCGCCACCTTCGCGCCTGGTTCGAGAACCGCCTGCCGCGCAGCGACAACTGGACGCTGACCCAGCGCAACCTCTACATCTTGCCGACCAAGGCGGGATGGGGTTTTTGCCTGACGCTGGCGGTGATGCTGCTGGCCTCGATCAACTACCAGCTCAACCTGGGCTACGCGCTGACCTTCTTGCTGGGCGGCGCGGCGCTGGTGTCGATGCACCAGACCCACGGCAACCTGCGGCGCTTGATGCTGCGTGTCAAGGCGCCAGCGCCGGTATTTGCCGGTGACGCGGCCACGGTCGAGATCGTGCTCGACAACCCCGGCCATGAGCGCCACGGTGTGGGCATGGGCCTGTATGCGGCCCGGCGCGCCGGCATGACGTTTTGCGACGTGCCGGCGATGGGCAGCAGCGCGCTGCGGTTGCGCTTCACGCCCGACCGGCGGGGCCGGCACCCGCTGCCCACGCTGCTGGTGGAGACGCACTTTCCGCTCGGTCTGTTCCGCGCCTGGACGGTCTGGCGCCCGGCGGCCGAGGTGCTGGTCTACCCGGCGCCCGAGCAGCCGGCCCAGCCGCTGCCGCCCAGCCTGCCCAGTGGCAGCGGCGAGCAGCAGGCGCGCAGCGGCGCAGGCGGCGAATTTGAGGGCGTGCGCGCCTACCGCCGGGGTGACCCGCTGCGCCAGCTGGCCTGGAAGAAAGTGGCCCGCACCGGCGAGATGGTCAGCCGCGACACCAGTGCCAGCGCGTCGCAGGCCTTGTTGCTGGATTTCGGTGCGGCCGGCAGTGCCGCCGGTGAGGCGCGCTTGTCGCGGCTGGCGGCCTGGGTGCTGGTCGCCGACCGTGCGGGTCTGGGCTATGGCCTGCGCCTGCCGGGGCTGGACCTGGCGCCGGCCAGCGGCGAGACCCACCGCCGCAGCGCGCTGCAGGCGCTGGCCTTGTGGCAGGCAGCATGACGGCCGCACCGCTGGCCAACCCAACGCCCGTGGCCTCTGCCGGTGCCCGCGCGCTGGCCTGGCGCCAATGGCCCCGCGACACCCGCGACACCCTGTTCCAGCTGTTGGTGATTGGCTGGACGCTGGTGCCGCACCTGGGCCATCTGCCGTTCTGGTGTGGCGCCCTGACGGCCGTGGTGCTGGTCTGGCGCGCCCTGCTGGCCCTGAGCAACGGCCCGCTGCCCGGACGCTGGAAGGTCATGGGCGTGCTGGTGGTGGCGGTGGGCCTGACCGCCTGGAGCGAGCGCACCCTGCTGGGCCGCGAGGCCGGCGTGATGATGCTGGTGGTGCTGGTAGCGCTCAAGACGCTGGAGTTGCGCGCCCGGCGCGACGCGATGGTGGTGTTCTTCCTGGGGTTTTTCCTGGCGCTGACGCACTGCCTGTACTCGCAATCGCTGCTCACCGCGCTGTCGATGCTGGTCTCGACCTGGGGCCTGCTGACCGCGCTGGTGCTGGCCAACATGCCAGTGGGCCGGCCACCGCTGCGGCGTGCCGGTGCAGTGGCGGCGCGATCGGCGCTGCTGGGGCTGCCGTTGATGGCGATGCTGTTCCTGCTGTTTCCGCGCTTCGGCCCGCTCTGGGGCCTGCCGCCGGACGGCGTGGGCCGCACCGGGTTGTCGGGCTCGTTGCGCCTGGGTGGCGTGGCCAACCTGGCCAATGACGACACGATTGCGTTCCGCATCCGTTTCGACGGCGCAGCGCCCCGGCCCGAGGCGCTGTACTTCCGCGGCCCGGTGCTGTCGCGCTTTGACGGGGTGGAATGGCAGCCATCGATCTTTGCCACAGCGCGGGCCGCGCCGCGCCCGCTGGACCTGCGCACGTCGGGTGCGCCGGTGCACTACGAAATGCTGCTGGAGCCGATCCGCCTGGCGCTGCTGCCGATGCTGGAGGCCACGCCCGCGCCTGCCGGCAACGCGCCGATGCTGGTCGATTGGCAGCCCTGGCTGGGCCATGACCTGCAGTGGCACACCGACCGGCTGGTCGGCGAGCGGCTGCGCGTGCGGGCCCAGGCCTGGACCCGGTTCGAGCACGGCCGCCAGATCGAGGAGGACGAGCTGAGCTCGATGCGCTCGCTGCCAGCCGGGTTCAATCCGCGCAGCATCGCCTGGGCGCAGCAAGTGCGGGCCCGGCTGGGCGACGCCGACGCTCGCACCCTGGCCGCGGCGCTGATGGCCTACGTGCGCCAGGCCGACTTTGTCTACACCCTGCAGCCCGGCAGCTATGGCAGCGATGCCATCGACGAGTTCTGGCTCGACCGGCGCGAAGGCTTTTGCGAGCACTACGCCACCAGCTTCGTGGTGCTGATGCGGGCGATGGGCGTGCCGGCGCGGGTGGTCACCGGCTACCAGGGCGCGGAACCGCCGGACGCCGACGGCTTCCGGGTGGTGCGGCAAAGCCATGCCCATGCCTGGGCCGAGTACTGGTCGCCGGACGCCGGCTGGGTGCGCGCCGACCCGACAGCGGCGGTCGCGCCCGAGCGGGTGCGGGCCAGCCGGTCCCTGCCGCCGCAACCCGGCCTGGTGGCCGGTGCACTCAACACCATGAACCCCGAGCTGGCCAGCCGGCTTCGCCGCGCCTGGGAGCAGGTGGACAACCGCTGGAACCAGTGGGTGATGGGCTACTCGCGCACCCGGCAGTTCAATTTGCTGCGCGCGCTGGGGGTCGAGTCGCCGGACTGGGCCGACGTGGCGCGGGTGATGGTGATCGCCCTGTCGGCGGTTGCCAGCGCGGGCGCGCTGTGGGCCTGGCACGACCGGCGCCGACAAGACCCCTGGACGCGTCTGCACGGCCGGCTGTGCAGCCGGCTGCGGGCCGCCGGTGTGCCGGCCCAGCCGCACCACCCGCCGCGCACGCTGGCCGCCATGGTGCGCCAGCGCCATGGCACCGCTGGCGAGGCGCTGGCGTTGTTGCTGGACGGCCTGGACCAGCGCCGCTATGCGCCGGGTGGCGTGCGCCTGCCCGAGCGCGGTTGGTGGGCCCAGGTGGCGCGCGAGGCCGGGCGATTGAAGGCGCCGATGCCAGCCCAGCCCCTGGCGCCGGGATAATCTGCCGGATGTGCCCCCTGATGCGCCCCCTGACGCGCCCTCTGACGCGCGCCCTGATGCGCTCTCCGATACCGGCCGTCTCCCGGCACCTGGCCTGCGGCCTGATCGTCGCGCTGCTGTGGGGCGGCATGCCGGCCCCGGCAGATGCCGCGGCGGCCGAGGGTGCCGCCGCGCCCACCATCCCCGCGCCGGCCACCGCCGCAGCCGCCAAGAAACGCAGCAAGCCGGCGGCCAAGCCCCCGGCCCGGCGCCCAAACCAACCCGCATCAAAAAAGCCGCCCGCTGCCGTGCGCAGCGACAGCGACGCCGATGCCGTGATCTACGGTGGCCGCGCCGATGCGGTGGCGCTGGCCGATCTGCTGGCGGAGCGCCACGGTCTGGACCCGGCCTGGGCCCGGGCCCAGTTGGCGCAGGCGCGTTTTGTGCCGTCGGTGGCGCGGCTGATCATGCCGCCGCCGGTCGGCACGGCCAAGAACTGGGCCGCCTACCGGGCCCGGTTCATCGAACCCGACCGGGTGCGCGCCGGTGTCGCCTTCTGGGCCGCCCACAGTGACTGGCTGGACGCGGCCGAGCAACGCTACGGCGTGCCGGCCGCGGTGGTGGTGGGCATCATCGGGGTGGAGACCTACTACGGCCGGGTCACCGGCAACTACCGGGTGCTGGACGCGCTGGCCACGCTGAGCCTGGACTTTCCGACCGGCCGCAAAGACCGCAGCGCGTTTTTCAAGGACGAGCTGGGCCAGTTCCTGCGGCTGGCGATGACCGAGCAACTGCCTACCACGGCGGTCAAGGGCTCGTTTGCCGGCGCGATCGGGCTGGGCCAGTTCATGCCTGGCAGCATCAACCGGTTTGCGGTGGATTTCGACGCGAACGGCCACATCGACATGGCCAACAGCGCGCCGGACGTGATCGGCAGTGTGGCGCACTACCTGGCCGAGCACGGCTGGCAGCGCGGGCTGGCCAGCCACTTTGCCGTCAAGCCGCCGGTTGACAGCGCCGCACGCGCCAGCTTGCTGGTGCCCGACATCCTGCCCAGCTTCACCCCGGCGCAATTGACGGCCGCCGGCGCGCTGCTGGATCCGGCCGCCCTGCTGCACCCGGGCCTGCTGGCGCTGGTGGAATTGCAAAACGGCGACGCCGCGCCCAGCTTTGTGGCGGGCACGCAGAACTTCTTTGCGGTCACGCGCTACAACTGGTCCAGCTACTACGCGCTGGCGGTGATCGAGCTGGGCCAGGCCGTGGCCGCCGCCCGCGGGCGCTAGAAACTGCGGCTGCTGCCCGGCTGGTCATCGTGCGCGATGCGCTGGTGCACCCGGCGCAGCACCCACCAGGCGCCGACGCCCAGCACCGGCACCGCGGCGCCCGTCACCAGGTCTGGCGACAGGCCCACGCCCGCCACCTTGAGCGCCTTGGCGCCGTAGCCGACCAGCCCGGTCAGGTAGTAGACGATGGCGGCCACCGACAAACCCTCCACCGTCTGCTGCAGCCGCAGCTGCAACTTGGCGCGGCGGGCGGTGGCCACCAGCAGGGCCTGGTTCTGCTGCTGGCGGGCGATGTCAACCCGGGTTGACAGCAGGCTGCTGGCCTGCGCCACCCGCTCCGACAGGTTGTGCAGCCGCTGCGACACCGTGGCGCAGGTGGCCATCGCCGGGCTGAGCCGGCGCGCCATGAACTCGTCGATCGTCTGCAGGCCGGGGATGCGCTGCTCGCGCAACTCGCCGATGCGGGTGGTCACCAGCGCGTGGTAGGCCCGGCTGGCGCTGAAGCGCGCCTGGCTGCCTGCCAGCGTGCTCTCCACCTCGGCGGCCAGCGCCATCAGCTGCTGCAGCAGGGCGTCGTCGTCGGGCACGCTGTCGGCGGGGCCGGTGTGGGTCGGGTTGCCGGTGTCGCTGCGCGCGATGCGTGCGGTCAGCTCGGCCAGCGTGTGCTCGATCACCTGCAGCCGGGTCCAGAGCCCGCGCGCCACCGGCAGCGCCAGCAAGGCCATCATGCGGTAGGCCTCGATTTCGAACAGCCGCTGCAGCATGCGGCCGGCCTGGCGGCTGGTCATCTCGCGGTTCAGCAGCAAAAAGCGCGCAAAGCCATCGGCGTGGATGACGAAATCGGTCAGTGCCATACCGGCGCCTTCGCCGATGTGCGCGCCCACCACCACGTGGGTATCGAACGCCGCGGCCAGTTGCGGGGTCGACGGCAGTCCGTCCAGCCCAGCGTCGCCGGTGCGGTCGGTGATGGCGGCGTCCGGGCTCGTGCCAAAGGGCGGGTCAGCAACCGGCGGGGCGCTGGCCAGTTCGGCATGCACTGCGCACACGGTCAGCCCGGGGACGGCCGCCAGCCAGCCGGCCGGCAGGCTCCGGGCCGCGGGGTCGGCAAACGGTTCAGCGGTCAGACCGGGCGCAAAAAAGGTGTAGCTGGAAAACTCGCCGTGCCGCTCCCACTTCAAGCGCAGCAGCCCCAGGTCGGCAGCCCACTGCGTGCCGCCGCCCGGCGGCGGCGCCACACCGTGCTGGCGGCACAACGCGCTGATGTGGGCCAGCTCGGCCTCGCGGGCATTGGTCTCGATGCGCACGGCCACATAGCTGGCGCGGCGCGGCGCCGTCAGCGGCTCGGGCGGCCGGGCATGCACCTCGGCGGCCAGTTGCGCCCGGTCCGGGTGGTCAGGGGGCAGCAAGGCGTTGGTCGGGGCAGGGGGCAGGGGCATCGGCACAGGCGGAACGGGCAGCAGGACAGTCGGGGGCGGACCGGCTTGGCGCCGGGCGGCCAGCATAAGCCCAGCGAACCCGCATGGCGGCGGGGCGACCGGGTGCCCCTGCCTGACGCTCAATCCAGTGGCAGGCCGACGTAGTTCTCGGCCAGCACCGTCATCGCGGCCTGGGACGAAAACAGGTAGTCCATCTCGGCCAACTGCATCTTGTGGTTGAAGCTGCCGGCCTCTGGAAACCTGTGCATCAGCGAGGTCATCCACCACGAGAACCGTTCGGCCTTCCAGATCCGGCCCAGCGCCCGGGCCGAGTAGTGGTTGATCTCGGTGGGGCTGCCGGCGTAGTGGCTGCGGAGCGCCTGCCACAGGTAGGCGACGTCGCTGGCGGCCAGGTTCAGGCCCTTGGCGCCGGTGGGCGGCACGATGTGGGCAGCGTCACCCACCAGAAACAGCGCGCCAAAGCGCATCGGCTCGGCCACAAAGCTGCGCAACGGCGCGATGCTTTTCTCGATCGACGCGCCGGTGACCAGTTGCGCCGCGGTATCGGCCGGCAGGCGGCGCTTCAATTCAGCCCAGAAGGCGTCGTCGGTCCAGGCCGAGACGGCGTCGTCCAGCGCGCATTGCACGTAGTAGCGGCTGCGCACCTTGCTGCGCTGGCTGCACAGCGCAAAACCGCGGTCGTGGTGCACGTAGATCAGCTCGTCGGACACCGGCGGCACGTCAGCCAGCACGCCCAGCCAGCCGAAGGGGTAGACCTTTTCATGCAGATCGATGGCGCCTGCCGGCACGCTGGCGCGGCAGACGCCGTGAAACCCGTCGCAGCCGGCGATGAAATCGGCCTGCACCTCGTGGCGCACACCGTCCTGCAGGTAGCTGACGCGGGGCGTGGTGCTGTCAAAGCCGTGAACGGCCACCTCGTCGGCACCGTACACCGTGGGCAGGCCGGCGGCACTGCGGGCGGCCATCAGGTCGCGCGTGACCTCGGTCTGGCCGTACACCATCACCCGCTTGCCGGTCAGGCCCAGCAGGTCGATGCGGTGGCGTTGGCCGCCAAAACACAGCGCCACGCCGTCGTGCGGCAGGCCCTCTTGGTGCATGCGGCTGGCCACGCCCGCGGTCTCCAGCAGGTCCACCGTGGTCTGCTCCAGCACGCCGGCGCGGATGCGGCCCAGCACATAGTCGGGGCTGCGCTGCTCGATCACGGTATTGGCAACGCCCGATCGGGCCAGCAACTGGCCCAGCAGCAGACCCGACGGGCCGGCGCCGATGATGGCTACCTGGGTTTTCATGCGGGTCTCCGGGTGTCTTGGATGGAGCCGCAGCCTAGGGCCGCAGGGCGCCGGGCTCAATGGACGGTTATGTCGATCACTTGCACAATTCGAACATGGCTGAATCTGACCGCAAGGGCCGACCACCGGCCGCGCCGGGTGGCCTGCCCGCTTACGCGCTTTACGGCGAGCAGGGCCGGATCCAGGCCACCGATTGGCTGCACTGCGAGCGCATCGCCGAGCGCAGCCAGCGCCATGACTGGGAGATCCGGCCGCACCGGCACGAGTCGCTCTATCAAATTCTGCACCTGCAACACGGTGCGGCCACGGCCTGGCTGGAGTCCGGCAGCCAGACGCTGACCGGGCCTTGTGTGCTGCTGATGCCCGCACTGGTACCCCACGGTTTTGTGTTTTCGCCCGATGTCGAGGGCACGGTGGTGACCGTGCTCGAACACCATTTGCGCCGCCTGTTGCAGGGCGCGCCGCCGCTGGTGGCCTTGCTGATGCAGCCAACTTTGCTGCAATGGCCGGCTGCGACCACTGCGGCCGGCAGCGTGCACGACGCCGTGGACAGGCTGCGCAACGCCTTTGCCGACACCGCCGCCTGGCGCGACCTGGCACTGGATGCCGCGCTGCTGCACCTGGCGGTGCTGCTGGGCCGCCTGGTGCCGGCAGCCGACCGGCCCGGTGCGGCGCCGGCTGTCGCAGCCAGCGGCGCGCGCGCGCTGGCCCATGTGCGCCGCTTCCGGGATCTGGTGGACGCGCAGTTTCGCCAGCAACCCACGCTGGCCCTGCTGTCGCGCAGCCTGGGCATCACCCCGACCCAGCTCAACCGGCTGTGCCACCAGGTGCTGGGCCATTCGGCGCTGGGGGTGTTGCATGGCCGGCTGGTGCTGGAGGCCCAGCGCGACCTGGCCTACACCACCCAGAGCATCAAGCAGATCGGCGGTGGCCTGGGTTTTGCAGACGCCGCTTACTTCACCCGGTTCTTCTTGCGCCAGACCGGGCACACGCCCACCGCCTGGCGTGCGCTGACGGCGCGTTGATGCCGTTGCGCCCGCCCGGCCCAGCCGTTGTGCCGGGCAGGGCAGGTGTGATGCATGTCACGCCGCGCCGCCTGGCGCGTGCGACCGGATGCGATCGAGACCACCCTACACGCCTTGGCCGGGGTCAAGTTAGGGGCCCCGGGTGCCGAAATGCCGGGACATGTGGGCGATTTGCCTGCGCGGCCCCAGCTGCACGCCTCGTCGAAAGTACACAAGCCATGTCGGTGACCGTTGGAATCCAGGAGTTGCGGGTGGGGATGTTCGTGCATCTCGACCTGGGGTGGTGGGCCCATCCGTTTGCGCTGTCGAGCTTCCTGGTCACCACGCCCGAGCAGATCACCACCATCCGCGGCCTGGGCCTGAACAAATTGCGCTGGAGCCCGGAGAAGAGCCGGCTGGACGACCCCACCGCGGCTGGCGAACTGGGTGCTGCGAGTGGTGCGGGTACGGCGGCGCCGACGGACGGCCACGCCGTACCTGACGGCGCCGCGGCGAAAAGCCCCGCCTACCCTGCCTATCCCGGCGGCGCCGCGTCGGCTGCGGTTGCCGGGGCCGCGACCCCGCCGGCCCTCATCGACGCAGCTACCCACGCAGCGACCGGTGCAGCGACCGGTGCAGCGAGTGGCGCGCCAGTCGGCGCAGCCCAGGCCCTGCGCCCGCGCAGCGCCCTGGCCACCCAGCGTGCGGCTCAACAGCTGTGCGAGCAGCAGTATGCAGAGGCGGGAAGCGCCTGGAACGAGGCCCAGCGCCTGGTGCCGCGGCAGCCCGAACAGGCGCTGGTGGTCACCGAGGGACTGACCCGGGCGCTGCTCGACAAGATGATGGTCGACCGCGAAATGTGCGTGCGCGTGCTGGGCGACGCGGGCGGCGACCCAGTCTCGGGCCATGCGTTGAACGTGACCGTGATTTCGTTGCTGATGGCACGGGTGTTCGGTTTTGCCGAGCCCGACCTGATGGACATGGGCATCGGCGCGCTGCTGCACGATGTGGGCAAGCTCGACCTGCCCGACCGGGTGCATTACGGCGATGCCCACCTCAGCCCGTCTGAGATGAAGCAGTACCGCGACCACGTGGCCCTGGGCATGGCCCACGGCCGGCGCATGGGCTTGAGTGAGGGCGCGCTGACGGTGCTGGGCCAGCACCACGAGATGGTCGACGGCAGCGGGTTGCCGGGCCGGCTCAACCTGGACCGCATGAGCACTGCGGCGCGCATCGTCTCGCTGGTCAACCGCTACGACAACCTGTGCAACCCGCCGCAAGCGGCACAGGCGCTGACCCCGCACGAGGCGCTGTCGCTGATCTTTGCGCAGACGCGCTCGAAGTTCGACGTCACGATGCTCAATGCCTTCATCCGCATGATGGGCGTGTACCCGCCGGGCTCGGTGGTGCAACTGACCGATGACCGCTACGCGTCGGTTGTCAGTGTCAACTCGTCACGGCCGCTCAAGCCGCGGGTGCTGGTGTGCGACACCCGTATCCCGGTGGGCGAGGCTCTGCTGTTGAACCTGGACGGCTTGGCCGACGTCGGCATCCGGCGCAGCCTCAAACCCACCCAACTGCCTGCCGCGGTGCGGGATTACCTGTCGCCGCGCCCGCGCATGGTGTACTTCTTCGAGCCGGTGCAGGTGGCCGCGGCCGACGCCATGGCAGAGCTGGCGGCATGACACGGCGCGCTGCTGCGGCACATGCCCGGTGCAACCGGGGGCAACTCCGGTGATTGCTGAGCCCACGCCCGCTGCCCTGCCGGCCTGGCGCGCCCTGCTGGCCGCGTTGGGCGAGCCGGCCTGGCTGGTCTGCGCCCGGCGTGGCGTGGTGCTGGCGATCAATGCCGAAGCCCTGGCGCTGCTGGCCATCACCGAGGCGGCCGTGCTGGACCAGCCCGCCGATGGCCTGATCGCCACGCCGGAGGACATGGCGTTCTGGGACGAGGCCGCGCAGGGCAGTCCGCCGCCCTTGCGGTCTGACACCGTGCTGGTCGACGCCCGCGGTGCGCTGGTGCAGGTGACACGCTGCATCCGGCAGCTGGCGCCCACCGACGCCGCCGATGCATCACCCTACCTGGTGACCTTGCACGACCGCAGCGCCCAGCAGCGCGAGGCCGACGAGCGTGAGCTGTTGCTGTCGGAATTGCAGGCGACGCTCGAATCCACTGCCGACGGCATCCTGGTCACCGACCTGGCTGGCCGCATCCGGGCCTTCAACCGCCGATTTGCCCAGATCTGGAGCTTGCCCGAGGCGCTGTTGACGCAGCGCCAGGACGATGCGGTGTACGACTGGATGCGCCGTAGCGTGGTCGACCCGGCCGCCTACACCCGGCGCTTGGCCGTGATCAGCGAGGCCACGCTGACCCAGGCCAGCGAGCGCTTCACGCTGCATTCAGGGCAGGTCATCGAACGGGTGACGCAGCCGCAGCAGTGCAACGGTCGGCCCTGCGGCCGGGTCTGGTCGTTCCGCGATCACACCGAGCTGGTCACGGCCGGTGCCCGCATCGAGACGCTGTCTTGCACCGACACCCTCACCGGCCTGAGCAACCGGGGCCAATTTGCCCAGACCCTGGCCGAGGCCATACGCCAGACCCGGCGCAGCGCCGGCTCGCTGGCCTTGCTGATCCTCGACCTCGACCGCTTCAAGCAGATCAACGACAGCCTGGGCCAGGCCGTGGCCGACCGGGTGCTGCTGGACTGTGCAGACCGCATCAGCGCCTGCATGCGCCAGGGCGACGTGGTGGCGCGTATCGGCGGCAACCAGTTTGCGCTGCTGGTGCACGCGGCCGACAGTGCCGCCGCTGAATCGACCGCGCGACGGGCGCTGGCCGCCGTGTCGCACCCGTGCCAGGTGGACGGGCTGCACTTCACGCTGACCTGCAGTGTCGGTGTGGCCCTGTTCCCGGCCGACGGGCAGGACGGCGAGCAATTGAGCCGCCATGCCGAATCCGCGATGCAAAGTGCCAAGACCGGCGGGCGCGCGTGTTTCCGCTTCCACCAGCCGGCGCAAGGCGCCGACATGCGCCAGCGCATACGCATCGACCACGCCATGCGCCAGGCGCTGGCCAGCCAGCGCTTCCGGCTGCACTACCAGCCGCAGATCGACCTGAAAAGCGGCGCGGTGATCGGTGCCGAGGCGCTGATCCGCTGGCGTGACCCCGAGTTGGGCGAGATCTCGCCGGCCACCTTCATCCCGGTGGCCGAGCAAACCGGTTTCATCATCGCCATCGGCGACTGGGTGCTGGAGCAGGCCGTGCGCCAGGCGGCCACCTGGCGCGACCAGGGGCTGGTGATGCCGATCTCCGTCAACGTCTCGGCGCTGCAGTTCCAGCAGGCCGACTTCAACGCCCGGGTGGCCGGCGTGCTGCGTGAGCACAGTCTGGCCGGTGAGTTGCTGGAGCTGGAGCTCACCGAGTCGATCCTGGTGCACGACGCCAACGGAGCGCTGGCCCGGCTGTCGGAGCTCTCCACGCAGGGCGTGCGGCTGGCGATCGACGACTTCGGCACCGGCTACTCCAGCCTGGCCTACCTCAAGCGTTTCCCGATCGACCGGCTCAAGATCGACCGCAGCTTCATCAAGGGCGTGCCGGCGGACGACAGCGATTGCGCCATCGTGCGGGCCATCGTGCAGCTGGCCCAGGCGCTGGGCAT
Organism: Betaproteobacteria bacterium; assembly: GCA_031394235.1. Classification (GTDB taxonomy): domain Bacteria; phylum Pseudomonadota; class Gammaproteobacteria; order Burkholderiales; family Burkholderiaceae_C; genus Pseudaquabacterium. The sequence continues at coordinate 11,866 of JANMXG010000366.1, forward strand.
GAAAGTGGTTGCCGAGGGCGTGGAGACCGAGCCGCAGCGCAACTTCCTGGTGGATCTGGGCTGCGACGAGTTCCAGGGCTTCCTGTTTGCACCGGCGCTGGACGCGCTGAGCTTCGAGGAGCGGGTGCGCGGCACGCGTGAACGTGGCAACCGCCCGCGCCTGAGCCTGGTGCTGCGCTAGCGGCGGGCGGCCGGTCCGGGGGGCGCGCGGCACCGGTGCACAATCTGCCGCAGGCCGGGCTTTCCGGGCGATTTCGGGTGTCCAGATGATCTACAAGTTCAAGAGCAAGGCCAGCGGCGACGTCATCATGCTGGCGCCCAGCGGCGATGCGCTGCTGCGGGCAATCGGCCGTGAGCCCGCCAGCCAGGGCATCATCGAGCCGGCCGCGATGGCCGCTGCGGTGGCTTCGATCGAGCAGGCCGTGCTGGCCGATGAAGCCGCCCGCGCCGACGCCGAGGCAGAGGCCGCAGCCAACGGTGTCAAGCTGCCGGCCCGGGACGGTGTGGCGTTGCGACAGCGGCTGTGGCCGATGGTCGATCAGCTCAAGCGCGCCGCCGCCGCCGGTGTGCCGGTGGTCTGGGGCGTCTGAGCGCGCAAGCGCCCGCAACGGAGTACTGCATGAAGTTTTGGAGTGACGCCTGGACCAACGGCGAGGTCATCCCCGAGCGCTTTGCTGCTGGCCGCCTGACCGCCGAGGGCGTGGGTTTTTCCGACAACCTCAGCCCGCCGCTGGCCTGGTGCGACCTGCCCGAGGACACCCGCTCGCTGGTGCTGATCTGCCATGATTTTGATGTACCCAGTGTGGCTGACGACGTCAACCAGGCTGACCGCGAGGTGCCGGCGGACCTGCCGCGGGTGGACTTCATGCACTGGCTGCTGGTCGATCTGTCACCCAGCATCACCGCGTTTGCCGAGGGCGAGTGGAGCCGCGGCTTCACGCCGCGCGGCAAGCCCGGACCGGCCGCGGCCCACGGGGCGCGCCAAGGCTTGAACGATTACACCGGCTGGTTTGCGACTGACGCCGACCACAGCGGCGCGTACTTTGGTTATGACGGCCCGTTTCCGCCGTTCAACGACTCGCTGGTGCACCACTACGTGTTCACGCTGTACGCGCTCGATCTGGCCCGCTTGCCGGTGCACGGCCGTTTTGACGGCCAGCAGGTGCGCCATGCGCTGGCGGGCCATGTACTGGGCGCCGCCACCTGGTCGGGCACCTACACCCTGAACCGCCGGTTGCGTGCATGAGCCTGCCGCTTTCGGCGTGCCGGCACACGCGTTTTCGACAGGCTGCGCACGCCGCTTGAGGCAGACCCGGGGGCGCAGCGGCAGCGCCCGGTCGACGTGCCGGCAGCATTTCACGAATCGAATCGTTACAAGCTGATCGGCCGATGGGCCTCAGGTCGGCGCGGCCGCTGCCGACAACAACAACATGAGACTGCCAAGTGCATGCGCGCCTCGCTCTGGCGCACGGGGCTTCACACTGATCGAGATCATGGTGGCGCTGGTCATCGTCGCCGTGTTGGCGGTCATTGCCGTGCCGGCCTACCAAGCCAGTGTGCGCAAGGCGCGGCGCGCCGATGCGATGGACGCGGCGATCGCGCTGCAGCAGGCGCAGGAGCGCTACCGCAGCAACAACACCAGCTACGCCACCACGCTGGCCGCCATCGGCCAGGCAGCGACATCGGCCAGCAGCTACTACGGCCTGGTGTTGTCGGCCGCCACCGCCGCGGGCTACACCCTCACACTCACCGGCGTGACCGGCAGCTCGCAGGCCAGTGACAGCGGCTGCAGCACGCTGACCGCGACGGTGAGGAACGGCAGCCCGACCCTCACCCCTGCCGCATGCTGGAGCCGCTGATGCGCCAACGCGGTTTTACCCTGATCGAGTTGATGGTGGCCCTGGCCGTGGCGGTGGTGCTGATGAGCACGGCGGTGCCGTCCTTCTTCGAGTCAACCGCCCGGGCACGGCTGCAAGGTGCCGTCAACGAACTGGCGATCGACCTGCAATACGCCCGCAGCCAGGCGGTGCGCGAGCGGGCCGCCGTGGCCCTGACGGTGGCGGCCGACGGTGCCAGCTACACCATCACCGATGCAAACGCCACGCTCAAGACGGTGACGCTGCCGCGCGGTGTCACGCTGACAGCCGGCGCTGCGGTCAACTTTGATGCGCTGCGCAGCTTGTCCGCCGCCACGCTGCTCGACGCCACGGTCAGCGGCGTCACAGGCAGCCTGCGGGTCAACACCAATGTGTTGGGCCGGGTGCAGACCTGTTCCCTGTCAACTGCCTTCGGGGGCTATCCCGCATGTTGACCGCGCTGCTCAGGCCGGCCCGCAGCGCGCCACGCGGGCTGTCGCTGATCGAGCTGATGGTCGGGCTGGCGGTGTCGCTGGTGGTGGTCGGCGGCGCCCTGTCGATGATGGTGCGCATCCAGACGACGTCCTGGCGCTTGATGGTCGAGACCCGGTTGAACCAGGACCTGCGCGCCGCCGCCGACTTGATGGCGCGTGATTTGCGCCGCGGCGCCTACTGGGGCAACGCGATCCAGGGGTCACTCGCCCAGGGAGTCACCAGCGTGGCCGCGCCAAACCCCTACCGTGCGCTCAGCGGCAGCACCGCCGGAGGCATCAGCTATGGGTTTTCGCGCGACGTGACCGAAAACGACACCCTGGACAGCGGCGAGCAGTTTGGCTTCCGGCTGCAGCGTGGCGTGCTGCAGATGCAGACCGCCAGCGGCGTCTGGACCGACCTGACCGACGACAAGAACCTGCTGGTCACCGCGCTGACCGTCATGCCAACGCTGACGGCCCTGTCGATCGGCAGCCTGTGCACCAAGCCCTGCGTGGCCGGCACGCCGAATTGCCCGGTCAGCACGGTGCGCAGCCTGGCCATCGGACTGACCGGGCAATCGGTGCGTGACAGCGCCGTGGTGCGCAGCACGGCATTGACGGTGCGTGTGCGCAACGATGAATTCTCCGGGCAATGCCCCACTTGAGGACGCCCCGCATGATCCGGACTGTCGCTCGTCACCGACCCGCCCCGCGCGGCCTGGGCGTGCTGTCGGTGGTGCTGATGCTGCTGCTGGCAGCGTCCATCGGCGTGCTGTACCTCAACCGCGGCCTGCTGTTCGAGCACAGGACCGCGTCCAACCTGACCCAGTCGACGCTGGCGCTGGAGACCGCCGAGGCCGGCGTCGAATGGGCCACCGGCATGCTCAATTCGCCGTACGACATCGGTGCCGATTGCAACTTCCTGACCACCACCAACCTGTCGTTCCGCAAGCGTTATGTGCTGACGAAGTTTGCCGACCCGACCACACCGACGACCGATGTGGTCGCGGCCCGCAACGCGTTTCCGGGCTGCAAGATCAGCGCGGTCGGGCGTGACTGCAACTGCCCCACGGTGCCGGCAGTAGGCAACTCGGCCGTGGCCGTCACGCCGGTGCCGACAGGGCCAGCTTCACGGTGGCCTTCCAGGACGTCGCCGGTGACACCGAATCGGTTCGGCTGACCGTCTACGCCTGCACCGCCCAGAGTGCGGCCTGCTCGTCGACCAACTTTGCCGCCGCCGAGGGCAATGCCCGCGTCTCGGTGATCGTCAAGCTGCGCCCGACGCTGCGCGCCATGCCGTCCACGCCGTTGACCTGCGGCACCACCTGCGTCGTGGGCAACGCCAACAGCATTATCAACACCGACGTCAACACCAACGGCGTGCTGATCAACGCGGGCACCACCATCACGCCGCCGCCGAACAGCGGCTTGACAACGCTGCAGGGCCAGCCCGCTGCCAATGCGCTGGTCGGTGCTGACAGTTCGCTGGCTGCGCTGTCCAACAGCGACCCGACCTGCAGCAACTCGAAGATGTTCCAGGCCTACTTCGGCTCGACCATCGAGCAATACCAGAACTCGCCTGCCACCAAGACGATCAGCTGCAGCGCGTCGGATTGCGACACCCAACTCAACAGTGCGTACAACGACGGCTGGCGGGCGTTTTACTTCGCGACCGACTTGCAACTCAGCGGCAACAACACCTTCGGCAGCCAGGCCGACCCGATCACCCTGGTCACGTCGAACGCAATCAAGATCAACGGCACGACCACGCTTTTTGGCCTGGTGTTCTCCAACAGCGCCGACTGGAACAACCTGGGTATTGGCAACTCCACCATCCGGGGCGCGCAAATCTCCTGCGCCGGCTACAAAAGCAACGGCAGCGGTACCTTGCAGTACGACGCCATCGCGCTGTCCAACGCCCGCCGACTGACCGGAACGCTGGTTCGCGTAGCGGGCAGCTGGCGCGATTTTCGCGTCAACTCGGACACCCTGCCATGAGCTACCGGACCTTGAATTCCACCCGCGGCTTCACGCTGATCGAGTCGATGATCGCGCTGCTGGTTGCCGGCCTGGGCCTGCTGACGCTGTCGGTGGTGCAGAGCAAGCTGGTACAGAACGCCGACCTGGCGCGTCAGCGTGGCGAAGCCACGCGGCTGGCCGCCGAGAAGATCGAATCTTCGCGGGGCTTCACCACGATCACCGGTGTCGGTGCCACTGCCTGGAACGGTCTGGCCGGTGGCACCGACACCACCACTACCAATGTGACCTACACCCGGACCTGGACGCTGGACGGCGCCATCACGGACCCGATGCGACAGCTCAACGTGGCGGTGGGCTGGACCGACCGTGCTGGTGCCACGCAGACGGTCACGCTGAGCAGCGTGATCTCGCGCACCGACCCGGCCGATGTCGGGCTGCTGGGTTTCCCGCTGCCGGCCAACACCACGCTGAAGCGACCTAAAAACCGCAACCTGAACATCCCGGTGCCCGCGCTCGACCTGGGCAACGGCCAGAGCGTGGTGCAGCTGACCTCCAACTTCGCGGTGGTCTTCTCCAACGACTCCGGTTACGTGGTCAAGACCTGCAATTTTGTGGTGGCCAACGCCAGCGACCTGGCCGGCTGCACCACCGCGTCGGCCTATATCGTGGCGGGCTACATCTCGCTTGACGGCGCGGCCGCTTTCCCGGGTGCGCTGGGCATCAACAGCGCCTTGGTGACGGGCACTACCGGCCCGATGAACTGTTCGGTGTCCAACGCCTTGGACCAGACCACCCGGTCGGCAATCTCCGGCTACAAGTACTACCTCTGCGTGGTCAGCGTGCCGGCTGCCGGCGCCGCCTGGGCTGGCCGGGTGCGGGTGACCGGCATGGCGTCGGGCACCAGCAGCGATTACCTGGTCTGCCGCTTCCAGTACCCCACCTCGCCAGGCGCAACCGCCAACCAGCGCAATGTGCAACCCTATGTCAGCGTGGCCGAGTCACTGGACCAACAGAACTACATCCTCACCTCGGCCAACAGCTGTCCTACGGTGTCCAGCCTGGCCACCACGCTGCACCAGGACTGCCGCGGCAACGGCGCCCGACCCGACTGCCCATGAGGGGTTGAGCGCTGTCTGGGGCGCCGCGCCACACCGCCCATCCACCATGACCCACCGACGCGCGCACGGTTTTACCTTGATCGAGCTGGCGATCGCGCTGGCCGTTGGCGCGATCTTGGCAACAGTCGCCTACCCGTCGTACGTCAACCAGATGGCCAAGGGCCGGCGCGTCGATGGCAAGCAAGCGCTGTTCGATCTGGCCCAGAAGCTGGAGCGCTTCTACACCGAGCGCGGCACCTACACGGGCGCCACGCTGGGCGGCGCGGGCGGGCTGTACCCGGCGGTTTCGCCTGGCGGTTTTTATGCGCTGGCCATTGACAGCCAGAGCACCGACGGTTTTGTCATCCTGGCGACGCCCCGCGGCAAGCAGATGGGCGACGCCTGCCACACGCTGGGCTACAACCAGTTGGGCGACCGCAGCGTGGGCACCGGCGCCACGATGACCGTGGACCAATGCTGGTGAGCGGCAGACGGCCAGGGGGGCGCGCAATGCGCTGACCGGATCGGGGCGTGCCGCGAGCGGGCCGCCGGCTCGGACCCAGGGTTTGCACGTGCTTGCCGACAGGCACTGACCTGGGGCACCATTCGGCCGGCCAAACTTGAATTCAGCTAACTGAACTCGAAGTGGCGCATCAACCCACCGTGGGCGGCATGATCTGCCCCGGCAACCGGCAACCCCGTGCTCACTGGCCCCGCCTCGTCGGCAGCAAACGCCCCTGCGCTGGTGCCAGCCTTGGTACGTGCGCTGGCCTTGCTCGAACGGCTGGCCCGGCAGCGCAAACCGATGAGCATGGCGCGCCTGGCCACCGATCTGGCCTTGCCCAAAAGCAGCGTGCACGGTCTGTGCAGCACCCTGCTGTCGCTGGGCTACCTGCGGCGCCAAGCCGATGGCGGCTTGTCGATCGGCCCGCGTGTGATGAGTCTGGCCGAGGCGTTTGTGGCCGGCACCGATGTGGCGCGTGAGTTCGACGCGTTGTGGCTGTCTGCCGCACCGCAGGAGGCGCCCGACGAGACCGTGCTGCTGTCGGTGTTGGACGGCAATGATGTCGTCTACCTCGCGGCGCGCAACGGCACCCGGCCGCTGGGTCTGGCTTTCACGCCCGGCATGCGCTTGCCGGCGCACCTGGCCGCCACCGGCCGGGCGATGTTGGCGTTCCTGACGCCCGCGCTGCCGGCGGGCAATGCCGACACCCCTGCCGGCGCCGGCGCGCTGGCTGCCATGACCCCCCGCAGCCTGACCGCGCCTGCCGCGTTGGCCGCCGAGTTGGCGCTGACCCGGCAGCGTGGCTACAGCGTGGATGACGAAGGCGTACGGCTCGGGCTGTTCTGCATGGCCGCGCCGGTGTTTGATGCCGGCGCCCGGCCTGTGGCCGGTATCGGCGTGTGCCTGAACAAGGCCACGCTGGACGACGCCGACCTGGCGCGTCAGCAACAACGCGTGGTGGACATTGCGCACGCGCTTTCGCATCGGCTGGGCGGCGAATCGCCGGCCTGGGCGGCTTCCTCCTTCAAACCGGCAACGTCGGCATGAACCCTAGCGACATCATTCTCGAAACCCGCGACCTGACCAAGGAGTTCAAGGGCTTCGTGGCCGTCAGCAAGGTCAACCTGCAGGTGCGGCGCGGCAGTATCCATGCGCTGATCGGCCCCAATGGCGCCGGCAAGACCACCTGCTTCAACCTGCTGACCAAGTTCCTGACGCCCACGGCAGGCCATATCCTGTTTGAGGGCCATGACATCACCGCCGAGGCGCCGGCCCACATCGCCCGGCGCGGCGTGATCCGCTCGTTCCAGATCTCGGCGGTGTTTCCCCACCTCACGGTGCTGGAAAACGTGCGCGTGGCGCTGCAGCGCAAGCTGGGCAGCTCGTTCCAGTTCTGGCGCTCCGAGCGCTCGCTGGACGCACTGAACAGCCGGGCGATGGCGTTGCTGGCGGCCGTGGACCTGGAGAAATACGCGCCACTCACCGCCGTCGAGCTGAGCTACGGCCGCAAGCGGGCGCTGGAGATCGCCACCACCCTGGCGATGGACCCCAAGCTGATGCTGCTCGACGAACCCACCCAGGGCATGGGCCTGGAGGACGTGGACCGCATCAAGCAATTGATCAAGAAGGTGGCGGCCGACCGCACCGTGCTGATGGTCGAACACAACATGAGCGTGGTCTCCAGCATCGCCGACACCATCACCGTGCTGCAACGTGGCGCCACGCTGGCCGAGGGGCCGTACGATGTCGTCAGCAAGAACCCGGCAGTGATCGAGGCCTACATGGGCAGCGCGCAGACCGAACTGGTGGGAGCGCACTGATGGCCGCCGGCAAGCGCTTTCTCGAGGTCAAGGACTTGCAGGGTTGGTACGGCGAGTCGCATGTGCTGCACGGCGTCAACTTCCATGTCGATGAGGGCGAGGTGGTGACGCTGCTGGGCCGCAACGGCGCGGGCCGCACCAGCACGCTGCGCGCGATCATGGGTTTGATCGGGCGGCGCAGTGGCTCGATCCAGATCCACGGCCAGGAGACGGTGGGCATGGCCACCCACCGCATCGCCCGGCTCGGGCTGGGCTACTGCCCGGAGGAGCGCGGCATCTTCTCCAGCCTGTCGGCCGAAGAAAACCTGATGCTGCCGCCGCAACTGGCCGAGGGCGGCATGAGCGTGGCCGACATCTACAAAATGTTTCCCAACCTGCAGGAGCGCGCCGCCAGCCAGGGCACGCGCCTGTCGGGCGGCGAGCAGCAGATGCTGGCGGTGGCGCGCATCCTGCGCACCGGCGCCCGGCTGCTGTTGCTCGACGAAATATCCGAAGGCCTGGCACCGGTGATCGTGCAAAAGCTCGCCGAGATGGTCACCTCGCTGCGCCGCCAGGGCTACACCATCGTGATGGTGGAACAGAACTTCCGCTTTGCCGCGCCGCTGGCCGACCGCTTCCTGGTGATGGAGCACGGCGAGGTGATCCAGGAATTTACCCAGGCCGAACTGCCCTCGCGGCTGGAGCGGCTGCACGAGTACCTGGGCGTCTGACCGGCGCCCGCATCAACCCCTTTTCCCCAGGAGATCCCATGTTCAAACTCAACAAATTGTCCGCTGCCTGTGCCCTGGCCGCATCGGCCCTGCTCGGCGCTGCAGCCCCAGCCCAGGCCCAGATCTCGGGCGACACCATCAAGATCGGCCTGATCACCGACATGTCGGGCCTGTACGCCGACATCGACGGCCCGGCCGGCGTAGAGGCCATCAAGATGGCCGTGGCGGCGATGGGCGGCGCGGTCAACGGCAAGAAGATCGAGGTGCTGTCAGCCGACCACCAGAACAAGGCCGACGTGGCTGCCGGCAAGGCCCGTGAATGGTTCGACACCCAGGGCGTGGACCTGCTGATCGGCGGCACCAACTCGGGCACCAACCTGGCCATGGCCAAGGTGGCAGCCGAGAAGAAAAAGCTGTTCATCAGCGTGGGCGCGGCCACCTCGGCCCTGACCAACGACCAGTGCAATCCCTACACCGTGCACTGGGCCTACGACACCGTGGCGCTGGCCAAGGGCACCGGCAACGCGGTGGTCAAGGCGGGCGGCAAGACCTGGTACTTTCTGACCGCCGACTACGCCTTTGGCGCGGCGCTGCAGAACGACACCTCGGCAGTGGTCAAGGCGGCCGGCGGCACCATCGTCGGCTCGGTCAAGCACCCGCTGGCGGCCAGCGACTTTTCGTCGTTCCTGCTGCAGGCGCAGGCCAGCAAGGCGCAGATCCTGGGCATGGCCAACGCTGGCGGCGACACCATCAACACCATCAAGGCGGCCAACGAGTTCGGCATCACCAAGACGATGAAGCTGGCCGGCCTGCTGATCTTCATCAACGACATCCATTCGCTGGGCTTGAAGACCACCCAAGGCATGTACCTGACCGACAGCTGGTACTGGAACCGCGACGCCGAAACCCGGGCCTGGAGCCGGGGCTTCTTCGAGAAGATCAAGCGCATGCCCTCGTCGATCCAGGCAGCGGACTACTCGGTGGCGCTGAACTACCTGCAGGCTGTCAAGGCCACTGGCACCGACGATGCCGACAAGGTGCTGGCGCAGCTCAAGAAGACCAAGGTCAACGACATCTTCGCCAAGGGCGGCTACATCCGCGAAGATGGCCGCATGGTGCACGACATGTACCTGATGCAGGTCAAGACCCCGGCCGAGTCGACCGAGCCCTGGGATTACTACAAGGTGGCCGAGGTGATCAAGGGCGACGCCGCCTGGACCACCAAGGCCGAGAGCAAGTGCGCTGCCTGGAAATGACCCGGCCCACGGCGCTTGCGCGCTGGGTGGCAGCGGCCTGATCAACGGCCTGATCTACGGCGAGTAGTCGATGGAAATCTTCGGAATACCCCTGCAGGCCTTCCTGGGCCAGCTGATGCTGGGCCTGGTCAACGGCTCGTTTTACGCCATGCTCAGCCTGGGCCTGGCGGTGATCTTCGGCTTGCTGGGCATCGTCAACTTTGCCCACGGCGCGTTGTACATGATGGGCGCCTATGCGGCTTGGCTGTGCCTGGAGAAGTTCGGCATCAGCTTCTGGGCTGCGCTGGTGATCGCGCCGCTGGTGGTGGGCGCGTTGGGTGTGCTGGTCGAGCGCACCATGCTCAAGCACCTCTACAAGATCGATCCGATCTACGGCCTGCTGCTGACCTTCGGGCTGGCGCTGATTGCCGAGGGCATCTTCCGTGACCAGTTCGGCGTATCGGGCCAGCAGTACCCGGTGCCCGAGGCGCTGCAAGGCGCGACCAACCTGGGCTTCATGGTGCTGCCCAATTACCGGGGCTTCGTGATCGGCGCGTCGCTGCTGGTCTGTCTGTCCACCTGGTATGTGATCGAGCGCACCCGGCTCGGCGCCTACTTACGCGCCGGCACCGAGAACCCTGCGCTGGTGCAGGCCTTTGGCATCAACGTGCCGATGATGGTGATGCTGACCTATGGCGCCGGTGCCGGCCTGGCCGCGCTGGCCGGCGTGCTGGCCGCGCCGGTGATCCAGATCACGCCGCTGATGGGCAGCAACCTGATCATCATCGTGTTTGCGGTGGTGGTGATCGGCGGCATGGGCTCGATCCTGGGCTCGATCCTGACCGGCTTGGCGCTCGGCCTGATCGAGGGCCTGACCAAGGTGTTTTATCCCGAGGCGTCGAGCATCGTGGTGTTCGTGATCATGGCCATCGTGCTGATGATCCGGCCGGCCGGCCTGTTCGGCAAGGAGGTGTGATGAGTGACTCGTTGGCCCAAACGATGACCACGCGGGCCCGCTGGGCCTGGCTGGCGGCGCTGGCACTGCTGGTTGCTGCGCCTTTCATCGGCCTGTACCCGGTCTTCATGATGAAGGCGATGTGCTATGCCATCTTTGCCTGCGCCTTCAACCTGCTGCTGGGCTACACCGGCCTGCTGTCGTTCGGCCATGCCGCCTACCTGGGCGCAGCGGCCTATGCCACCGGCTGGTTGATCCGCTCGGCCGGCTGGCCGCCCGAGGCTGGGCTGCTGGCCGGCATGGTCATCGGCGCCGGGCTGGGCCTGGCGGTTGGCCTGATCGCGATCCGGCGGCAGGGAATTTACTTCGCGATGATCACGCTGGCGATGGCGCAGATGATTTATTTCGTCTGCCTGCAGGCGCCGTTCACCGGCGGCGAGGACGGCCTGCAAGGCGTGCCACGCGGCGCGCTGCTGGGCGGGCTGATCTCGCTCAAGAGCGACGTGGCGCTGTACTACTTCATCCTGGTGGTGTTTGTCGCGGTGTTCCTGGCGATCATCCGCATCGTGCACAGCCCCTACGGCCAGGTGCTCAAGGCGATCCGCGAAAACGAGCCGCGTGCGGTGTCACTGGGCTACGACGTCGACAAATACAAGCTGCTGGCGTTTGTCTTGTCCACCGCGATTGCCGGCTTGGCTGGCTCGCTCAAGACGCTGGTGCTGGGCTTTGCCACGCTGAGTGATGCCCACTGGTCGCTCTCAGGCGAGGTGGTGCTGATGACGCTGCTGGGCGGCATGGGCACGTTTGCCGGCCCGGTGATCGGTGCCTTCACCATCATCGGCCTGCAAGACTACCTGGCCGATCGGGTCGGCTCCTGGGTCACGGTGATCATCGGCGTGATCTTCGTGGTCTGCGTGCTGGCCTTCCGCAAGGGCTTTGTCGGCGAGCTGATCGCCTGGCAGCAGCGGCGGGGCAAGACAGCGGGTTGAGCGACGGGTTAAGTTCAGTCGCAGGCGCTGGCGCTGGCGCCTGCGTTTGTCATGGCAGCTTCAGCGCGAGCGCGAGATCACCAGCCAGACCTCACTGTCGGTGTCACTGGCCACCGCGTCGGGTTCGACGTTGCCGGCGTCCGGTGACCAGTTCCAGATCGCCAGCGTGGCGCTTTCAACCGTAGCGTCGAAGCCTTTGGTCTGCTGAGACAGCGCCACCATCTGGGCTTCGGTCTGGGACTTGCGCACGTCGATGCGGACAATCTTGATCATGGGGTGTCTCCTTGGGTTGAGATTCAGGGCAAGACGCAATCGGCGGCGCTCTGGTGGCGGGCCAGTGCGGCGGCCAGGGTGTCGCTCTGGGCCAGCAAGTTCCGCAGATCAGCCTCGGGCTGGCTGCTTGCCAGCATCGGTTGGTAGGGCGTCACGAATTTGCCAGTCGCGGGATCCTGCGCGGCACGCACCACGATCTTGCCCAGCGCCACAGGGTCTGACTTGCCGTTCTTGACGGTACAGGCCAGTACCTTGTCGGCATTGCGCAACGTGACCTTGGCGCCATTGACGGCCGCCGCAGCCAACTCGGGGCTGAGGTTGCCGTCCGCGTTCCGGGCAAACATCACGGCTGCACTTTGGCCTGTCACGGCCTCGGTGCCCACAGCCAGGCGCTGGTAGATGCTGCCATTGGTCGAGATCGTGCCGCTGTAGTTCAGCTCCATCAGCACATTGGCGACCCGGCTGACATCGGACGGCGTTTTGGGATCCACCGGGTCACCCGCTTTGGCGCGGTTGGTCGGCACAAAGGCAAACTCTGCGCGCCGGTAGCCCAGTACCCCGGTCGGGACGCCGGTGGTGGGGTTGCTGGACACCTCCACGCCGATGGTCGTCGCGGTTGACGCGATCACCGCATGGTCACTCGCGCAGCCGGCGAGCGCCCAGGCCATCGTGAAGGCACACCACAGTCGAAGGTTTTGCATGTTCGTTTTCCTCTCGGGCCGCAGACTGAACAGCCACCCGATGCCGGCCCAGGGCATCGGTGCTGGTATCGACAAGCGCATTGCCGGCGTCGGGGTTGACGCTGACCCAGGTTTCCTCCAGGTAGCCGAGCCCGACACGGGTGCCCGCTCCCTGGGTGGCGAACAGCCCCCACTGGTTTGCGCTGGTGTGGGTGACGGTGGGCAACGGGCCGGGTGGCCGCAGGTTGATCGGCCCGAAGCCCACCACGAAGTAGGTTTCGCAACCCTGGTCGGACGCGATCCGGATAACCGAACAACCGGCCAGCATCATGCACACCAGCGCTGCTGCTCCGCGTGCCGCCCAACGGCCCGGCCCGCCGCACGCTGCCCCGCGGGGCAGCGGTACGGGCTGGGCCCGCGAGGGCTGATCGGTGCTGGACATGGCCGCAATGTGCCCGGCTTCCACCGGTGACGCATCCCCCAAGTTCACGACCTTGTCGGGGATTGGCCACACCCGC
>JANMXG010000367.1:0-7522 GCA_031394235.1 Betaproteobacteria bacterium
TGATGGAATCGGGCTGGCCATCGGTGTCGAACTCGTCGTACCACACCTGCGCATTGCCGGCGGGTACGCCGCCAGTGGCGGGGGGCGGGGTGGACGGGGCAGGGACGGCAGGCGCAACCGGGCTGGCAGAGGGTGCGGAGGCATCAACGCCACCGACGCCTACCCCGCCACTGCCGCCACCGCCACAAGCCGCCAGCGTCAGTGACAGCACCAGCCCTGCGGCCCACTCCACCCCGCTTGCGGGCATGCAGCGCCACGCGGCCATTGGCGTCATCGGGTCAGACCGGCAGCAGCGCCAGCGCAGGCGCTGCCGGCCAGTCCGCCATGACCTGCTTGGGCTGCCGGTCCACGGAGAACAGGCCCCAGTGCTTTTCGGGCTCCATCGGATCGGGTGAGCCTTTCCACGGCTCGTCGAAGGCCTCAAAGACAAAACACAGGATGCCCGTGGCATCGGTCCAGGCCATCAGGTCACGCAGGTAGATGGACTGCAGGTCTTCCGAGGTGTTGTGCGGTGGGATGCCGCGGCCGTTGGACTGGGTGGCCCAGCCCGCCTCGGTGATGATCACCGGCGTGTCGGGATAGAGCCGGGCCACGCTGTCGTAGTTGTCGCGGGTGTAGGCCAGCGCCTCGTGGACGTGCTTGTACTCCCACACCGGGTAGGTGTGCAGCGAGATGAAATCCAGCTCGGCCACCAGGTCGCGCAGCTTGTGCTGCCAGGGCACGTAGTTCTCGCAAAAGGTCACCGGCTGCCTGACCGCTGCCTTGACGCGCCGGACGTGGTGGATCATGCGGTGCACCGGCACGAAGTGGTCGGTCCAGTCAACGGTGGCCTCGTTGCCCACCGCCACGCTGAACACGGTGTCTTCATGGCGCCGCGCCAACGCAATCAGACGACCGACCTCGGCCTCGTTTTCGGCCACGCTGGCTTCGAGCTGTGTTTCGGTGTAGGTGGCGCCCCAGGGGCAGCCGAAGTTGTTCATCTCGGCCCCGATGTAGGCGCCCAGCATGACCTGAAAATCCAGCCCGTCGCGCCGGATCACCTCCAGCACCCGCTCGGCGTGTGGGCTGCAGTCGTACAGGCGCAGCAAGCGCCAGTGCGGTTGCAGGATCAGCAGGTCTTCGCGGATTTGATCCAGCGACGGGTAGGTCTGGTCGCCCGGGTTCTGGCCGTGGCGGTAGCCCGAATAACAGATCGCGCGGCCGGTCGGTAGCTTGAGCATGGGATCGAAGGGGGCAGAGAAATGAGGGCGCAATCAGCAGAACTTGGAGACGCCGCGCTTGTCCCACAACCCCCAGTAGGCGCCAACGTCGCCTTCGGCGCCGACCTTCCAGGCTTCGTCGAACGCGGCGAAGTAAAAGACCTCGATGCTGTCTTGCTGCGCCCACAGCTGGGTGTCGATGAAGTAACGCATCGCGCCCTCGACCGACGGCACCGCACCGTGGAAATTGCTGCCCTGGTCGGGCCAGCCGGTCTCGCTGATGATCACCCGCTTGCCGCCGGCCACCGCCAGTGTGCGGCGCACCATGCTCTGCATGTAGGCCAAGGCCTGCTCGCGCGGGCAGCCTTCCCAGAACGGGTAGCAGTTGGTCAGGATCACGTCGCAGGCCGCTGTGACGCGCGGATGCTTCTCGAACAGGTAGTAGGCGTCCACATAGCCCACCTGCACGCCGGGCAGCGCCTGCTTGACCTGGTGGATGTAGCCCAGCAGTTCGTCCTCGGGCATGTCTTCGCGCAGCAGCACCTCGTTACCGATGGCCACGATGTCGGCATGGCCGGCACGCGCCAGCGCAATCACACCGTCGATCTCACGCTGGTTGATGGCCCTGTCGGTGCCCAGCCAGGCGCCCACCAGGGTCTTGATGCCCAGTTCATGCGCAATGCGCGGCGTGTGCTGGTGGCCGTCGGTGCAGGAGAAGGTGCGGATCCAGCGGGTGTGCGGGCGGATCAGCGCCAGCCGGGTGCGGATCTGCAACTCGCTGACCTCGCTGCCGGGTGACTGGCCTTCGAGGTAGGGGCTGAAACACAGCCCGTGCACACCCGCCCGCAACACGTTGCGCAATTCGTCGGCCAATACGGCCTGGGCTTGCGGCGACAGGGGCAGCGGCTTGGCCAGTGCCGGTGGGCCGTTGCCCGTGCCACCCACGTCGGCGCCAACGTCGACGCCACGGTCGGCGCCAGTGCGGGCCATCGCGCCGGCGTGTCCGGTCGGGTCCGCTGGCCAAGCCGGATCATGCGGGGCGGACGGCGCACGCGGCGGTTGCGCCACCGGCGGGGTGAGGGTCTGGGTCATCGCAGGTTCCGGGGAAGTGGGCCGCGGGCGCGCAGCCGGATCGTCGGGCAAGGCTTGCGCGGTGGTCGGCAACACCACCGCCGTGGCCAGCAAGCCGGCCGAGGCTGTGGGCGCTGCTGCGGCCATCGGCACGGCCGCAGTGGGCGTGCGCCGCGCGGCCAGGTCGGCGGCCATGGTGGCCACCGTGGTTTCGTCCAGCGGGTAGAACCACAGCGCGGCGATGGCGATCACCGCCCCCAACGTGGGGATGAGGCTCATCATCATCATGATGCCGTCGATGGTGCGGGCACTTTGTGCCACGTTGGGCTGGTAGCCGTAGTAGGCCAGCAGCCAGCCGGTGCCGGCGCCGCCGATGGCCCAGCCGAACTTCTGCGCAAACGAGGCGGCCGAGAAGATCAGCCCGGTGGCGCGGCGGCCGTGTTTCCACTCAGAGTAGTCGGCGGTGTCGGCATACATCGCCCACACCAGCGGCGCAGTCGGCGCGGCGCACAGGCTGATCAGCGCATGTGCGGCCCAAATCATCGGCAGGTTGTCGGCCGGCACGAAGTAAAAGCCCGCGGTCAGCACCGCCGTCAGTGCCATCGACGCCATGTAGAAATTGCGCTTGCCGAAGCGCTTGGACAGGGGCGAGGTGGCCATCACGCCGAGGATGAAGGCCACCGCGCCGGTGGTCATCACCGGGCCGAACCAGTCCTTGCCACCAGGCACGACGTTTTCGAAGTAATAGATGCTGACCGTGCCGCGGATGTTGGCGTAGGTGAGCGCGGCGATGCCCACCACGCAAAGCACCACCCAGGGCTTGTTGGCGAACAGGTCCTTGATGTCGGCCTTCAGCGTGGTTTTCTGGCCGGGCTCGGGCTGCACCCGCTCGGTGGTCATGGCGAAGGTGAGGAAGTACAGCGCCACCGCCACGGCCGAGTAAATGATCATCGTCATCTGCCAGCCCTTGGCCGAATTGGCATCACCGCCGCCAAAGTGCTGAACCATCGGTATGGCGGTGTTGACGATGATGAACACCGGCAGCAGCGCCATCACGAAGCGGTAGGAACTGGCGCTGGTGCGCTGCTCGGAGCTGGGCGTCAGCACCCCCAGCAGGGCCGAGTAGGGGATGTTGATCGCCGAGTACGCCACCATCATCAGGCTCAGCGTGACGTAGGCGTACACCACCCGCGCGCTGCCGTCGTAGGCGGGCACGGTGAAGGTGGCCACCGCCGTCAACGCCATCGGCATCGCCATCCACACCAGGTAGGGCCGAAAGTGACCCCAGCGGGTGTGCGTGCGGTCGGCCAGGGCGCCGATGATCGGGTCGATGAAGGCATCGCCCAGCCGGGTGACCAGCAGCATCGTGCCCATCGTGGCCGCGCCCAGCAGGAACACGTCGGTGTAGTACTTGGCGATGAAGATCGAGAACATCTGCCAGAACAGGTTCGACGCCAGATCGCCAAAACCGTAGCCGACCTTCTCGGTGACGGTGAGCGGTGGGGTGCCGGTCTGGCTCATGCCGGATCGTCCTGCTTGTTGCGTTTTTTCTGCCACGGCAGTTGGCCTTTGCCACGGGCGGGTGCCTCGGCGTAGCCGCCGACCCGTTCATAGACCCGCACATAGTCCACCACCAATTCGGCCGGAAAGGCGGTGTCGGCATTGGGCACGCCGGGGAAGTTGCCGCCCACCGCCACGTTCATCACCAGGTAAAAGGGCTGGTCGAACGGTGCAGGCCAGGGGTTGATGTCGGCCTTGCTGCGGGCCTCGACACCGGCGCCGTTGTCGGTCAGGCTGCAACTCCACCAGAAGGTCTGGGTGGCGGTGAGCACGCCGTCGACCCGCCAGCGGATCTCGCCCGGCTCCCATTCGACCGAGTAGACATGCCAGTCGGCCACGCTGCTACCGCCCGGCAGCGCGTGGACATGCGTGACCAGCGTGCGGTTCGGGTAGCCCGATCCGAAGTGGATGCTGCTCAGCACCTGGTGCGGTTTTTCTCCGACGATTTCCATCACGTCGATCTCGCCCGACGCAGCCCAGCCACCGTAGCGGTCGTCTTGCGGCAGCAGCCACAGCGCGGGCCACAAGCCTTTGCCCCAGGGCACCTTGGCGCGAAAGTCGAAACGGCCGTAACGCTGGGCGAACAGCGGCGTGCCGTCCCGCTTGCGGGTCTTGAGCCGGGCCGAGGTGTAACCGCAGCCGTGCAGCGACTCTTTGACCGCCCGGATCGTCAGCAGGCTGTCCTTGACTGACACATTGGCGGGATCGCGGGTGTAGTACTGCAGCTCCTCGTTGCCCCAGCCGGCAATCCATTGGTGGGTCTTGTAGTCGAAAAAGCCGTTGCCGAGGTCGAAATCCCAGTTGGCCGGATCGACCTGGTCGCCTTCGAACTCGTCGGACCAGACCAGTGCCCAGTCGGCGGGGCCGGGCGCCGTGGCAACCGGCAAGGTGGCGCTGCCGGGTGCGGTCGCGCTCGCGTCGGGCTGGGCCTTTGTGATGCGTTTGCTCATGCTGCGGCCCGGCCGTCCGCGTCAAAGGTCAGCGCCCAGGCGGCATCGGGCGCCAAGCCGACCTGCAAGCCGGCTTCGCAGCCGCTGTGTTCGGGACCGACCTTGGCGTTGAGCAGATCGGCCACACCGTCCACCTTGAGGTGCAGGATCGAGCTGTCGCCCAGGTGTTCAGCCAGCACCACGCTGGCGGGTATGCCCTGTCCACCTTGAACAATGTGCAGGTGTTCGGGCCGCAGGCCGGCACTTTGCACCGTGGTGCCTGCGGCCCCGGCCAGGGCTGCCCACAAGGCCTGGTGCGGTGCGGCTGCGCCGGCAGGCGCGGGACGGGCGATCAGGTTGATGCGGGGCGCGCCCAGAAACCCGGCGACAAAGCGATTGGCCGGACGGTTGTACAGGTCCATCGGCGCACCCAGCTGCTCGACCCGGCCCTGGTTGAACACGGCGATCCGGTCGCCCAGCGTCATCGCCTCGACCTGGTCGTGGGTGACGTAGACCATCGTCGTGCCCAGCTCCTTGTGCAGCCGGCTCAACTCGATCCGCATGTTCACGCGGAGTGCGGCGTCCAGGTTGGACAGCGGCTCGTCGAACAGGAACACCTTGGGCTTGCGCACGATGGCGCGGCCGATGGCCACTCGCTGGCGCTGGCCACCCGACAGCGCCTTGGGATAGCGCCCCAGCAACTCGGTGATGCGCAACACCTCGGCGGTGTGGTTGACCTGGTCGTCGCGCTGGGCCCGCGCCACGCCGGCCATCTTGAGCGAAAAGCCCATATTCTCGGCCACCGTCATGTGCGGGTACAGCGCATAGCTCTGGAACACCATCGCCGCACCCCGGTCTGCGGGGCGCAAGTCATTGGCGCGCACACCGTCGATCAGCAGGTCGCCGGCGCTGATGACCTCCAGCCCGGCGATCATGCGCAGCGTGGTCGACTTGCCGCAGCCCGATGGCCCGACAAAAACCAGGAACTCACCGTCCTGCACCTCCAGGTCGATGCCCTTGATGACCTCAACATTGCCGTACCGTTTTTGGATGCCCTTGAGCGATACCTGACCCATCTCAAGCTCCGGTCGTGGCCACGGCGGACTGCCCGTGCATCCCCCGTTGGTGTTGCAGAAAGTCTCGGTACCACAGCGCGCTGTCCTTGGGCGTGCGGATTTGGGTGGCGTAGTCCACATGCACGACGCCAAAGCGCTTTTCGTAGCCCGAGGCCCACTCGAAGTTGTCGAGCAGGCTCCAGACCATGTAGCCTCCCATGCGCACGCCCTGGCGCATTGCCGCGGCCACGGCACCGATGTGCTCGGCGATGTAGCGGGTGCGGTGGGCGTCGTGCACCCGGCCGTTGACCAGGTTGTCCTTGAACGCGCCGCCGTTTTCGGTCACGTACAGCGGCGGCACCGGGTAGTCGCGGTGCAGGCGCAACAGCAGGTCGGTCAGGCCTTCGGGGTAGACCTCCCAGCCCATGTCGGTGATTTCATGCCCGCCCAGGCGCACATCCCACGGACCGGTGGCACTGACGACGGCACGCGAGTAGTAGTTGACGCCAAGAAAGTCCATCGGCGTGCTGATCGCCTGCAAGTCTCGCGGCTCGGTGCGCGGTGCGTCCCGGCCCAGGTGGGCCAGCACGTCAGCCGGGTACTCGGCGCGGAACAGCGGGTCCATGTACCAGCGCAGCAGGCGGCCGTCCTCCAGCCAAGCGGCGGCATGGTCTGCGGGTGCACTGCTGGCCGGTTGCACCGGCGACAGGTTCAGCACCAGTCCCAGGTCTGCTGCGCAGCCTTGGGCCCGCATCGCCTGCAGCGCCAGGCCATGGCTGAGCAGCAGGTGGTGGGCGGCTTGCATGGCCACGCCACGGTCCTTGATGCCGGGAGCGAAGACGCCGGTCTCGTGGCCGAGTGTGGCCATCACCCAGGGTTCGTTGTGGGTGGTGATGGCCGCCACCCGGGCGCCCAGGCGCGCGGCGATGCCTTGGGCGTATTCGACAAAGCGGTAGACCGTGTCGCGGTGGGCCCAGCCGCCCCGGGCCTGCAACTCGTCTGGCAGGTCCCAGTGGTTGAGCGTCAGGTAAGGCGCAATGTTGCGCTCGATCAGGCCATCGACCAGGCGTTCGTAGAAGTCCAGTCCTTTTTCGTTCCAGGCGCCAGTGCCGCCCGGGCGCACCCGCGGCCACGACACCGAAAAGCGGTAGGCGTCCACGCCCAGGCCGGCGACCAGGTCCAGGTCTTCTGCCCAGCGCTGGTAGTGCTGGCAGGCGACGTCGCCGTTGCTGTGGTCGGCGATGGCGCCGGGTTGGCGGCAGAAGCGGTCCCAGATCGACGGCCCCTTGCCATCCTGCGCTGAGGCACCTTCGATCTGGAAGGCGCTGGTGGCCACACCCCAGACAAAGTCCTTCGGGAAGTGCATGGCCAGGTCGGCTGGGCGCAGGAGGTTCATGGGTTCGCTGGAGTCGAGGCTTGGTGTGGGGGACTGGCGCGCGGCGTGTCGGTGGCGTTGCATTGCTTCACTTCACTTCACTTCACTTCACCGCGCCGGCAGTCAGGCCCGAGATCAATTGCTTGGATGACACGATGAACAGCAGCACCAGCGGCAGCGTGGCAATGGCCGCCCCCGTCATCAATGCGCCCCATTCGGTGTTGACCGGGCTTTGCAGGCTGCGCAACGCCAGCGGCAGGGTGTACATGTCGGGCGAGCGCATCACGATCAGCGGTCCGATGAAGTTGTTCCAGCTGGCGATGAAGGTGATCA
>JANMXG010000368.1:0-2389 GCA_031394235.1 Betaproteobacteria bacterium
AGCTCGGCTTCATGAGCTTCTTCGTCAAGGCCGCGGTGGCGGCGCTTAAAAAATACCCGGTGATCAACGCCAGCGTCGACGGCAACGACATCGTCTACCACGGCTACTTCGACATCGGCATCGCGGTGGGCTCACCGCGTGGCCTGGTGGTGCCGGTGCTGCGCAACGCCGACCAGATGAGCTTTGCCGACATCGAGAAGAAGATCGCCGAGTTTGGCCAGAAGGCCAAAGACGGCAAGCTGGGCATTGACGATTTGACCGGCGGCACCTTCTCGATCTCGAACGGCGGCACCTTTGGCTCGATGCTGTCCACGCCAATCATCAACCCGCCGCAGTCGGCGATCCTGGGGGTGCACGCCACCAAGGACCGTGCCGTGGTCGAAAACGGCCAGGTCGTGGTGCGCCCGATCAATTACCTGGCGATGAGCTACGACCACCGCATCATCGACGGCCGCGAAGCCGTGCTGGGCCTGGTGACGATGAAAGAAGCGCTGGAAGACCCGTCGCGCCTGTTGTTCGACATCTGATTTGATCGCCGGTCGACCCGCAGATCCGATCCCTGCCTCCAAGCTCAAAGGCCACCATGTCGCTCGCTGACGAACTGCACAAGCTCGATGACTTGCGCACCCGGGGTGTGCTGTCGGACGAAGAGTTCCAACGCGCCAAGCAGCGCCTGCTCGACGCGGCGACGCTGCACCCGGCCAGCGATGTGCCGGTGGTGGCGGCACTCAACAACTTCCGCCGCTCGTCCACCGACAAGTGGATCGGCGGCGTTTGTGGCGGTCTGGCGCGCCTGACCGGCATCGAGAGCTGGGCCTGGCGTTTGATCCTCACCGTGCTGCTGCTGTTTGGCGGCACCGGTGCCTTGCTCTACATCCTGCTGTGGATCTTCGTGCCGGCCGATTGAGCCTCGCTCAACCGCGCCGCACCCCGACCACCAACTTCTGCCCCCATCACCATGTCCAAGTCCTTCGACGTCATCGTCATCGGCGCCGGCCCCGGCGGCTACATCGCCGCCATCCGCGCTGCGCAACTCGGTTTCAATGTCGCCTGCATCGACGAATGGAAAAACGACAAGGGCGGCCCCGCGTTGGGCGGCACTTGTACCAATGTCGGTTGCATCCCCAGCAAGGCGTTGTTGCAGTCCAGCGAATACTTTGACCATGCCGGCCACCAGTTTGCCGACCACGGCATCGGCTTGTCGAACCTGAAGATCGACGTCGCCAAGATGCTGGGCCGCAAGGACACTGTCGTGAAGCAGAACAACGACGGCATCCTCTACCTGTTCAAGAAGAACAAGGTCAGCTTCTTCCACGGCCGGGGCGCCTTTGCCAAAGCCGCCGACGGGCTGTATGAAGTCAACGTGACCGGCGCAGCCAACGAGACATTGACCGGCACGCACGTGATCGTGGCCACCGGATCCAGTGCCCGGGCGCTGCCGGGTGCGGCGTTTGATGAAGAGCGCATCCTGTCCAACGACGGCGCACTGCGCATTGCCGCTGTGCCCAAGACGCTGGGCGTGGTCGGCTCCGGCGTGATCGGCCTGGAGATGGGCTCGGTCTGGCGCCGGCTGGGCGCCGAGGTCACGATCCTGGAGGCGTTGCCTCACTTTTTGGGCGCAGCCGACGAGGGCGTTGCCAAGGAGGCGCTGAAAGCCTTCACCAAGCAAGGTCTGAAGTTCGAGTTCGGCGTCAAGATCTCAGGCGTCAAGACCGGCAAGAAAGGGGTGACCGTGGCCTACGCCAATGCCAAGGGTGAGGCCGTGACGCTGGATGTCGAGCGGCTGATCGTCTCGATCGGCCGCGTTGCCAACACGGTCGGGCTGAACCCCGAGGCGGTGGGCCTCCAACTCGACGAGCGTGGCGCGATCATCGTTGACGGCGACTGCAAGACCAACTTGCCGAATGTGTGGGCCGTGGGCGACGCGGTGCGTGGCCCGATGCTGGCGCACAAGGCCGAAGAAGAAGGCGTGGCGGTGGCCGAGCGCATTGCCGGCCAGCACGGCCATGTCGACTTCAACCTCGTCCCCTGGGTGATCTACACCTCACCCGAAATCGCCTGGGTCGGCCGCAATGAGCAGCAGCTCAAGGCCGACGGCGTGGCTTACAAGGCGGGGCAGTTTCCGTTTATGGCCAATGGCCGGGCGCGCGCGCTCGGCGACACCACCGGGTTCGTCAAGTTCTTGGCCGATGCCAAGACCGATGAGATCCTGGGTGTGCATATCGTTGGCCCGATGGCCAGCGAGCTGATCGCCGAGGCGGTGGTGGCGATGGCGTTCAAGGCGTCGGCCGAGGACATCGCCCGCATCTGCCATGCCCACCCGAGCCTGAGCGAATCCACCAAGGAAGCCGCGCTGGCGGTGGACAAGCGCACGCTGAACTTCTGATGC
>JANMXG010000369.1:0-4379 GCA_031394235.1 Betaproteobacteria bacterium
GGGCCCACATGCACCACGTCACCGGCTTGCACGATGCGGTCGGCGGACCGGTGGGTGTGCAGGTGGGCTTTATCGGCAGTGTCAACAAACCCACGGTGCTGGAACTGAAGCCCGGCGAGACCGTGGCCGACGCGCTGCGTATCGCCGGCGGCTTCTCGGCTGTGGCCGACCGCAACCGCCTGGCCGTCGAGAGGCTGCAAGACCGAAATGCCGGCCGGGTGGCCCAGCTCGACCTGCCCGCTGACTTGAAGCTGTCGCTCAACCACGGTGATGTGTTGCGCGCCTTCAGTGCCGTCGACGTTGCCTTGCCCTCCCAGCGCCAGAGCAAACGGGTGCGGGTAGAAGGCGAGGTTGCGCGCCCGTCCGAGTACGTGTTGCCGGAGGGCAGCACCGTCGCCGACGCCATCAAGGCTGCTGGCGGGTTTACTGGCCATGCCTATGTTTTTGCCACCGAATTCAACCGCGAAAGCGTGCGGGTGACACAGCAAGAAAACTACGAACGGGCCCTGCGGGACATGGAGACTGATCTTGCCAGAGCGTCCGGCTCGCGGCGGGTCAGCACTGCCGAAGAAGCAGCCAGTGATGCCGTGCGTGCAGCGGCCACATCCCGTCTGGTTGAACGCCTGAGAACCCTGCGGCCCAGCGGCCGCATCGTGATGCAGATCCCACCCAATGGGGCGGATCTGCCGAATCTGTTGCTCGAAGATGGTGACCGGATCTTCATTCCCGCCCTGGCCAGCACGGTGGGCATTTTTGGCAGCGTGTTCAATGCCGCCACCTACCTGTACACGCCAGGTCGCACGCTGGACGACTACTTGAGACTGGCCGGCGGCCCCACCAAAGGGGCAGACCAGGCCAGCTCGTTTGTAGTGCGCGCCAACGGCAATGTGATCAGCGGCCAGCAAACCTCGTCGGGCTGGTTCAGCCGCAACAGCGGTGTGGGCAACGTCAACGCCGAGCCTGGCGACACCGTGTTTGTGCCGGAAGAGATGGACAAAACCACATTCATCCAATCCGCCAAGGACTGGACCTTGTTGCTGTACCAGTTCGGAATTGGCATCGCCGGCATCAAGAGTGCCATCCGATGAGCACGGCACAAACCTTCGCCAGTGCAGAGAGGCCCGACCTGGCAGCGGGCGACGACGACGAAGGCATGACACTGGGTGAGATGGCGGCTGCAATGCGCGACCGGTTGATGCTGCTGATCGTCGGTCCGCTTGCGGCCGGCGCGCTGGCGCTGGGAATTACCTACCTGATCGCCCCGACCTTTACGGCCGTCACCACCTTCATGCCACCACAACAGGCGCAAAGCAGCGCAGCCTCGGCCCTGGCAGCGCTGGGGCCGCTGTCAGGTTTGGCGGGTGGTGCAGTGGGTGCCAGCAACACGGGCGACCGCTATGTCGCGCTGATGCAAAGCGTGACGGTGTCAGACCGCCTGATAGAACGCTTCAAGCTGATGGAAGCCTATGACAGCAAGTTTCGGGTAGACGCCCGCAAGGAATTGAGCAAAAACGTCCGCATTGCCTTGGGCAAGAAGGACGGGTTGATCAACGTCGAGGTGGACGACACCAACCCGCAACGCGCAGCTGATATCGCCAACCGCTATGTGGACGAACTGCGCCGTGTCACCGCCGGCTTGGCCGTGACCGAGGCGCAGCAGCGGCGTATGTTTTTTGAGCAGCAATTGCAGCAAAGCCGCGAGCGCTTGGTGCAGGCGCAGCAAGCACTGCAGGCCAGCGGGTTCAACCCCGGTGCACTGAAGGCTGAACCCAAGGCCGCCGCCGAGGGCTACGCCAGGTTGAAAGCCGAAGTCACTGCCGCCGAAGTCCGCTTGCAGGTCACACGGGGCAGTTTGACCGACACCGCGCCCGAGGTGCGCCAACAACAGGCCACGTTGAATGCCTTGCGTGAACAGTTGGCGCGCACCGAGCAAGCTGCTGCGCCAGCCGGTGGCCCCGACTACATCGGCCGCTACCGAGACTTCAAGTACCAAGAAACATTATTCGATCTGTACGCCCGCCAATTTGAGCTGGCGCGGGTGGACGAGAGCCGCGAAGGCACCCTTATCCAGGTGCTGGACCCCGCCACCCTGCCCGAGCGCAAAAGCAAACCCAAACGCGCGATAGCGGCTGCCGGCACTGGCTTTGCTGTGGCACTGGTCTTGGCGGCCTGGGTTTTGATGCGTCGGTCAGTGCACCGTCGCGAAAAAACCGGCAGCCCGGCTACAGCGGTTTGACAAACGGAGCGCCGATGGCCTGTTGGCGCCAGGGGCCGTCGTCATCATCAATGAAGGTCCAGTCCTGCGCCGGAGAAGCACCGAGCACAGCCTGAGACAATTCAAGCCATGAACACCCTGACCGCGATGTCCATCGCTCGCCGCCTGGCGCAGATTTCACCCCAAGCCAAGATGTGGGTGATGGTGGGCTGTGACGCGCTGTTTTTGCCTTGGTGCATGTTTGCCTCGGTCGGATTTCGGCTCGGCTCGTTTGACCATGCCTTTGCCACCGAGCCGGTCATCCAGGTCTCGCTGGCGCTACTGACGTTGCCGGTGTTGGCCCTTGCCGGCCTGTACCGCACCGTGGTGCGCTACATCGACCTGCGGGTGCTGGCTGCCGCCAGCGGCGCGCTGGCGGTGGTGGTGGTGGTGGTCTATGCCGGCGCGTATCTGCTCAACCTGAAATTTCTGCCGCGCTCGGCCTTGCTGATCTACTGGTTTGTGGCCTTTGCCTATGTGGTGACGTCGCGCTTTGTTGCGCGCTCACTGCTGCGCCGCAGCCTCAGGCCCGGCACCCGGCCGCGCCTGCGCACCGCCATCTACGGCGCGGGCGACGCCGGTGCTCAATTGGCCTTGGCCATGCAGTTCAGCACCGAGTACAAGGCCGTCTGTTTTGTGGATGACCGGCGTGAGCTGCGGCACATGACCGTGGCAGGCCTGCGGGTGTATCCGCCTGAGCAGTTGGCCGAGAGCATCGTGCGCCACGATGTGGACCAGATCGTGGTGGCCATCCCGTCGGCCAGCGCGGCACAAAAGCGCAAGCTGATCGCACGCATCGAGGCCGTGGGCCTGCCAGTCAAGATCCTGCCCGGCCTGGTTGAAATGGTGGACGGCCACGCGGCCGTGGCGCAAATCCGCGAGGTGGACGTGGCCGACCTGCTTGGCCGTGACCCTGTGACGCCAACCGGCGCGCTGTTCTTGCGCAACATCACCGGCAAGGTGGTGATGGTGACGGGCGCCGGTGGCTCGATTGGCAGCGAGCTGTGCCGGCAAATTGTGTCGCAGCGGCCAATGCGCCTGGTGCTGATTGACCATTCAGAGTTCTCGCTCTACAGCATCGAGCATGAGTTGGTCAACGCCGGGCACGGCATGCCGGTGGTGGCTTGCCTGGGCTCGGTGCTGGACGAGCCCTTGCTGCGCGGGCTGATGCAGCGTGAAAAGGTGCAAACGGTCTACCACGCGGCGGCCTACAAGCATGTGCCTATCGTCGAGGCCAATGTGCAACAGGGCTTGCGCAACAACGTGTTTGGCACGCTTGCCGTGGCCAGGGCGGCCAGCGAGGCCGGCGTCGACACTTGCGTGCTGATTTCTACCGACAAGGCGGTGCGCCCCACCAACGTGATGGGCGCATCCAAGCGGGTGGCCGAGTTGGTGTTTCAGGCAGCGGCGCTGCGAAGCCCGCACACGGTGTACTCGATGGTGCGCTTTGGCAACGTGCTGGGCTCGTCAGGCTCGGTGGTGCCGTTGTTCAGGCGGCAAATTCAACAGGGCGGCCCGGTCACTATCACCCACCCGGACATCATCCGCTACTTCATGCTGATCCCCGAGGCGGCGCAGCTCGTGATCCAGGCCGGCGCGATGGCCAAAGGCGGCGAGGTGTTTGTGCTGGAGATGGGTGACCCGGTGCGCATTGCCGACCTGGCCCGCTCGATGATCCGGCTGTCCGGCCTGACCGAAAAGACCGCCGAGCAACCCGACGGCACCATCGAGATCAAGGCGACGGGCCTGCGCCCCGGCGAGAAGCTGTTTGAGGAGTTGCTGATCGGCGACAACGTCGTGCCCAGTGGCCACCCGCGCATCATGTCGGCGCGCGAGCGCCACATTGACCCGGCGCTGCTCGACAAAATGCTGGCGTCGTTGAAGCAGGCTTGTGACAGCAACGATGTCGAGTCGATGCTGCGCCAGGTGCGCAACCTGGTGCCCGAGTACCGGCCGGCCGATGAGGTCAACGCTGAGGTGGCGGCAGCGCTGGCGGGACGCTGAGCCATACGGCTTGCGGGCTGACCGCACAAGCGTAGTCTTCGTCGCGGAATGACATTCAGGAATCTGTAAGACGCTTGGCCATCGGCAATCAGGCGGTCACGACAGCCGTTCACATCCGTCG
>JANMXG010000370.1:0-10608 GCA_031394235.1 Betaproteobacteria bacterium
GGGCCTTGACCACCCAGACCGCGCCGCCCAGCTTTTGCGCCGCCTCGACCGCCTCTTGCACGGTGAACGCGGCAATGCCGCGCGGCACGGGGATGGCGAACTGGCGCAGGATGTCCTTGGCCTGGTATTCGTGGATTTTCATGGGGGCTCGCAGCGAGGGGGTGGGCGCATCCGGCAGCTGCCGGGCAGGGCTTCGATAACGGGCGCTATCCGAACCGGGATTCGCAACCAGCGAAGCGGCGGGCCAGGTCAACCGTCAGCAACAAAACCCCCGCAATTTAGCATGTTGCGCTGCGTCAAAACCGGGTCGTTGTGGCCGCCGCGCCTGTGCGGTACTGCGCCGGGCAGCAAGCGGTGCTCAGAAACCGGGTGGATCGGTCTCGGTCCCGGTGTCGGAACCGGCAACCTCGCCGCGTCGGCCCACCCGCACCACTTGGCGCACCACATCCATCGAAAACCCACGACCGGCCAGAAAACGCGCCTGCTTGACCCGGCCTGCGGCATCGGTCGCTGGTGTGGTGTATTTTTTGCCCCAGACCTCGCGGGCCCGCTGCAACTCGGAGTCTTTCAAGGCCTGTTTCGCCTCGGGGTCGAGCTTGGCGCCGTGCTGCTGCAGCTCTTGCTGTATGCGCAGGTTGCCGAACTTCGCCTGGCGGGCGTGCACCCGGGACTCCACAAACCGCTGCTGCGACAGGTAGCCGTGCGACTCCAGCCAAAGCAGCAGGGCGTCAACCTCGATGGCGGGGTCAGCGGGCTCAGCCTGCGCCAAGCCCGCTGCGTCTGGCGCCCGGGCAGGGCCGCGTGACAGCAGCCGCAACAACTTGTTCCGCAGCTCGACGCGGCTGTGCTCACGCTGCGACAGCCACTGCAGCGCGCGGATCTTGATGGAGGCGGGACGGGGTGGCATCGGGGTGCTGGCAGATCAGCCCGGCATCAAGCCGCGATCAACGCGCGATGCGCCCAGGTGCACCGATCGCGCGCCTGCTCACTCCGCCGCGGCGCGGTCCACCGCGGGCGCCTGCAGTGGCACGCCCAGCGCCTCGCGCACTTTGTTCTCGATTTCCAGCGCAATGTCGGGGTTCTCGCGCAGGAACTCGCGGGCGTTGTCCTTGCCCTGACCGATTTTTTCGCCCTTGTAGGCGTACCAGGAGCCGGACTTTTCGACGATCTTGGCCTCAACGCCGAGGTCGATGACCTCACCTTCGCGGCTGATGCCCTCGCCGTACAGGATGTCGAACTCGGCAGTCTTGAACGGCGGCGCCACCTTGTTCTTGACGACCTTGACCTTGGTCTCGCTGCCGATGACCTCCTCACCACGCTTGATGCTGCCGGTGCGGCGGATGTCCAGGCGCACCGAACAGTAGAACTTGAGCGCATTGCCGCCGGTGGTGGTTTCGGGGCTGCCGAACATCACGCCGATCTTCATGCGGATCTGGTTGATGAAGATGACCATGGTGTTGGTCTTCTTGACGGTGCCGGTGAGTTTGCGCAGCGCCTGGCTCATCAATCGGGCCTGCAGGCCGGGCAGGGAGTCGCCCATCTCGCCTTCAAGCTCGGCCTTGGGCGTGAGCGCGGCGACCGAGTCGATGACGACCAGGTCGACCGAGCCCGAGCGCACCAGTGCGTCGACGATTTCGAGCGCCTGCTCGCCAGTGTCGGGCTGGCTGATCAACATTTCTTGCAGGTTGACGCCGAGTTTTTGGGCGTACTGGGCGTCGAGCGCATGCTCGGCGTCGATGAAGGCGCAGGTGCCGCCCAGCTTTTGCATTTGCGCCACGACCTGCAGCGTCAGCGTGGTCTTGCCTGAGGATTCAGGGCCGTAGATCTCGACCACCCGGCCGCGCGGCAGGCCGCCGACACCCAGCGCGATATCCAGGCCGAGCGAGCCGGTGGAGACGACCTCGATCGCTTCGACGACCTCACCGGCGCCCAGGCGCATGATCGAGCCCTTGCCGAACTGTTTTTCAATCTGGGCCAGGGCGGCCGCCAGGGCTTTGGCTTTTTCGGTGTTCAAGGCTTTCACGGGTGCATCCATAACGGCTCTCCTGTTGCGAGCGCCGATTGTGTTGAAGGGCTGGCTTTTTGTACAGTACTTTTTGTGGGTCTCGCCGGCACGCTCAGGCTCGACCTTTCCCAAGCTTCGCGTCAGCGGGGCTGGCCACAATCGCCGGACGAAGGTGTTGCATTCGCCAGCACCGGCCGGCAGGAGAACCTCAATGCGAATTCTGATCGCTGAAGACGACCAGGTGCTGGCCGACGGATTGTTGCGCGCCTTGCGGGCCACCGGCTACGCGGTAGACCAGGTGGGCAACGGCAGCGAGGCCGACGCGGCGCTGGCGGCGCATGAGTTCGACCTGTTGATCCTGGACCTGGGCCTGCCCAAGATGCACGGCTTCGAGGTGCTGCGCAAGCTGCGCAGCCGCGGATCGTCGGTGCCGGTGCTGATCCTGACGGCCGCCGACAGTGTCGAGCAGCGGGTCAAGGGCCTGGACCTGGGCGCGGACGACTACATGGCCAAGCCGTTTTCGCTGCAGGAGCTGGAGGCGCGGGTGCGTGCGCTGACCCGGCGCGGCCTGGGCAGCGCCAGCAGCGTGATCAAGCACGGGCCGCTGACCTTCGATGCCACCGGGCGGGTGGCCTACATCGCTGACCAGATGATCGAGCTGTCGGCGCGTGAGCTGAGCCTGCTGGAGGTGTTGCTGCAGCGCGCTGGACGGCTGGTCAGCAAGGACCAATTGGTTGAGCGGCTGTGCGAGTGGGGCGAGGAGGTCAGCAACAACGCGATCGAGGTCTACATCCACCGGTTGCGCAAAAAGATCGAGCAGGGGCCGATCCGCATCGCCACGGTGCGAGGGTTGGGCTACTGTCTCGAGAAGATTCCGGGCTGAACGCCCGCGGAATGTCGTGGACATGGCGGGACGATTGGCGGTGCGCAGAGCCGGCACGCTGATGCCACCCGCGGCCGGCGCAGGCCCTATGCTCGTGCCCGCCATGCCAAGCCTCGATGAGCCGGACCCGCCGCCCAAAGAACAGCGATCGCTGTTCGGCGAGATCCTGGACTGGATGCTGGCGCCGCTGCTGCTGCTCTGGCCGATGAGCGTGGCGCTGACCTGGCTGGTGGCCCAAGGCATTGCCAGCCGGCCGTTTGACCGCGACCTGGCCGAGATGGCCCGCACCGTGGCGCGCCAGGTGGTGGTAATCCCCGGCGGACCGGGCTTGCCCAGCGCGATCCGGCTGCGCCTGCCGGAGGTGGCGGCCGAGGTGCTGCGCAACGACGACGCCGAGAAGGTGTATTTCCAGTTGCTGGGCTCACGCGGTGAGTTCATTGCCGGCGACCGCAACCTGCCGGTGCCCGACGAGGCCGCAGCACCCGCCCAGACGCTGCGCTACCGCGACGACGAGGTGCATGCCGATGCGGTGCGGGTGGCCTACCTGTGGCTGCCGTCCACCGGCGTACCGGGTGAGGTGGCACCGCTGGTGCAGGTGGCCGAGACGCTGGACAAGCGCTCCCGCCTGGCCACCGAGATCATCAAGGGTGTGATCGTGCCGCAGTTTGTGGTGTTGCCGTTGGCGGTACTGCTGGTGTGGTTTGCGCTGGCGCGCGGCATCAAACCGCTCAATGAGCTGCAGCAGCGCATCCGTCGGCGCGAGGCCAACGACCTGAGCCCGCTGGCCGAGCGGGATGTGCCCGAGGAGGTGGCGCCTCTGGTGGGCGCGATCAACGACCTGCTGGGCCGGCTGGACCAGTCGATGAGCGCACAGAAGCACTTTCTGGCCGATGCGGCGCACCAGCTCAAGACACCGCTGGCCGGGCTGCGCATGCAGGCCGAGCTGGCGCAGCGCGAGATCGATGCCGGCGAGCACGACCCGGTGCAACTCAAGCGGTCGCTGCAGCACATTGCGCACGCCAGCGAGCGCGCCGCGCACATGGTCAACCAGTTGCTGGCGATGGCGCGTGCCGAGGCCAAGACCCTGGCCCGCCCGCCCGAGCCGGTGGACCTGGCCGCGCTGGCGCGCGAAACCGTGCGCGACTTTGTGCCCAAGGCCATGGACAAGCGCATCGACCTGGGCTACGAGGGCCCGGACGAGCCGCCGGCCAGCGTCCCGCCCGACTCTACCAACGCATCCTCCGCCACCTGCATGCTGGGCCAGCCCACGCTGGTGCGCGAGCTGGTGCGCAACCTGGTGGACAACGCCCTGCAGTACACGCCGGCGGGCGGCACAGTCACGGCGCGGGTGATGCACGACCCGTTTGGCCAGGTCGTGGTGCTGCAGGTGGAGGACACCGGCCCCGGCATCCCCGAGGCCGAGCGCCTGCTGGTGTTGCAGCCGTTCTACCGGGCGCTGGGCACCAATGTGGACGGCAGCGGGCTGGGTCTGGCGATCGTCAACGAGATCGTGCAGCAGCACGGCGCCGAGTTGTCTATCGCCGATGCGCGGCCGCGCGCCAGTGCGGCCGCCCAGGGCCTGGGTCCGGGCACGCTGTTTACAGTGCGGTTTGTGCTCAATCGGCGGCCGGGGCCGCAGGGCTTGCCGGGGCCACCGCCAACCACTGGCGCTGGACCAGGCTGAGCAGCCGGCCGCCGTCCTCGGCAGCGAAACCGGCGTCCGGCGCCGCCTGGAACATCGCCTCCGCCTGGCCGCCCGCACACGCGTGACGCCGGCTGGTCTCGCCAGCGCAAGCATCAGCGCCAGCGCCAGCGCCATCGCCATCGCCAGCGCCATCCCCAGCGCCGAATCCTTGGCCAGCCGGGTGCAATGGGCTCGCGGTGCAACGCCACCCGCCAGTGCGCGCCACGCGATCAGCGCCGACCCCGCTTTGTCCGCTGGGCGGGTGGGTCAACGCCAGCGTCTGCTGTGCGTCCAGGCCGATAAAGCCAGGCTAGCGCTCATCGTTGCATCAGCCCCCGGCTGCGGGCAATCGACATCAGCATGCCCAGCGACACGCCCAGCGTGACCATCGCCGTGCCGCCGTAGCTGATGAACGGCAGCGGAATGCCCACCACCGGCAGGATGCCGCTGACCATGCCCATGTTGACAAAGGCATAGGTGAAAAAACCCAGGCTGAGCGCGCCGGCCAGCAACCGCGAGAAGACGGTGGGCGCCTGGCCGGCAATCCACAGGCCCCGCAGGATCAAAAAGGTGAAACCGCCGATCAGACCGACCACCGCGACCAGGCCGAACTCCTCGGAGAAGGCCGCAAAGATGAAGTCAGTGGTGCGCTCGGGGATGAACTCGAGGTGGGTCTGGGTGCCGCTCATGAACCCCTTGCCGGTCAGCCCGCCCGAACCGATCGCGATCATGCCCTGGATGATGTGGAAGCCCTTGCCCAGCGGGTCGGTGGTGGGATCAAGCAGGGTGCAGACCCGCTGCTTCTGGTAATCGCGCAGGCCGTGCCAGGCGACTTCGGGCTGGCACAACGCTTCGCCGCTGAGGATGATGGTGGTGATCGCCAGCCCTGCCAGCAGCATCACCGGCACGATCAGGCGCCAGGACAGCCCGGCGAAGAAGATAACGTACAGCCCCGCCGACAGCACCAGCAGCGAGGTGCCCAGGTCGGGCTGCTTGGCCACCAGCGCCACCGGCACCCCCAGCAGCAGCCCGGCGATCACGAAGTCGAGCAAGCGCAGCTGGCCTTCGCGCCGCTGGAACCACCAAGCCAGCATCAGCGGCATGGCCAGCTTGAGGATCTCGCTGGGCTGGATCACCACACCCAGGTTCAACCAGCGGGTGGCGCCCTTCTTGGTGACGCCAAACAGCGCGGTGGCCACAAGCAATGCCACCGCCAGCGCGTACAGCGGCACCGCCAGCGCCATCAAGCGTTGCGGCGGTATCTGCGCCACCGCAAACATCAGCAGCGCCGCCAACACCATGTTGCGGCCGTGGTCCTGAAACCGCGTGCCGTGGTCGTAACCGACCGAGTACATCGTGACCATTCCCAGCGCTGACAGCGACAACACCACCAGCAACAAGGGCAGGTCGAAGCCCAACAGCACCGGCCGCAACCGGCGCCAGACGGACGGGCGCGCAAACACAGCGCTCATGGCAGCCTACGGGGCGCAATCCGCGCTGCGTTGACTTTTGCGGTCGCTGCCGAGGCGGTGGCGGTGGCGGTGGCGACCACGCTGACCGGTGCCGCACTGGCGGCAACCGGCAGCGGCATCGGCACGGCCAGCGCCGCCACCGGCACCAACGCGGGCAGGCCCAACTGCTCCATCGTCACGTCGGCGGCGCGCCTTGGCACGCCCAGCGGTGCGACGCTGCGGCCCTCACGGGTGGCGGCCATGTCCTCGTCGCTGGGCCACTGGCCGGCCAGCAGGTAGTCGAACACCCGGCGGGCGATGGGTGCTGCGGCCGCCGCGCCGAAGCCAGCGTTCTCGACGATCACCGCCAGCGCAATGGTGGGGGCGTCCAGCGGTGCAAAGGCGGTGTAGAGCGAGTGATCGCGCTGGTATTCGGTCAGCTTGGAAGCGTTGTACTTCTCGTTCGCGCGTATGCCCACGGCCTGCGCCGTACCGGTCTTGCCACCGGTTTTGTAGGGTGCGCCGGCAAAGATGCGCGTCGCAGTGCCCTCTTGCGTCACGCCATAGAGCGCGTTGTTGATCAACGCCACATGCTCGGGCTTGAAGGCCAGCGGCGACTGCGCGTTGCCAGCAGCAGCCCCGGCGACTTGGCCGATGTTGGGCGTGACGCTGTGGCTGACCACGTCGCGGATCTCGCGCACCAGGCGCGGTGCAAAACGCTGCCCGCCGGAGACCAGCGTGGACATGGCGCTGGCCAGCTGCAGCACCGTGAAGTTGTTGTAACCCTGGCCGATGCCCAGCGAGATGGTCTCGCCGGCGTACCACTTCTGCTGCTCGGGTTTTTTGTAGGCGCGTTTTTTCCAGGCGGTGGACGGCAGCAGGCCGGTGACTTCGCCGTCCAGGTCGATGTCGGTCTTGCGGCCCAGGCCCATCGGTCCGAGCTGGTCGTGCATCAGGTCCACGCCCATCTCGTTGGCCAGCGAGTAGAAGTAGACGTTGCTCGACTGCACGATGGCGCGCCGCATGTCCACCGGCCCGAGGCCGATATCGCCATGGCTGCGGAACACGTGGCCGCCAAAGTTGTAGCTGCCGCCGTCGTGGATGATGGTGCCGGGGCCGCGTTTGCCGGTGTTCAAGGCAGCCATCGCCATGAAGGGCTTGAAGGTGGAGCCGGGCGGGTAGGTGCCGCGCAGCGCCCGGTTGAGCAGCGGCTTGTCCAGGCTCTCGCTCAGGCCGCGCCAGCTGTCCACATCGATGCCGTCGACAAACAGGTTGGGGTCGAAAGTGGGCTTGGAGACAAAGGCCAGCACCTCACCCGAGCGCGGGTCGATCGCCACCAGTGCGCCGCGCCGGTCGCCAAACATCTGCTCGACCAGGGCCTGCAGCTTGATGTCGATTGACAACACCAGGGTGTTGCCGGGGGTGGCGGGGTGGCTTTTCAATCGCCGCACCGCCCGGCCACCGGCCGAGGTCTCGACCTCCTCGAATCCGGTGGTGCCATGCAGTTGCTGCTCGTAGTGCTGCTCCAGCCCGAGCTTGCCGATCACGTCGGTGCCGCGGTAGTTGGCCAGCACATCGTCGTCCCAGTCTTCCATCGCCTTTTTCTCGGCGGCGTTGATGCGGCCGATGTAGCCGATGATGTGGCTGCCCACCTCGCCCGCCGGGTAGCTGCGGAACAGCCGGGCCCGCACGTCCACGCCGGGGAATCGGAAACGCTGCGCCATGAAGCGCGCCACCTCCTCGTCGCCCAGCTTGGTGCGGATCGGCAGCGACTCGAAGCTCTTGCTCTCGTCTTGCAGGCGCTTGAAGCGGCGGCGGTCGCGCGGCTGCACCTCCAGCACCTCGGCCAGCCGGTCGATCGTCGCGTCCAGCTCGCCCAAGACCTTGCTGGGGGTGATCTCCAGCGTATAGGCCGAGTAATTGGTGGCCAGCACCACGCCGTTGCGGTCGACGATCAGGCCGCGGTTGGGCACCACCGGCACCACCGCCGTGCGATTGGCCTCGGCCTGTTGCGCCAGGTCGTCATGGCGGAAGACCTGCAGCCACACCAGCCTGGCGGTCAACAAACCGAAACACAGCAGCACAAACAACGCAGCGACGATCAACCGGAGGTTGAACCGGTCGAGTTCACGGGCCAGGTTTTTCAGCTCGGTCATGCGGGGACGGGGGTGACAGGTGTGGCGGCTGTGGCTAGAGCGGCCGATTCTGGTCCGGATCGGGCGCCCGGCGCTGCGGCGCCAGCAGCAGCACCACCACCACCGGCCACATCAGCGCCTCGAACACCGGCGCGGCCAGCAGCCACCAGCCCGGAAACATGCCGCCCGCCACCAGCCGCGCCAGCAGCGACACCGCGTGCGCGGCGACAAACACCGGCAGCACATGCAACGCCTGCGCGGGCACCGAAAACCACAGCACACGCCGGTGCACCGTGATCGCCAGGTAGCTCAGCAGGCTGTAGGCCAGCGCGTGCTGGCCCAGCAGCGCGCCCTGGTGCACGTCCATCACCAGGCCGAAGGCAAAGGCCAGGCCGACACCGACGCGGCGCGGCTGGTGCACGTTCCAGAACACCAGCACCAGAGCCAGCAGGTCGGGCGACGCCGGATGGCGACCCAACGGCAGCATCTCCAGCAACATCGCGGCCACCAGCGTCAGCGCGATGAAAAACGGGTTGACCGGCAGCAGCAGCTGGTCCGAGCCACGCGGCATGATCATCGCGACAGCTCCTGGCCCTTGGCCGGCCGGCCGGGCAAGCCGGTCGCGCTGGCCCGGCCGGCGGCCTTGGCGGTGGCCTTGTCCGGCACCGGCGGCTCGGGCCGGGCCGGCATCTGCAGGCCCATGGGTTCGAGCACCAGCAGGTAGCGCACGTTGTCCATGCCGGCGGCCGGGGCGAGCAGGATGCGGGCAAAGCCGGCGTCGGCGCGCCGGTCCACCCTGGCCACGGTGGCCACCGCCAGCCCCGGCGGGTAGACGCCGTCCACGCCGCTGGTGGTCAGCACATCGCCGACCTGCACGTCGGCATTGCCGGCCATGAAGCGCAGCTCCATCGCCGCACCGCCGTCGGCCCCGCCAAAGGCCGCACCGCGTTGCTGGGTGCGGGTGTTGAGCACGGGAATAGCGGCCTCGCGGTCGGTCAGCAGGGTGACCACGGCGCTCAGCGGATACACCTCGGTGACCTGGCCCAGCACGCCGGCCTCATTGACCACCGGCGCGCCGGGCAACACGCCAGCGCTGGCGCCCCGGCTGATGAACAGCTTGCGTGAATACGGATCACCCGCCTCGTACAGCAGTTCAGCGGCGACCGAGCGCACCTGCAGCGCGGGCTGCAGCGCCAGCAAGGCCCGCAGCCGGGCGTTTTCAGCCCCCAGCTGGTCCATGCGGGCGGCCCGTTCGGACTGGCGGGCCAGCTGGAAGCGGGCAGCCATCTCCGCCGACTGTGCCTCTTTAACGCCTTGAAAATAGCTTTGCCCGTTGCCGACCAGATCGACCGGCACCTGCAGCGCCCGCTGCACGGGCAGCAGGCCGGTGGCCAGCGCAGCCCGCAGCGGCAGCGTGACATGCCAGCGGCTGTCCGCCGCCATCAGGAACACCGCCAGCGCGGAGAACAGCGCCAGCTTGGTCAGCGCCGACGGCCCTTGCCGGAAAAACGGCGGCGGCGTGCGGTCGATCGAGCCCAGCGGCATGGCGGATCAGCCACGACCGGGCCGGCGGACGACCGCGCAGACCCAACGCACAAACCGGCGCCGCACAAGACGGGCCGGCCGTTGCAGCAACATCGGGCACTTACTCCGAGGTGAAGATCGACCCCAGCCGTTCCATGCGCTCCAGCGCCATGCCACAGCCACGCACCACGCAGGTCAGCGGGTCTTCGGCCACCCACACCGGCAGGCCGGTTTCTTCGGCCAGCAGGCGGTCCAGGTCGCGCAGCAAGGCGCCGCCGCCGGTCAGCATCATGCCGCGCTCGGCGATGTCTGCACCCAGCTCGGGCGGGGTCTGCTCCAGCGCATTCTTGACGGCCGAGACGATCTGGTTGAGCGGGTCGGTCAGGGCTTCGAGGATCTCGTTGCTGCTGATGGTGAAGCTGCGCGGCACGCCTTCACTCAGGTTGCGGCCCTTGACCTCGATCTCCTTGACCTCGCTGCCCGGAAAAGCCGAGCCAATGCTTTTCTTGATCAGTTCGGCGGTGGGCTCGCCGATCAACATGCCGTAGTTGCGGCGGATGTAGTTGATGATGGCCTCGTCGAACTTGTCGCCGCCCACCCGCACACTGCCCTTGTAGACCATGCCGCCCAGGCTGATGACGCCGACCTCGGTGGTGCCACCGCCGATATCGACCACCATCGAGCCCGACGGGTCGGACACCGGAAGGCCGGCGCCGATCGCCGCAGCCATCGGCTCTTCAATCAGGAAGACATCGGACGCACCGGCGCCCAACGCCGATTCACGGATGGCGCGGCGCTCGACCTGGGTCGAGCCGCAGGGCACGCAAATGATGATGCGCGGGCTCGGCCGCAGCAGCGAGCGCGGGTGCACCATCTTGATGAACTGCTTGAGCATCTGCTCGGTGACGGTGAAGTCGGCGATCACG
>JANMXG010000371.1:0-18635 GCA_031394235.1 Betaproteobacteria bacterium
GGCCTGGCCCTGGTGCTGACCCAGCACGAGGCAGGCGACCTGGACGGCCGGCTGCGCACCTTCAGCACGATGACGCTGGTGGGGCTGATGGCGATGGTCGGCGTGGCCACGCAAGGCGGCTTGCATCTGCCGCAAGCGCCCGCCGGCTGGTGGGGGCTGCTGGCCTTGACGGCGCTGTACGGCACGGCCTTCACCGTCATGTTCACCGTGCTGCCGCGGCTGGGCGTGGTGGGCAACTCGGCCATCATGAACATCGAGCCGGTGTTTGCGCTGCTGCTGGCCTGGGCCGTGCTGGGCCAGACCATCGCGCCGGTGCAGGTGGGCGGTGGCCTGCTGGTGGTGGCCACCGTGATCTGGCTGGGCTGGCGTCGGCGCTAGCGCGCCTGGCCAAGCCGGGCGGCCGGCAGCCCCTGTACCCGGTGCCGCCCGATGCTACCCGCCGCCACCCTCCACCCGCCATCCGCCACCCCCCGCTACCCGCGGTTACCCGCTGTCACCTGCGGGAAGTCCAGCGCGGCCAAGCCTCTTCAGAATCAACCGCACCAGAGACAGCAGAGACACCAGAGACACCGGAGGCATGCATGCACGACATCTTGATCCAGGGCGGCAGCGTCGTTGATGGCACCGGCGCGCCGGCGCGCCAGGCCGATGTGGCCGTGCTGGGCGGCCGCATCGCCGCCGTCGGCCGGCAGCTGGGCGCGGCCCGGCGGGTCATCGACGCCCGCGGCCTGCTGGTCACGCCGGGTTTTGTCGACATCCACACCCACTATGACGGCCAAGCCACCTGGGACCGATTTCTCTCGCCGTCGTGCTGGCATGGCGTGACGACGGCGGTGTTTGGCAACTGTGGCGTCGGTTTTGCGCCGGTACGCGCAGGCGCCAGAGACTATTTGATCAACCTGATGGAAGGCGTCGAGGACATCCCCGGTACTGTGCTGGCCGAAGGTGTGGCCTGGTCCTGGGAGTCCTTCCCGGAGTACCTGGACGCGCTGCAGCGTGGCCACTACTCGATGGACATCGGTGCCCAGCTGCCGCATGCCGCGCTGCGCTTTTTTGCGATGGGCGAGCGTGGCGCCGATCACAAACAACAACCCGACGTGGCCGAGCTCGCGCTGATGGGCCAGCTGGCCGAGGAAGCGCTGCGCGCCGGTGCCCTGGGCATCACCACCTCGCGCACCGTCAAGCACCGGGCGCGCGACGGCCGCTACACCCCCAGCCTGACAGCCGCCGAGCCCGAGCTGTTTGCCCTTGCCGCCGCGCTGCGGCGCGCCGGCAAGGGCGTGCTGGAGGTCAACTCCGATTTTGGCGACGGTGATTTCGACATCCTGCGCGCTGCCGCCGTTGCCGCTGGCCGGCCGATGTCCTTGCTGCTGCTGCAGGTCGACAACGCGCCCGAGCGCTGGCGCCAGACGCTGGACCAGATCCACGCCGCCCGCCGCGCCGGGCTGGACGTGACGGGCCAGGTTGGCGCCAAAAGCATAGGCGTGCTGTTTGGCTTTGAGACCAGCCGCAACCCGTTTGAGAACCACCCCGCCTGGTTGCCACTGACGCCTCTGCCGCCGCAGCAACGCGTCGAGCGCTTGCGAGGCGACGCTGCGCTGCGCCAGCGCCTGATCGATGAACGCCCTGGCGACGCGCTGACCGCCTGGTTCGGGCAAGCTTTTCACCGCAGCTTTGCGCTGGATGCAACGCTGGACTACGAGCCCGATGCATCGCAGAGCCTGGTGTCCCGCGCCCAGCGTGCCGGCACCAGTGCCTGGGCGCTGGCACTCGACGCGCTGATGGCTGACGACGGCCGGGGCCTGCTGTTGCACCCGTTCGAGAACTACAGCGGTGGCGATTTCTCGGTGGTGCATGAGATGCTGGCCGACAGCGCCACCGTGATGGGTTTGGGCGACGCCGGTGCCCACGTGGGCCTGATATGCGACGCATCCGCCCCGACCTACTTGCTCAAGCACTGGGCGCGCGACCGAGGCCGCGGCCCCAAGCTGCCCCTGGAGATGCTGGTGAAAAAGCAGACGGCAGACACCGCGGCGGTCTACGGCCTGACCGACCGCGGCGTGCTGGCCACTGGCATGAAGGCCGACATCAACGTCATCGACTTCGCCGTGCTGGACCTGCTGCCGCCCCAAGTGGTCTATGACCTGCCCGCCGGCGGGCGCAGGCTGTTGCAGCGCGCCCGCGGCTATCGCCACACCTTTGTCGGCGGCGTGGAAGTGCTGCAAGGCGACGAGCTGACCGGCCAGACGCCCGGCCGATTGATCCGCGCCTGATCGAGTGCCGATGCCGGAGAGCGCGCCGAACACCGCTGCGGCACCGCAATTGGCACCTCGGCCGATGGCTGTCGCGCTTGCCGGCCTGCTGTCGCTGGCCGTGGCGATGGGCATCGGCCGCTTTGCATTCACGCCGCTGTTGCCGATGATGTTGCACGACGGCGTGATCGACTTGGGCGGTGCCAGCTGGCTGGCCACTGCCAACTACCTGGGCTACTGGATCGGTGCCACAGCCTGCGCCTTGCAGCCAGCGCTGTGGCGGCGCTGGGGCCGCCAAGTGCCGCTGTTGCACACCGCTGCGGTGCGCACCGGCCTGGTCGCCACCGTGCTGCTCACCCTGGGCATGGCCCTGCCGGTGCCCGTGCTGTGGCCGCTGTGGCGCCTGC
Source organism: Betaproteobacteria bacterium (assembly GCA_031394235.1). Lineage (GTDB taxonomy): Bacteria > Pseudomonadota > Gammaproteobacteria > Burkholderiales > Burkholderiaceae_C > Pseudaquabacterium. The sequence continues at coordinate 2,660 of JANMXG010000371.1, forward strand.
TGGCGGGCATGGCCAGCGCGCTGGTGTTTGTCTATGTGGCCGGCTGGTGCCTGGCGCGGCTGGCGGCGATGGGTGCGCCGGCGCTTGCCGGCCTCATCTTTGTCGGCCCGGGGCTGGGCATTGCCGCCAGCGGGCTGGCCGCCAGTGCCATGGTGGCGCTGGGTTGGCACGCAGCCACCGGCTGGGCGGTGTTTGCGCTGCTGGCCGCTGCGCTCTGCGCGGTTGCCTGGCCGCACCTGCACGGTGCGGTGGCGGTACCGCCGGCGGCCCGGGCGGCCGAACCCGCACCGCCGCACGGCAGCATGGCGCTGTTCACGCTCGCCTACGGCCTGGCTGGCTTTGGCTACATCGTCACCGCCACCTTTTTGCCAGTGATCGCCCGCCAGATGCTGCCCGGCTCGGTCTGGCTGGACCTGTTTTGGCCGCTGTTTGGCCTGGGCGTGGCGCTGGGTGCGCTGCTGACGGTGCGCGTGCCGGTGCGCTGGGACCGCCGCCACCTGTTGATGGCGTGTTACGCGATGATGGCTGCCGGGGTGCTGCTCAGCGTGTGGCTGCCCAGCCTGTGGGGCTTTGCGGCGGGCAGCCTGCTGCTGGGCCTGCCGTTCACCGCGATCACGCTGTTTGCGGTGCAGGAGGTGCGCCGGCTGAGGCCGCACGACGCTTCGGCCGCCATCGGCCTGCTGACAGCCGCCTTTGGCCTGGGGCAGATTGCCGGGCCGCCGCTGGTGGCGCTGCTGCTGGCACACAGCGCCACACCGGCGCAGGGTTTTGCCTGGTCGCTGCAAACGGCCGCAGCCGCGCTGCTGGTCGGGTTGCTGCTGTTCGGCTGGATCGACCGGCGCGACCGGGGCGACCGGCAGCCTGCAAGCGCGGGCGACCGCCAGCGCGCCGGCCCGCGCTGATGCCGGCAGCACAGGCAGCGCCGGGCAGCACCGGCCAGGCTGCGCTGCGCCCGGACCCCCACCCCGAAACCAGAACCGCCATCCCCGAACCCCCACCGCTGAGGAGCACCAGCCCATGATCATCGATACCCGCACCACTGCTGTCGTCACCGGCGGCGCCTCCGGCCTGGGCCGCGCCACTGCCGAGGCGCTCGCTGCTGCCGGTGCCAAGGTGGCCATTTTCGACGTCAACGAGTCCCTGGGTGAGCAGGTGGCACAGGCCATCGGCGGCCTGTTCTGCAAGGTCGACATCACCAGCGAGGACAGCGCGCTGGCCGGCTTTGCCAAGGCCCGCGCTGCGCTCGGCCAGGAGCGGGTGCTGGTGCACTGCGCGATGACCTCACGACGCGGCAAGACCCTGGCATTCCAGAAAGAATCGGGCAAGCTCAAGCGACTGTCGACCGCCGATTTCGAGTATGGCGTTCAGGGCATCCTGGTGGCCAGTTACCGCCTGGCGTCGCTTGCGGCCGAGGGCATGGCCACACTCGATTCGCTGGACGACGGTGAGCGCGGCGCCATTGTCCTGACCGCTTCGGTTGCGGCGCAAGACGGGCAGGTCGGCCAGGTGATTTATGCGTCGTCCAAGGCCGGCGTCAATGGCTTGGTGCTGCCGATGGCGCGAGACTTCTCGGATCTGGGCATCCGGGTCAACTCGATCATGCCCGGCATCTTTGCCACGCCGCTGATGCTGGGCGCCAAGCAAAACGTGCTGGACAGCCTGAGCGCGTCAGTGCCCTTCCCCAAGCGCCTGGGCAAGCCCGAGGAATTTGCCAGCCTGGCAATGGAGATGGTCCGCAACGGCTACTTCAACGGCCAGTGCGTGCGTCTGGACGGCGCGATCCGCATGGCGCCGCGCTAAACGCCTGCGCCGTCAATGCCCGCCCTTGGGCAGCGTGCCTTCAAGCTTGCAGATGATGCCCAGCATGATTTCGTCCGCACCCCCGCCGATCGATACCAGCCGGCTGTCGCGGTAGGCCTGGCTGACCGGGTTGTCCCAGGTAAACCCCATGCCACCCCAGTACTGCAGGCAGCTGTCGGCCACCTCGCGCACCAGCCGGCCGCACTTCAGCTTGGCCATCGAGGCCAGCTTGGTCACGTCCTGGCCGCTGACATACAGCTCGACGGCGTGGTAGGTCAGGGCGCGCAGCGCCTCCACCTCGGTACGCAACTCGGCCAGCCGGAAGTGCACCACCTGGTTGTCCAGCACGCTCTTGCCAAAGGTCTTTCGGCTGCGGGTGTACTCGATGGTCTGGTCGATCAGCAGGTCCATGCCCTTGAGCGACGAGGCCGCACCAAACAGCCGCTCTTCCTGGAACTGCTGCATCTGGTAGGAAAACCCCATGCCCTCCTGGCCGATCAGGTTGTTCTTGGGCACCCGCACGTTGTCAAAAAACAGCTGGGCGGTGTCCGACGAATTCATGCCGATCTTCTTGATCTTCTGTTTGGTGATGCCCAGCGCATCCATCGGCACGATGATCAGGCTCTTGTTCTTGTGTACCGACGCGTCAGACGTGTTGGCCAGCAAACAGCACCAGTCGGCCTGCAGGCCGTTGGTGATCCACATCTTGCTGCCGTTGATGACGTAGTCGCCGCCTTCACTGCGGGCGCTGGTCTTCAAGGCCGCCACATCGCTGCCGCCGCCGACCTCGCTGACGCCCAGGCAGCCCACCCTGTCGCCGGCAATCGACGGCACCAGCCACTCACGGCGCAACGCATCGCTGCCAAAGCGCGCCAGCGCCGGGGTGCACATGTCGGTGTGCACGCCGATGCTCATCGGCACACCGCCGCAGGCCGCCGCACCCATCGCCTCGGCCATCACCATCGAGTAGCTGAAGTCCAGCCCGGCGCCGCCGAACTCCTCCGGGTACTTCAGGCCCAGCAGGCCCAGATTGCCGAGCTTTTTCATCACCGCGTGGGCGGGGTAGATTTCGGCGGCTTCCCACTCAGCCACAAACGGGTTGATCTCCTTGGCGACAAACTTGGCGACGGTGTCGGACAGGGCAAGGTGTTCGGGGGTGAAGTTCAAGGGCTTGCTCCAAACGGGGGGGGAATCAGCTCAGGACCTTGGGCTTGACGGCCCGGTGAAAGCCCTCAAACGGCTGGCTGCGCTGGTGGTCGGCGGTGGGGAAGGCCGCCTGGCCCAGCGACGCGCCGCCGTCGATCTGCAGCGTCACGCCAGTGATGAAGGCCGCACCAGGCGACAGCAAAAACACGATGGCCGCGCTGACCTCGGCTTCTTCGGCCATGCGGCGCAGTGGCACGTGTTTTTTCAGGCCGCGGATGTGGTCGCGGATCGCGTCGCCGTAGCTGTCCATGCCGCTGCTGGCGATCCAGCCTGGCGCCACCGCATTGACCCGCACACCCGCGTGGGCCCACTCAAACGCTGCGGTCTGCGTCAGGTTGGCCATGCCGGCACGCGCCGCGCCCGAGTGGCCCATCGTCGGCATGCCGTTCTTGAAATCGGCCGTCATGTTGACGATCGCGCCGCCGTGCGCCTGCATGCACTGGGTGAACAACTCGCGCATCATCAAGAAGCCGCCGGTCAGGTTGTTGGCCACCACCGCGTCGAACCCTTTTTTGCTGATGAAAGCCAGCGGCGACGGAAACTGCCCGCCAGCGTTGTTGACCAGCCCGGTGATCGGCCCGGCCGTCAATGCCTCGGTGATGTTGGCCTTGACCGCATCTTTGTCGCGGATGTCGAAGGCGTGCCAGCTGGCGCGGCCACCGTCCTCGACGATCTCGGCGGCCACGGCCTGCAGTTTGTCGGTCTTGCGGCCCGACAGCACCACCTCCGCACCCAGCGACGCCAGCTCATGCGCGACGCAGCGGCCGATGCCCGAGCCGCCGCCGGTGACCCAGAAGCGCTGGCCGGCAAAGAGGTCGGGCCGGAAAACACTGCGGTAGCCGGTGGGGTTGCTCATCGGGAAACCTGTCAAAGCTGGGGATGCCGTATTGGACGCGGGCATGCCGTTAACGTCAACGACCTACCGTATAAGTGATTGCTCGGGTGGTTTTGCGGCGCCGCGGCCCTAGCATCCGGCCCATTCGATGTTCTGCACGGAGCTGCCATGGACCTGCCCACCCTCACCGAACACCTGCGCGCCAAGGTTGCCGAGCACAACGGCCTCAATGCCATCCTCAAGTTCGACTGCGGCGCCGACGGTGTGGCGGTGATCGACGGCCGGGCCACGCCCAGCACGGTGGACAACATCGACCGCGACGCCGACTGCACCGTGGCGCTGCCGCTGGCCACGCTGGCCGACCTGATTAGCGGCGAGCTCGATCCCACCACCGGCTTCATGCTGGGCAAGTTCAAGGTCTCGGGCGACATGTCGGTGGCGCTCAAGCTGCAGCGCGTGATCTGACATGGGCCCCGCAGCCGCGGCCACCGCGCAAGAGCAGGTGGCCGCGCACCAGGACGACGGCAACGGCGCGTTGTTTGGCATCACCGAGCTGTGCAATGAATTTGGCATCTCACCGCGCGCCATCCGTTTCTACGAGGACAAGGCGCTGCTGGCGCCGCGCCGTATCAACGGCACCCGCGTCTACACCCGGCGCGACCGGGCCCGGCTCGGGCTGATCCTGCGCGCCAAGGCCATAGGCTCATCGCTGGCCGACATCAAGGTCTACCTCGACCTGTACGGCACCCACGGCGAGGGCCGGGCGCAGCAGCAGGCCTATGTGCTGGACCGCACCGGTGCCGCGATTGCCGAGCTGGAGCAAAAGCGCGCCCACATCGACGCCGCGCTGGCCGAGCTGAGGCTGATCAACCAGACTGTGCGCACCGCGCTGGCGACCCAGGCTTGAGCGGCGCGGGCCGCAGCGACCAGGCACCAGCGCCGGCTGCGGATAGAGTGGCTGCCATCGTCACCCGACCCCAGGAGCAGCCCATGGCCACCGCCCCCAGCGCCAAGATCGATATCAAGACCATTGCCAACGACAGCGGCGTCGCCGTTGAGGCCTACGACACCTACGACACCGACGAGGAGACCCTTGCGGCAGCGCACCGGTTTGCCGCGGGCCTGCTGAACCGGGTGGCGGTGATCTGCGAGTCACAGCCGGGCCTGAAGGTGATGGATGCTGCTGCGCTGCGGCGCCTGGCGCAGACCCTGCTGCCGGGTTGATCCGCCGCCGGCGTCCGCCTCAAATCCGCCACCGTGATACGGACTGCCCGGTTGTTCTCCATCGGGTCGGTGGCCGCCAGGCCGATATATTTTGAGTGCGCGCGCACCGGGCACCGCCAAATTGTCGCGACGTGTCGGGTACCCTGCGCAGGGATAATTCGGTCAGTCGGCTCTGCTGTGAGCGTCTTTTCATGCGAAGCTCTCTGCGAAACCCGCTTTCGGTTGACCCATTTGCACAGCACCGGGGTGGCAGCCGTTCGTGGGCCACGGGTCGATGAATGAGAAGGCGTTTGGCTTGGTCAACGGCCTTGTGGTCGAAACTTTTGCAGGGCGCCGGGCTTAGCATCGATGCGACTTCGTTCTTACCTCATCTTTGTTGCAGCGGCCGGGCTGGTGCCAGGGTTCGTGGCGGCAATTTTTGCGGTCGAGCAGGTTAGGGAAGGCGAGAGGCAGGCGGCGCTTCGGGGTTTGCGTGAAACCGTCAGGGCCACCTCGCTGCTGGTGGACCGCGAAATCAAGGGTTCATTGAGCGCATTGGAAGTGCTCGGAACGTCCATGCACCTCCAGACCGGCAGCTTGGGCGCGTTTCACGACCAGGCGGTGTCGGTCGACCGGCCGCCCGACGTCTGGACCCTCCTCCTCAACCCATCGGGCGAACGGCTGGTCGATACCGGCCTGCCGTTCGGCGCGCCGCACCGGCCCAGCGTGGATCAAGCCGCTGTTGCCCAGGTGCTTGCCACCCAAAAGCCCCTGGTGACCGATTTGACCGTCGGGTCCGTACCGGGCCGACTGTTGACCACGGTCTACGTACCGGCGAGGGCGGCGAGTGGCTACGTGGTTGCCCAGCGTATTTCGGTCGACCGCTGGAAGAACAAAACCGTCGTGCTGCCCGAAAGCCGGTCCACCTGGCTGTTGGCCGTGATCGATCGAAACGGCAAGTTCATCGCCCGCAGCCAGCGGGCCGATGCATTGATCGGGCGCCAGGCCCGGCCCGAACTGGTTGCCGCTGCCGCAGCCTCGGCGGAGGGCCTGATTCGCCACCGGACATTGGAAAATATTGAGGTATACGACGCGTTCACCCATTCGGAGCTGACCGGCTGGACCATCGCGGTGGCAGCGCCCGTGGGCACGATCGAGGCGTCGTCCTGGTTCGCGGTGTCGTCGCTGATGGTGGGCCTGGCGGTGGCGCTGACGGCCGGGGCAGCGGTAGCGGTTCTCTTTTCACGCGAGTTCCTGCGCGGGATCGGCGTCGCCTCTGCGGCGGCTGCGGCGCTGGGCAAGGGGGAGCAGCCGGAGGTAACGCCCACCACGCTGGACGAAATCAACACGCTCAACCTGGCCCTCGACAACGCCGGCCGCCTGCTGTTGTCGGAACGAAACTCGCGCGAGGCTGCAGAAGCGGAGCGCGCGCGCCTGTTGGCAGCGGAAATTGCCGCACGCGAAACCGCGCAGCAGGAAAACACCGTCAAGGACCAGTTTCTGGCGTTGCTCGGGCACGAATTGAGAAACCCACTGGCAGGCATCGCCGGCGCCACCACGCTGCTTCAGCGCAAAGGCCACGGGTCAGCATCCGCCGAGCGCTACCTGGCCATCATCGAGAGGCAAAACCGGCACCTGACCCATATCGTCGATGACCTGCTCGACATCAGCCGTGTTGTGCTGGGGAAGATCGTTCTTCAATCGGTGACGATGAACCTTGCCGATTGCGTCGCCAGCTGTGTTGACGGGCTGCGCGTCACCGAGCGGGCCGCCGGCCACACGCTTGTCGTCGACGCCGAGGATGTCTGGGTGCATGCCGATGCGGTTCGCATCGAGCAGATCGTGAACAACCTGGTGGCCAATGCCTTGAAGTTTTCTGCGGCGGGAAGCGAGGTCCGGTTGCGGGTGCGATCGCTGGAGCTCACCGCTGTCATCGAGGTGATCGACCGCGGCGCGGGTATCGAGCCGGACTTGCTGCCGCACCTGTTCGAGCCGTTCTGGCAAGGCCCTGGCCCCGCAGGGCGGCTGCAAAGCGGCTTGGGCATCGGCCTGGCGCTGGTCAAGCAACTGGTGCATTTGCATGACGGCCAGGTCAGTGCGCAAAGCCAGGGCGCCGGCCACGGCAGCACGTTTGTCGTCAACCTGCCCCGGGTTGAACGCGTCAGCGCTGCGCCTGCCGTGCAAGGCCTCACCGTCACGACGGCGTGTCGGGTCTTGCTGGTGGAAGACAATCCCGATGCGCGCGCCACCACCGCCCAATCGCTGCTGGACCTGGGCTATCTGGTGGAGGTGGCCAGCAACGGCCGCGAAGCCCTGGCAATCTCGGGCCGGTCAATGCCGGAGGTGGTCATACTCGACATCGGGTTGCCGGACATCGACGGCTACGCGGTTGCAGCCGCACTCAGGCAAGGCACAGAGGGTAGATCCGTGGTTCTCATCGCCCTCAGTGGCTACGGCGGCGCCGATCCGCGGCGGCACGCCACGCCGCATTTGTTTGACGATCACATGGTAAAACCTGCGCAGCCTGAGGCGCTGGTGCGCAGTATCGAAGGTCAGCTCAAGCGCCGGCGGTTGGACCGGTCCGGCTAGACCCCAAACCTGCCTATCCAAGTAAAAAATATGAACAACGACGAAGTCCGCCTCGTGGTGGTCGATGACGATGTCGACGCGGCCCAGGTCTTGGCTGAACTGTTGCAACTCGAAGGCTACAGCGTGCAGGTGGGTCATGACGCTGCCCAGGCACTCTCGCTGGTGGCCGGTTTCAGTCCCATCGGCGTGTTGCTTGATCTCGGACTGCCCGATCAAGACGGTCTGGAGGTGGCGCGGCAGTTGCGGGCTGACTTCGATTCATCCTTGGTGCTGGTCGCCGTGACCGGGCGCGCCAGCGAAAAGGAGAAAATCGCTGCACTGGCTGCGGGATTCGACTTTGTGATTGTCAAGCCGGTTTCCCCCCGCGTTCTCAAAACTATCTTCCCGCCGGCGAGTTCGCCAGCGGCCTAGCGTGCCCGGCCGGGCTGCTGGTAAACACCAGCCCGTTAGGATGCGGGGTTTGAAACGCCCACCACCGCTGCAGCCGTTGCCACCGTTGTCCGGGGCCAGCGCAATCCCGATGCCCCGTGATCCGAGCCGTCCCGCCATGCATCCGCCCCTCGCCGGTGCGGGGACACTGGGCGCCCGCGCGCTGGCCTGCAAGCGCGGCCGGCGGCTGCTGTTTCGGGGCCTGGACCTGCAGCTCGCACCCGGCAGCATCACCTGGCTGCGCGGACGCAACGGCAGTGGCAAGACCAGCCTGTTGCGTATCCTGGCGGGCCTGTCGGCGCCCTCCGAGGGTGACATCACCTGGAACGGCGCACCGATAGGGCAGGCGGGTGTCTCGGCCCGCGAGGCCATCGTCTACATCGGTCACGCCAATGCGCTGAAGGACGACCTGACGCTGGCCGAGTCGGTGGCCTTTCTGGCCCGCTTGCAAAGTGTGGACGATGCAGCATGGCTGGCGCAGGCGGCGCTCGACCGGCTGGGCCTGGCATCGCGGCGCGACGCGCCGGTGCGCACGTTGTCGCAAGGCCAGCGCCGGCGCGGTGCGCTGGCCCGGCTGGCACTGGACGAGCAGCCCCGCACCTGGATCCTCGACGAGCCCTTTGACGCCCTTGACCACGACAGCGTCGGCATGCTGTCCGGCCTGGTCGAGGCCCACGCCGCACGCGGCGGCGCGGTGCTGATGACCAGCCACCAGGCGGTAGGCCTGGCCGGCGCGGCCGAGTTCGACCTTGAACCGTACCGCCTGGCATGACCGGCCTGCTGCTGGCCGTGGTGCGTCGCGACCTGCTGCTGGCACGCCGCCGGCGCATCGAAGCCCTGTTGCCGCTGGGTTTTTTCATCGTCGCGGCCGGTCTGTTCCCGATCGGCGTCGGCCCCGAGCCCCAAACCCTGCGCCAGATCGCACCCGGCGTGGTCTGGGTCTGTGCGCTGCTGGCGGCGATGCTGTCGGTCACGCAGATGTTTGCCAGCGACCACCAGGACGGCTCGCTGGAGCAGATGCTGCTTGCGCCACAGCCGCTGGTGGCGATCGTCGGCGGCAAGGTGCTGGCACACTGGCTCAGCTCGGGCCTGCCGCTGGTGCTGGCCGCGCCGCTGATCGGCCTGCTGTTTGGCATGCAGGCGCCGGCCATCGGCACGCTGACCTTCACGCTGCTGTTGGGCACGCCGATCCTCAGCCTGCTGGGCGCCGTGGGCGCTGCGCTCACGCTGGGCCTGCGCAGCGGCGCGGCGCTGGTGTTTCTGCTGGTGCTGCCGATGACCGTGCCGGCGCTGATCTTCGGCACCGGCGCGGTGGTGGCGGTCGATGCGGGGCTGTCGGCCCAGGCGCACCTGTCGCTGCTCGGGGCGCTGCTGATCGTCACGCTGCTGGGCGCGCCGCTGGCCACCGCTGCTGCGCTGCGCATCTCGCTGGACTGATTGCCGAGACTGCTGGATTGAACTTTTTGCTCCTGAACCCGACCTGATAGTCACCATGACGCTGCGCCTGACCACTTTTGCCGCCCCTTCGCGCTTTTATGCGCTGGCGGGCGCGTTGGTGCCGTGGTGCTGGGCTGCCACGCTGCTGCTGGGCGCGGCGGGTCTGTACACCGGCTTTGCGATCGCGCCCACCGATTTTCAGCAGGGCGATGCCTACCGCATCATCTTCATCCACGTGCCGGCGGCCTGGATGTCGATGCTGATCTACCTGGTGATGGCGTTTTGGGCAGCCTTGGGCTGGATGCTCAACGCCCGAATGGCGTCGATGTTTGCCCGGGCGCTGGCACCCACCGGCGCGATGTTCACCTTCATTGCGCTGTGGACCGGTGCGCTGTGGGGCAAGCCGACCTGGGGCACCTGGTGGGTCTGGGACGCCCGGCTCACGTCTGAATTCATCCTGCTGCTGATGTACGGCGGCTATATCGCGCTGACCGAGGCCATCGACGACCCCAAGCGCGCCGCCAATGCCGGCGCCCTGTTGGCGCTGGTGGGGGTGGTCAACGTGCCCATCATCTATTTCTCGGTGCGCTGGTGGAACACGCTGCACCAGGGCTCGTCGATCAGCCTGACATCAGCGCCCAGGATGGTCGCCACCATGCTGACCGGCATGTTGCTGATGACGCTGTGTTTCTGGGCCTACAGTTTTGCGGTGGTGTTCATCCGGGCTCGGGCGATCGTGCTGGAGCAGGAATCCGACACCGAATGGGTGAGGGCATTGACCCACGTCGAGAATGGTGATGGTGGGCGCTGAATCGCTGCGCAAAGCCGCCGCACAAGTCGCAAATCGCAAAGGGCGCCCCGGCGCCAACAAGGCAAGGGGCGCCCAGGCGCCTGAAGGCAAATCATGAATTGGCAATCGATGGATGAGTTTTTCCGCATGGGCGGCTACGGGCTGTATGTCTGGGGCTCGTATGGCGTGACGCTGGCGGTGATGCTGGCCGAGGTATTGGCGGTGCGGCACCGGCGCCTGCTGGCGTTTGGTCTGGCCCGCGCTGAAGCGGCCGATGGCCTGCACACCGGGGCAGGGCGATGAAGCCCCGCCACAAACGCACCGCCATCGTGTTGGGCGTGTTGTCGGCCGTGGGTGTGGCCGCAGCGCTGGTGCTCAACGCTTTCAACAGCAACCTGGTTTTTTTCTACACCCCCGCCCAGATCGCGGCCAAAGAGGCGCCACAAGGCCGCACCTTCCGCATTGGCGGCCTGGTGCAGGCCGGCAGCGTGGTGCGAGAGGGTGTGACGGTGCGCTTTGTCGTCACGGACACGCTGCAGAACGTGCCGGTGCGCTACGAGGGTGTGCTGCCCGACCTGTTCAAGGAGGGCAAGGGCGTGGTGGCGCAGGGTCAACTTGGCGGCGACGGTGTGTTTGCCGCCCGCGAGGTGCTGGCCAAGCACGACGAAAACTACATGCCGCCCGAGGCCGCTGATGCGCTGCAAAAGGCCGACAAGATGCGCGCCAAGATGGCCGGCACGCTCGACACCCACAGCGCCAGCCCGTCGGGCGCGCCGACCCCCACCCCCGGAGCCGTCAAATGATCCCCGAACTCGGCAACGTGGTGCTGCTGCTGGCGCTGGCGGTGGCGCTGGTGCAAGGTGTGTTTCCGCTGGTCGGTGCCCACCGCGGCCGCGCCGACTGGATGGCGCTGGCCCGACCGACGGCTTACCTGCAGTTTGCGCTGGTGGCGCTGTCGTTTGTGCTGCTGACGGCCTCGTTTGTGCGGCACGATTTTTCAGTGCTTTACGTCGCGTCCAACTCCAATTCGGCGCTGCCGCTGGCCTACCGCATCGCCGCGGTTTGGGGCGGGCATGAGGGCTCGCTGCTGCTGTGGGTGCTGATGCTGTGTACCTGGACGGTGGCGGTGGCGCGGTTTTCGCGCAGCCTGCCCAGGGTCTTTGTGGCCCGCATCCTGGCGGTGCTGGGGCTGCTGTCGGTGGGTTTCTTGTTGTTCATGTTGACCACCTCCAATCCCTTTGATCGGCTGATCCCCGCCGCCGCCGACGGCCGCGACCTGAACCCGCTGCTGCAAGACCCTGGCATGGTGATCCATCCGCCAATGCTCTACATGGGCTATGTGGGCTTTTCGGTGGCCTTTGCGTTTGCCATCGCTGCGCTGATCGGCGGCAACCTGGACGCCACCTGGGCGCGCTGGACCCGGCCGTGGACGGCCGCCGCCTGGATCTTCCTGACCTTCGGCATCGGCCTGGGCAGTTGGTGGGCCTACAACGAACTGGGCTGGGGCGGCTGGTGGTTCTGGGACCCGGTCGAAAACGCGTCCTTCATGCCCTGGCTGGTCGGCACCGCGCTGATCCACTCGCTGGCGGTGACCGAAAAACGTGGCAGCTTCAAGGTCTGGACCGTGTTGCTGGCGATCATGGCGTTTTCGCTGTCGCTGCTGGGCACCTTCCTGGTCCGGTCGGGCGTGTTGTCGTCAGTGCACAGCTTTGCCACCGATCCACGCCGCGGCCTGTTCATCCTGGCCTTCCTGGTGATCGTCATCGGTGCTTCGTTGCTGCTGTACGCCTGGCGTGCGCCCAGCGTCGGGCTGGGCCAACGCTTTGGCGTGTTCAGCAAGGAGAGCATGCTTCTGGTCAACAACATGCTGCTGGTGACAGCCTGCGGCGGCGTGCTGCTGGGCACGCTGTACCCGCTGTTCCTCGATGCGATGGGTGGGGGCAAGATCTCTGTCGGCCCGCCGTATTTCGACGCCGTGTTTGTGCTGATGATGGCGCCGCTGCTGCTGCTGATGGGCGTGGGGCCGCTGATGCGCTGGAAGCAAGACGAGGCCGGCCCGCTTGCCAAACGCCTGCGCTGGGCCCTGGTGTTTGCGATCGTCGCCGCATTGCTCAGCGGCTGGTTGATGGGCCGGATTGCGCCGGCCACCACCGGCGGGCTGTTTCTGGCCTGGTGGATCGTGGCAGCTATCGGTGTTGACCTGGTCGAGCGCCTGCGGCCCAAGCCGGGCATGGGCGGCAGCATCATCGGCCGCGCCCGTCTGCTGCCGCTGGCCATGGTCGGCATGATGGTGGCCCATCTGGGCGTGGCGGTGTTCTCATTTGGCGTGGCGATGGTCAAGACCTACGAAACCGAGCGCGATGTCAAGATGGGCCCCGATGCCAGCACCGATATCGCTGGCTTCCACTTCCGCATGCTGTCGATCCGGGATTTGCAGGGCGCCAATTACGCGGCCACGCAGGCGCAGATCGAAGTCAGCAAGGGCGGGCAGGTGATCGCAATGCTGGCGCCCGAGAAACGCATCTACCGCGTCCAGAACAACCCGATGACCGAGGCCGCGGTCGACAGCAACCTGCTGCGGGATCTCTACATCTCGATGGGTGAAAAGCTGCCCACCGGCGAGTGGATCGTGCGGGTGCAGCACAAGCCTTTCATCGCGCTGGTCTGGGGCGGCTGCCTGGTGATGATGCTGGGCGGCTTGCTGGCCGCCAGCGACCGGCGGTATCGGGCGCGCCAAACCCGCAGTGCGGTGGTGCAGGCCGGCGGCGTGGCTGGGGGCCTGCGGTGAAGCGTTTCCTGTGGCCGCTGGGGCTTTTCCTGGTGTTGGCGGCTTTCTTGGCGGTCGGCTTGCGGCTGGACCCGCGTGAGGTGCCGTCCCCGCTGGTCGGCAAGCCGGCGCCGGCTTTCCAGGCCGCGGCGCTGGCGCGGCCTGATGCGGTGCTCAAGCGCGACGACCTGCTGGGCCGGGTCTGGCTGCTCAATGTCTGGGCGTCCTGGTGCGGCGCTTGCCGCGACGAGCACCCAGTGTTGGTGGCGTTTTCGCGCCGCAGCAAGGTGCCGATCTACGGCCTGAACTACAAGGACAAGCGTGAAGACGGCCTGGGCTGGCTGCAGCAGTTCGGCAATCCCTATGCCGACTCGATGTTCGACCCGGACGGCCGGATCGGCATCGACTACGGCGTCTACGGCGTGCCCGAGACCTTTGTGATCGACCGCGCCGGGGTGATCCGCTACAAGCATATCGGCCCGATCACGCCCGAGGTGCTGCGCGACAAGCTTGAACCCTTGCTGAAAAAACTCGAGGCCTGACGCCGTGCTGCTGCTGAATCGACTGTGCGCCGGGCTGGCCTCCTTGCTGCTGCCGACGCTGTGCACCCTAATGCTGCTGACCGGTGCACCTGCCAGCGCCAACGATGCCCCATCGGTCGCGCTCAACCCCGAGATCGAGGCCCGCATGATGGTGCTGGCCGCGGAGCTGCGCTGCCTGGTCTGCCAGAACCAGTCCATCGCCGATTCGCACTCCGGCCTGGCTGAGGACCTGCGCCAGCAAATCCGCGAGATGCTGGCCAAGGGCATGACCGAGGACCAGATCAACCACTACATGACCGACCGCTACGGCGATTTCGTGCTGTACCGGCCGCCGTTCAAGGCCAGCACCTGGCTGTTGTGGGTCGGGCCTGGGCTGCTGACGGTGGGCGCGCTGGCGGCGCTGGTGATGGTCTTGCGCCGGCGTCAACGGCTGGGCGCCGATGCTTTTGACCCCGATACCCCTGAAGAAGAATTGCCCCGATGACCCGCCTCGATGACCTCAAACACCAGCTTGCCGAACTGGACAGCCTGATCCGGGACGGTGTACTGACCGGCGAGGCGGCGCGCAGCGCCAGAGACCGGCTGGAGGCCGAGATCCTGGCCGCCGTGCTGACAGCGGCACCGGCCACAGCGGCAGCCGGGTCTGCCGCGGCGGGCCCGGCTGCGGCGGCGGCCGCTGCGCCGGTTATCCCCCCAGACGCCAGACCGTCGGGCCGCTTGCTGGCGGGACTCGGCGTTTTTGCACTGGTTTTTGCCGCCGCAGGCTACGCCTGGCTGGGCAACCCGGCCGCGTTTTCTGTGGCGCCGGGCGTGCAAGCCAGCGCCAAGACCGTGGAAGGCGGTGGCGACATCAGCCGGGCCCAGTTCGAGGCCATGGCCGAGCGCCTGGCCGAACGGCTCAAGGCCAAGCCCGATGACGCCGAGGGTTGGTCGATGCTGGGCCGGTCGTACAGCGTGCTGGAGATGTTTCCGCAGGCACTGACCGCCTTCCAGCGGGTGGTCGCGCTGCGGCCCCAGGATGCCCAGGGCTACGTCGACTATGCCGACGCCCTGGGCATGACCCAAGGCCGCAAGCTCGCTGGCGAGCCGGAAAAACTGATCGCCCGTGCGCTGCAGCTCGACCCCGACAACGTCAAGGCGCTGTCGCTGTCTGGCACGCTGGCGCTGGACCGGGGCGATGCGGCGGGTGCGGCCCGGCTTTGGGCCCAGGCACTGCAAAAGACCGAGCCTGGCAGCGAGATGGCACAGCGCCTGCAGGGCGCCATCGACGACGCGCGCCAGCGGGCTGCCGGGCCGGCGGGCCTTGCGTTGGCGGGTGCGCAGGGTCAGGCCGCTGCCCCGGCCGTCCCGGCTGCACCTGCCGACGCGGCGGGGTCGGTGCAGGTGCGCATATCGTTGGCGCCGGCGCTGGCGGCAAAGGCATCGCCCGACGACACGGTCTTCATCTTTGCGCGGGCGCTGCAGGGCGGCAAGGCACCGCTGGCCATCCAGCGCCGGCAGGTCAAGGACTTGCCGCTGCAATTGACGCTCGACGACTCGATGGCGATGAGTCCGGCCTTGCGGCTGTCGTCCGTGAGCCAGGTGATCGTCGGCGCGCGCGTCAGCAAAAGCGGTAATGCGATGCCGCAGCCCGGGGATCTGCAAGGCCTGACACCGGCCGTGGCCGTCGGCGCCCGCGGGCTGCAGTTGCAAATCGCCGATGTGCTGCCCTGATTCGGCCCCCAGCCGCGCCATGTCCAGACCCTGGCCCAACCGCCCAAGGAGACTGTCTTGAACCCGTTGAGCCCCGACACCGCCTACACCGCTGCATCCGGCCTGTCGCCCGGGATGCCCACCAGCCCGGCATCCACCAGCCCCAGCCCGCTGTCCACCTGCGACCTGTGCGATGTGCACAAGCACGATACCGGCGGGGCGTTTCGGGTGCTGCCGCCCCGTTTTCTGGCGTTTGGTGGCCGGGCCGCATTTGCCGGGACGGTGAGCACCGTCAAGTGCCACGAGGACAACACCTCCGTCAAGGCCGCCGTCGAGTCGCCGGGCCACGGCCGGGTGCTGGTGGTCGATGGCGGTGGATCGCTGCGCCATGCGCTGGTGGGGGGCAATCTGGCGGCGGCGGCCGTTCGCAATGGCTGGGTCGGGCTGGTGGTGGACGGTTGCATTCGTGACGTGGCCGAGCTGGCTGCGCTAGACATTGGCGTCCGCGCCCTGGCCGCGATGCCGCTGCCAACAGACCGGCGCCACGCCGGCCTGGTTGATGTGCCGGTACAGGTGCAAGGCGTGACCGTGCGGCCCGGCGACTGGCTGGTGGCCGATGCCGACGGCATCGTCGTGATGAAAACCGCGGCCGCATCATGAGGGCGACCGTGGCCCGTGCGCTGGCG
>JANMXG010000372.1:0-16176 GCA_031394235.1 Betaproteobacteria bacterium
GGCTCGTCACCGCGCGGCCGGCGTTTTGCCGCCAGCCATGCCGAGTGTGTGTTCCTGAACGGCCAGAGCGTGGCCGGCGTCAAGGCCATCGTGGACGACATCCGCGCGCTGGCGGTGGCCGCTGGCCGGGCGCCCAACGACATCCAGATGTTCCTGGGCGCCACCGTGGTCACCGGCACCACTGCCGCCGAGGCGCAGGACAAGTTTGACGAGTACCGCCAGTACGTCAACAGCGACGCCGCGCTGGTGCACGCCGCCGCCTCGCTGGGCGTGGACCTGGCCCGGTTTGATCTGGACGAGCCGGTCGACACCAGCGCCAGCCAGGCCATCACGTCAAATGCCGAGGCCATTGCCCGCAGCCAGGGCCCGCAGTGGACCAAGCGTAAGCTGATGCAACAGATGGTGCTCGGCAGCCGCCAGCCGCCACTGGTGGGCTCGGCCGGCGAGGTGGCCGAGGCGCTGATCCGCTGGACCGAGGACGCGGGCGTGGACGGCTTCAACCTGTCGCGCACCGTGGCGCCTGAATGCTGGGTCGATTTTGGCCGGCTGGTGGTGCCCGAGTTGCAGTCGCGGGGCGCCTTCAAGACCAGCTACAGCCCCGGCACGCTGCGCGACAAGCTGTTTGGCCGGGCGCTGTTGCCGGCAAGCCATCCGGCGAGCCAGCCTGCCAAACCTTCTGAGGCGACGCCCAACGGCGCGGCCTAGGGCTTGGCCGCCTCTGCAGAGATCCACTCGTCCACCCGCTGTTCCAGCACCGACAGCGGCACGGCGCCCTGGTCCAGCAGCACCATGTGGAAGCGCCGGATGTCGAAGCGGTCACCCAGCCGTGCGCGAGCCCGGTCGCGCAGTTCGATGATCTTGAGCTGGCCGATCATGTAACCCAGCGCCTGACCGGGCCAGGACAGGTAGCGGTCAACCTCACTCTCGACCATGCCGCGCTCGATGCCACTGTGCTCGGTCATGTAGTCGGCGGCGCGCCGTGGCGTCCAGCCCTGGCTGTGCAGACCGGTATCGACCACCAGCCGGCAGGCGCGCAGCATCTGGTCCTGCAGGTGTCCAAAACGGCTGGCCGGGTCTTGGTACAAGCCCAGTTGGAAGCCCAGCGTCTCGGCATACAGCGCCCAGCCCTCGCCATACGCCACGTACCAGGCCGCGCGGCGGAACTTGGGCAACTCGCCCAGCTCGATGGCGCGGGCGGTTTGCAGGTGGTGGCCGGGCACGGCCTCGTGCGCGGTCAGGGTTTCTTGGGCCCAGGTCGGCCGGGTCTTGTAGCCCTGGGCATTGGCGTTGAACCAGCCGGGCCGGCTGCCGTCCAGCGGCGGGCCGCTGTAGTACTCGGCCCGGTCGGGCGACTCATGCGCTGGCATGGCCCGCACGCCGTAAGGCGCACGCGGCAGCTCGGCAAATAGCTTGGGCAGCTCGGCGTCAATGCGCTTGGCAATGTCGCGGTAGCTGGCCAGCAGTGCCTCGGGGCTGGGGTGGAAGTACTTCGGGTCGGTCAGCATGTGCTGGGCAAAACCAGTCGCGCCGACAAACGGGCCGGTCCACTTCAGCTCGACCATCACCTGCTGGATTTCGCGGTCCAGCCTGGCCACCTCGCGCAGGCCGATCGCGTGGATCTGGGCCGGCGTGAGGTCGGTGGTGGTGTGCTGGCGCACGGCGGCGGCATACACGACGTCGCCACCGGGGTAGCTGCTCATCGCGCCGCTGGCGGGTGCAGCAGCGCGGTAGTCGCCGGCGACAAAGTCGCGCAACCGGCGTTGGGCGGGCAGCACCTGGTCGGTGATCAGCTGCCGGGCGCGGCGCTTCAGCTGGTGTTGCTCGGCCGCCGGGATGTCGCCGCCCAGGCTGTTGAAGGGCAAGAAAAACGGGCTCGCATCGCCCTCGGCCGCCAGCTGGCCGTCCAGCGTGGCCAGCACCCGGTCCAACACGGCGGGTGTCGCCACCCAGCCCAGGCGGATGCCTTCACGCAGCCGCACCAGCTCCTGGTCAACCCGGCGCGGGTAAGCGGCCAGCCGTGCCAACAGTTGCTCGGCCGCCGCCCGGTTGTCGGTCGGGCTGGCCTGCAGCAACGCGCTGAACCCGGTCTGAAAGCCGCCGATCGCACCCAGGCTGAGCCGCCGGAAGCCCAGCAAGGGCTCAAAACGCAGCGTGTCGTCGAGTTCGTGGATGAACAGGTCGAGCGAAGTGCGGTCGGTGGCCGACAACAAGGCACGCGGCAGGGCCTGTGCTTGCGCCAGGTGGCGCCGGGTCTCGACGTAGCCGGCGGCCTCGGCTTCGGGCGAGGCATCCTCCAGCCGGTCGCCGTAGCGCCGGTCGCCCAGGAGGGTGGCCCAAGTCGGATAGCGCAGCAGGGTTTGCTCCCAGGCCGCGTCGAACAGCGCGTGCAGCTGGTGCGTGGCGGCGCGGCCGGGGTCGGCCTGCGCCAGACTGGCGCTGGCTGGCGGACCGGCCGGTGGCAGGGCGCAGGCGGCCAGCCCGCAGCACAAGACCAGTGTGGCCAGAGTAGGGCGCGGTCGGTGCGGCGCCGGGGTGAAAGCGGCGAGGGGCATGGTTCAAATCCTGGGTCAGCGCTCGGGCCGGGTGGGCGGTGCGCAGCCCGCATCATCGGACAAACCGGGGTGGTTGCCACGCCAAACCGGCGTCGGGCTAGGATACGAACCTTGGCAGTCCATCGCCCGGCCCTTGCGCCCCCACGCGCCCTTGCCCACAGGATGCCCCATGAGCTTTTTTGCGATCGACATCGGCAACACCCGCCTGAAGTGGGCGCTGTACGCCTCACCCCAGCCCGGCGCGGTGGTGCTGTCGCAGGGCGCTGTCTTCCTGGAAAACATCGACTCGCTGGCCGAGAACGAATGGAAGCAGCTGCCGCAGCCCGGCTCGATCCTGGGCTGCAACGTGGCCGGTGACGCGGTGCGGCGCCGGGTCGAGGAGCAGCTGGAGCTGTGGGACGTGGCGCCGCGCTGGGTGGTCAGCAGCGCCCAGGCGGCCGGTATCAGCAACGGCTACGACCATCCGGGCCGCCTGGGCGCCGACCGCTTTGTGGCCCAGATCGGTGCCCGCGCCCATGTGCTGGCGCGTGGCCTGCCCAAGCCGGTGCTGGTGGTGATGGTGGGCACGGCGGTGACGGTGGATGCGGTTGACACCGACGGGCATTTTCTGGGCGGCATCATCCTGCCCGGCCACGGCATCATGCTGCGCGCGTTGGAGGGCGGCACTGCCGGCCTGCGTGTGCCCACCGGCGAGGTGCGCAACTTCCCCACCAACACCAGCGACGCTCTGACCAGCGGCGGCACCTACGCCATCACCGGCGCGATGGAGCGCATGCACCGACACCTGGCCGCCCGCTGCGCGCAAGCGCCCATCACGCTGATGACCGGCGGTGCCGGCTGGAAGGTGGCGCCCTGGATGACGATGGAGCACGAGCTGATCGACTCGCTGATCTTTGACGGCCTGCTGGCGATGCAGGCGCATCGGCTGGCGCTGTGAACACGCGGTCACTGTGAACCCGCTGGCGCCGCGTCCTTGGGCGGCATGAATGGCACCGTCTCGCGCACCTGCACCAGTTCATGCCGCAGGGCCACGATCTCGTGGTGCAACGCGTCCATCTGGCGGTGCATGTCGCGCAGGATTTCGCGCTCGATGATGCGCTCTTCGGTCTCGATCCAGCGTGTGGCGATGGCCGCCGTCACCAGCGACAGCACGCCAAAGCCCAGCATCACGACAAACACCGAGAAGATCTTGGACGCCGGGGTGGACGGCACGATGTCGCCATAGCCCACGGTGGCGGCGGTGGTGAAGGCCAGCCACAGGCCGTCGCCCAGGGTTTCGGCGCGCGGCTCCAGCCACCAAAAGCCCACACCGCACAGGCCCAGGATCAGCGCGGACGAAAGCAGCATATAGCCCAGGCCGCCGCGGGTCAGCAAATGCTGCAGCGACCAGACCATGCGCAACAGCGTCATGAAAGCCACCACCAGGCGCAGCGACAACGCCCCGGCCGATGTGCTGCTGGGCGGCAGCACGGCGGCCAGCAGCAGGCCGGCCACCAGCGCCAAATCCAGCGGGTTGGCCGCCAGGTGCTGGGCCAGGCGCTGGCTGCGCCAGCCGGTGTGCAGCAGCGCGGCGGCAAGGGTCAGCGCGCTCAGCGCATAAGCCAGCGTGGCCAGTGCCTGCGGAGCGGCACGCAGCAGCTCCACATAAAAGGCCGGTACGGTGAGGGCCAGCGCCAGCACCGTGGGCCAGCGCCAGCGCTGCTCAATGGTCCGGCCGCGCACCGAGTCCCCCGGCGCACGCCGCAAGCCCCACAGCGATGCGTGTTGGAAACGGCGCGAGATCTCGGAAATCATGGGGCCCATCTGGCGCGGCGCGGGCTGCGCCGGGTTTGACGGGCGTCAAGCCCGCTGCCGCGTCTGGCGGCAGGCCTCACTGCCTGGCAAAGTCATACAGCGGCTTGCCCTTGTCCACGATGTGCACTGTGAACAGCTTGAGCGGGGTGTCCCCCACCACCTTGAAGCCGCCATGCTTGACGTCGCGCAGGTTCAGCAGCGACGCGCCGGTGGGCAGCGGCGTCGGGTCCTTGCCGGGCGACTGCACCATAGAGCCTTGCAGCACGTAGCCGGCCTCGATGCCGTGGTGCAGGTGCAGCTCGATCGCCTCGCCGGTTTTGTACTCGGCTACCGACGCAATCACCTCCATGCCGGGCGCGCCGCTCAGGTCAGCCCGCTTCAGCTCGACCCGCTGGGCCGAGTCGCCCGTGGTCTGCGCCACCAGGCCGGTGGCCAGTCCGGCACCAAACAGCACCACGCCGGCGGCACAACGTTTTACTTGGGTCGGGGTGATCATCGTCGTCTCCTGTTGCAGTTGGGGGTCAGAGATCCGGAGCGTAGCGCTGTTCCATCTCGGCGGGGGTCTCGGCGGCCACGGTGATGCCGGTCTGGTCGCTGATCATCTGGCCAGCGCTGGGCAGGCTGGTGCGGGCCACGCGGGTCTCAGGCGACCACAGGCGCGAGCGCATGAACGCCTTGGCGCAGTGCAGGTAGGCCGCTTGTACCGTCAGCTTGATCACCAGCTTGGGCGCGCGCCGTTCGTCGGTGCACAAGGCGATGTCGGCTGGCGCGACCGACAACACGGCGCTGCCGTTGACCCGCAGCGTCTCATCAAAGCCCGGGATCATGAACAGCAGCCCCACCTGCCCTGTCGCCAGGATGTTTTCGAGCGAATCGAGCCGGTTGTTGCCCGGCGAATCCGGGATCAGCAACTGGCCCTGGCCATTGGCCTGGATGAAGCCGGGCGGCCCGCCGCGGGGCGACGCGTCCATCTGGTGCGTCGCGTCGCTGGTAGCCAGCACGGCAAACGGCGACAGGGCGATGAACTGCAAGCAATGCTTGTCGAGTGCTGCGATCTGCTTCTTGACGGCCCGCTCTTGCGGGGCGGCGTAGTGCTGGCGCAGGGTTTGCAGGTTGTCGATATGCATGAGGGGTGGCCGGTTCGGGTGGACGAGAGAGCAGGTGCCGCAGCGCCGTCAGGGCAACGGCCGGGCTGAAGTGTCAGCCTCCGATGCGGCTGCGGCCGGTGCCGGTGCCTGCGGCCTTGAACAGCGCATTCAGCTCACGCCCAGGCGACGGCTTGAAGCCATCGAACGTGCCGCCGTCGGCGAGCAAGCGCGCCGCGTGCATGAAGCCCGTCCACGCCGCGCCCGCCAAGGCGCCGCCCACGCTGATGCGCCGCACGCCCAGGTTGGCGATGTCGGCCACGGTCAGCTCACCGGCCCAGCCGATCAACACGTTCACCGGCTTGGGCGCCACTGCCTCGACCACGGCCACGATGTGCTCGCGGCTGCGCAGCCCAGGCGCGTACAGGCAATCGGCGCCCGCCGTCGCATAGGCCTTGAGCCGGGCGATCGTTTCGTCGATATCCGGGCGACCGACCAAAAAGCACTCGGCCCGGCCGACCAGCAGTGTGTCGCCGCCGGCCCGGTCGATCGCCTGGCGGGCAGCGCGCAGCCGCTCGACGGCCATATCCAGGGTGTACAGCGGATGGGCGGCATCGCCGGTGGAGTCCTCGATCGACAAGCCCGCCACGCCCACCTCGACCGCCAGCCGCGCGCTCTCGGCCACACCGGCGGCATCCGTGGCAAAGCCGCTCTCAAAGTCCGCGTTGATCGGCAACTCGGTCGCCTCGACCATGCTGTGCAGATGCGCCAGCGCCAGATCGCGGCTGATCTGGTTGTCGGCCCGGCCGATCGACCATGCAAACCCGGCGCTGGTGCTGGCCAGGGCCTTGAAACCCAAGCTGTGCAGGTAGCGCGCGCTGCCCACGTCCCAGGGGTTGGGGATCACAAAGCAGCCGGATTCGTGGAGTTGGCGGAAGCTGCGGCGGCGGTCGGCGATGCTGGGCGGGGTGGGGGTCATGGGGGCTCGGGACGACGGCGGTTGATGACGGTTGAGCGGGCCCGCCCGACCTGGAAATGTTCACGGCCGATGAGCAGTGCGTCAGTTGGACACGTCACAGCTTGCCGTTGCCGCTGACAGGCTATCCACCGCGCCGGACCGGCGATATGGGGCGGCCAGACGCTTGCCGAAGACGCGTCAGGCCTGCCTGCGTGCGGGCTCTCGCAGGTGCAAAAACTTGGTGAACAGATCGCGTGGCGGCGTCATGTCAATGCCTTTGAGAACCTGGCCAACGTTGCCGCGGTGGTAGGCGCCGTGGGTGATGACATGGGTCAGCATCTCTTCCCGGGTCATGCGCCCGGCATCACCATCGGTGAACCGGAATGCAAGACGCTCGACCAGCGCTGCATCGCTGATGCCGGCCACGTAGTCTTCAAACCAGAGGTCGGTTTCTGCGACGGCAAAGTTCAACGCCCCCAAATCGGGCGTATCCACCGTGTTGGTGGCGGCATAGCCGTGTTTTTCACCGAGCAGGTGCGCCCGGAATATCCGGTCCACCACGAAGATGTGGTTCAGCGTGCGGAGGGCTGTTTGCACTGGCGCCGCATGCGCGGAAGGCGAGGCCGTTGCCAACACCTCAAACAACTCGCCATTGGCCCACGATTTTTGGGCGAAGAGTGCTGTGAGGACGGTTTTGGACATGAACCTGACTCCGTGGTGATGGGCCCGCGCGGGCAAGATCGCGTCGTGACGCTGGGCCACCGACCCTACAGAATGTAGCGCGACAAATCCTCGTTCCGCGCCAACTCCCCCAGCTTGGCATCCACCGCCGCGCCGTCGATGCGCACGGTCTGTCCGGCGCGGTTGGGTGCATCAAAACTCACCTCGTCGAGCAGCCGCTCCATCACCGTAGCCAGCCGCCGGGCCCCGATGTTCTCGGTGCGTTCGTTGACGTCAAAGGCGATCTGCGCTAACCGGCGGATGCCATCCGAGGTGATCTCCAGCGTCACGCCCTCGGTGGCCAGCAAGGCCTGGTACTGCTTGATCAGGCTGGCGTGGGTGCTGACCAGGATGGCCTCGAAGTCGTCTACTGAGAGCGCCTGCAACTCCACCCGGATCGGAAATCGCCCTTGCAACTCAGGGATCAAATCGCTGGGCTTGGCCAGGTGAAAGGCGCCGGAGGCGATGAACAGGATGTGGTCGGTCTTGACCATGCCGTGTTTGGTGGTCACTGTCGTGCCCTCCACCAGCGGCAGCAGGTCACGCTGCACGCCCTGGCGCGACACCTCGGGGCCGCCGCTGTCGTTGCGCGAGGTGACCTTGTCGATTTCGTCGATGAAGACGATGCCGTTGTTCTCGGCATTGGCCAGCGCCTGGGTCTTGATGTCGTCGTCGTTCACCAGCTTGGCGGCTTCTTCTTCGACCAGCAGCTTGAGCGCCTCGCTGATCTTGACCTTGCGGGTCTTTTTCTTGGCCGTGCCCATCTGCGAGAACATGCCTTTGAGCTGCTCGGCCATCTCCTCCATGCCGGGCGGGCTGACGATGTCCACCGCGGCGCGCGGCTCGACCAGGTCCAGCTCGATCTCCTTGTCGGCCAGCACACCCTCGCGCAGGCGCTTGCGCATCACCTGGCGGGCGGTGCTCTCTGGGGCGGTCGGGCTGGCGGCGGCGCTGGCGAAACCGATCTCGGGACGGCTGTCGCGCACGTCACGTGCAAGCGGTACCAGCACATCCAGGATACGGTCTTCGGCGGCGTCCTCGGCGCGGGCGCGCTGGCGCTTCAAGGCGTCTTCGCGGGTCTGCTTGATGGCGATGTCGACCAGATCGCGGATGATGCTGTCCACGTCTTTGCCGACGTAGCCGACCTCGGTGAACTTGGTGGCCTCGACCTTGATGAAGGGCGCGTCGGCCAGCCGGGCCAGTCGGCGCGCGATCTCGGTCTTGCCCACGCCGGTGGGGCCGATCATCAGGATGTTCTTGGGCGTGATCTCGGTGCGCAGTGTGTCGGGCACTTGCTGGCGCCGCCACCGGTTGCGCAGCGCGATAGCAACGGCGCGTTTGGCGTCGCGCTGGCCGACGATGTGCTTGTCCAGCTCGGACACGATCTCTTGCGGTGTCATGCTCATGGGTGCCTCCGCAGCGACCGGGGGGCGGTCAATCCAGCACCTCGATCGTGTGGTTCTGGTTGGTGTAGATGCACAGGTCACCCGCAATCACCAGGCTTTGCTTGACGATCTCGGCAGCGCTCAGCGCGCTGTGCGCCAGCAGGGCGCGCGCGGCGGCCTGGGCATAGGCGCCACCTGAGCCGATCGAGACGATGCCCAACTCGGGCTCCAGCACGTCGCCGTTGCCAGTGATGATCAGGCTGGTCTCGCGGTCGGCCACCGCCAGCATGGCTTCGAGCCGGCGCAGCACGCGGTCGGTGCGCCAGTCCTTGGTCAACTCAATGGCGGCACGGGCCAGGTGGCCTTGGTGTTTCTCCAGCTTGGCCTCGAAGCGCTCGAACAACGTGAAGGCATCGGCCGTGGCGCCGGCAAAACCGGCCAGCACGGTGTCGCGGTGCAGCTTGCGCACCTTCTTGGCGCCGGCCTTGATGATGATGTTGCCCAGCGTGACCTGGCCATCGCCGCCCAGCGCCACCTGCCAGCCTTGGGGGGTTTGGCGGCGCACGCTGAGGATGGTGGTGCCGTGGAAGGGTTCCATGGGGTTTGTCAAGGTTGTCCGGGTGAAAGGTGGCGCGCGCTGGGCGGTCGGCCCCCTGTCGGGCCGGCGGGCAATCAGTCGCGTGGCACTTGCACGCGGGCGTGCTCGTTGATGCCCATCGCGCCAAAAAACAGCGCCACCAGCCGGTGGGCATCGGCAAAGGTGACGCTGCGGTTTTCGGTGCGCTTGGCCAGCACCCAGTTCAGCAGGTCACCGGCGGCGATGAAGTCGACCCGGATCAGGCGGGCGCACGACACCTGCACCAGGCTGGCGCCGCCCAGCTTGCGGTCGAGCTGCTGCAGGATGGCGCTGATGTCGCCGGCCAACTGGCCCGACAAATCCACCGTGGTGATGGCCAGGCCGCCTTGGCCGTCGTCATTCAGGCCTGATTCCATGAAGCTCGACACCTCGCCCACGATTGACATCGGCGGCGTGGTGGTGGAGTTGTTGGCGTTGGTGGACCGCACATGGCAGCGCACCGGCTCCCAGGATGGCGGCGAAACCTCGTAGGTGACGCAATAGTCGATTGCGGCCTCGTCGAACTGGTCGGGCCGGTTGGCCAGCCGCAGCGCCTCCAGCCGGGCCATCCAGTACGCCGGGTCGGCGTCGCGAACCCCCGTGGGCGCTGCTTCTTGCAGTGCGCCCAGCAGGCGCTCGGCAGCCAGCCAGCGCATGTCAATTGCCTGTGGCGCCCACTGGCGGAACAGCGGCACCAACTGCGCGGCAGCCTCGACGTCCACCTTGCGCAGTGCCGACCAGTCCAGCACCCAGGGCAGCGGCAGCTGCAGCGTGGCCGATCCCAACCGCACCACAGCGTCCACGTCCAGCGAGACGGGGCTGATCCAGCCCACGTCGCCCTTGACACCGCGGGTGTCGGGCCGGTCATCGGCGGCGGCATCGGCCACCCGCTTGGGCAGGGAGTACCACTGCGGCGATGAGCGGCCGAACTGGTGCGCGTAGTCCAGCGACAGCCCCTCGAACTTGACCTGCTGGCCGGTGGCCCGGTACAGGTCGAACAGCACATGCCAGGTCTCGGCATGGGCATGGCGCACGGCGCCGGGCTTGCACAGCGCTGTCAGCGCCTGCTCGCAGTGGTTGAAATCGGCATTGGCAAAACCAATCACTGCCTCGTCCAGCTCCGGGTCGTGCACCAGGTCGTTGGCCTCAGCCGCAAAGCGGCTGTGCGGCTCAAAGGCCAGATCAACCTGCGGCAGGCCGGTCAGCGCGGGGTGGGCGGGCGCGGCCAGTTGGCCGGTGGAGTAGGCCGACAACTGCGCCGAGGCCTGCGCAGCGGTCAGCGCGCTGCCGCTGTCACGGGTGGCTGCGTAGGGCCGGTGCGACGCGTCGGGCGGCATCGGCGGGCGCACGCCCAGGCCGGCACCGTCATGGCGGGGCTTGAGCGGCGCCAGGCCGCCGCCCATGGTGGCCGGCGGCGACAGGGCTGAATCGCCGGGAAAGTCGATTTCGGGCAGCGGCGGCAGGTGGTCCAACGACGGATGCCTGGGAGGCACCGGGCGGTTGGTGGCGGCCGACGTCGGGCGCGGCGCGGTGCGGCCAGGGTCAAACGACACCGGCTCGGTGGGTGCGCTGTAGAAGTCGGTCGGGTGCTGCGCTGCGGGTGGCGGCGGGCGAGGTGTGGCCGACGCGGGCCGGCGCTGCACGGCATCTCGACGACCGCCGTCACCCACCATCTGCTGCTCGATCTCGTCGATCTTGGCCTTGACGCCCACGTCGGCGCGGGCGCCCAGGCTGTTTTCGGTCTGCCGCACCTCGGAGTCATCGACCTTGGACGAGCCACCCAGCGCCGCCAGTTGCTCGGGCGACAGGCCGTCGCGGCGCAGCCGGCGCAAGGTGTCGAACTCGCGCTTGCGCACAAAATCATTGCGCCGCTTGCGCTCGATCATCGCCTTAAGCTCAGACCGCTCGATCTCCTGGCCTTCGTCAGGTCGCGTGGCCGCCTCGGCCCAGTCAGTGGCTGGATTGGCCACAAAGCGCACCACCTTGCGAAAAAAGCTTTCGCCGTCCTTGGGATCAGCCATGTCGTTCAGGCAAGCCGGTGGCGCGCGCAGGGGTGTGCAGGGTGGCGGTCGGACAAACTAGTCGCCAAACATCTTTTGCTTCATCTCGCGACGCTGTTGCGCCTCGAGCGACAGCGTGGCCGTGGGCCGTGCCAGCAGGCGGCCCAGCCCGATCGGCTCACCGGTCTCGTCGCAAAAGCCGTAGTCGCTGGCGTCGATGCGGCCGAGCGATTGGGTGATCTTCTTCAGCAGCTTGCGTTCGCGGTCGCGGGTGCGCAGCTCCAGCGCGTGCTCTTCCTCGATCGTGGCGCGGTCGGCCGGGTCGGGCACGATGGACGTGTCTTCGCGCAGGTGCTCGGTGGTCTCGCCGGCATTGCTCAGCAGGTCATCCTTGAGCGTCTTGAGCCGCACCCGGAAGAACTCCAGCTGCTTGTCGTTCATGTACTCGTCGTCGGGCATGGCCAGCAACTCGGGCTCGGTCAGGTCACGACCGGCCTTGGTTTTCCAGGCATTGACGAGCTTGGGGTCGGCCTTGTGCGCCGTCTTGACGATGTCCACGAGCTCGGGAAAGCCGCGGGCAGGCGGCTTGGGCGGGGCAAAACGTTCCGAAAATCGATTGCTGGTCGGCAGCGGCGCGGGCGCGGCCGTGGCCGACAGCGTGCCTGCCTTGATGACCACATTGGACTTGCCGCCCACCTTGGTGCCCGGTTTGGGCGCCGGCGTCGCGAGGCCACTGGCTGCAGCCTGGCTGGTTGACGGGGTCTTGCTTGAGGGCTTGCTCACTTCGGGACTCCTCGCTGTGGCGATAAACCTGTGATCCGCCACGGCCTGTGTATCTGCCGCGTCGCTTGAAGCGCGCGGATTGTAGCCACGCCCGAAGGCGTCCCGCCGGGGCCTTACACGAGGCAACCTTCCAGGCCTTGCAGCAGGATGTCCTTGGGCAAGTCGATACCGATGAACACCATCTTGCTCAGCTTTTTCTCATTGGGCAACCACTTCGGACCCATGTCGCTGCCCATCAGCTGGTGCACACCTTGGAAGATCACCTTGCGGTCGGCGCCTTTCATGTAAAGCACACCCTTGTAGCGCAGCATCTTGGGGCCGTAGACCTGCACGATCGAGCCGAGAAAGTCCTCGAGCTTGGCTGCGTGGAAGGGTTTGTCGGCCTTGAAGACAAAGGATTTGACGTCGTCGTCGTGGGCATGGTGGTGGGGATGGTCGCAGTGCTCGCCGGGCGCGTGGTCGTGGCCGGCGTGTTCGTTGGCATGTTCGTCGGCGTGCGCGTGGCCATGGCCGTGGTGGTCATGCGCGTGGGCATCGGCGTCGAGAAACTCGGGGTCGATTTCCAGCTTGGCATTGAGGTTGAACCCGCGCAAATCGAACACGCTGGCAATCGGCACCTCGCCAAAATGAACCTGCTGCATCGGCGCACGCGGGTTCATGTGCTTGAGCCGGTGCACCAGCGCTTTGACGTCGTCCTCTTTGGCCAGATCGGTCTTGCTGATGAAGATCTGGTCGGCAAAGCCCACCTGGCGCCGCGCCTCCTGCCGGGTGTCGAGCTGACCCTCGGCATGCACCGCGTCAACCAGCGTCAGGATCGAGTCCAGCAGGTAGCTCTCGGCGATCTCGTCGTCCATGAAAAAGGTCTGTGCCACCGGGCCAGGGTCGGCGAGGCCGGTCGTCTCGATCACGACGCGGTCGAAGTCCAGCTCACCGCGGCGGCGCTTGGCGGCCAGGTCGGACAGCGTGGTGCGCAAATCCTCGCGGATCGAGCAGCAGACACAGCCGTTGTTCATCTGGATGATCTGCTCGTTGGTGTCGGCCACGAGGATCTCGTTGTCGATGTTCTCCTCGCCGAACTCGTTTTCGATCACGGCGATCTTTTGGCCGTGCTGCTCGCTGAGCACCCGCTTGAGCAGCGTGGTCTTGCCCGACCCAAGAAAGCCGGTGAGGATGGTTGCGGGAATGAGGCCTACCGACATGAGGAATCCGATGCGAAGCGGGTGGGACGGACAGCGGACTGCCTGCCGAAAATTGAAACAGTCATTTTGGGCTGGGCGGCCACCGTTCAAGCCCTGCCCAACCAAAACGCCGAGCGTAGCGCACCTTGCCAGCGCTGGGGGGCGCACCCGCTGGATCACTTGCGCAACGTCGGCGCCAGCGGCCTTGCCCCTGGCCATCGGGTATTCTCCAGTACCGAAACCACCGACACCCCCTGTGTCCGAACCCCCTTCTACCAGGCTGCCGCACCGCGCGGCAGCTGCCCCAGCCGACAAGCGTGGCCTGTTTGAGCGGCTGGTCGAGTTTCTGTCTCCTGGCCCAGACTCCACCCGCGAGCTGCTGGCCACGCTGGCCGATGCCGAGCAGCGCGAGCTGATCGCGCCCGAGAGCCGCTTGATGCTCGAAGGCGTGCTGCGCATGGCCGTGATGAGCGCTGGCGATGTGATGGTGGCCGCGCCCCGCATGGACCTGCTGGACATCGACGCGCCGTATGACGAACTGCTGCACCATGTGATCGAGACCGCGCACTCGCGATTTCCGGTCTATGAGGGCCAGCGCGACAACGTCATCGGCATCCTGATGGCCAAAGACCTGCTCAAGCTGCAGCGCTCGCCCGACTTGAGCCTGCGCACCCTGCTGCGCCCGGCGGTGTTTGTGCCTGAAAGCAAGAACCTGAACGAGCTGCTGCGCGACTTCCGGTCCAACCGCAACCACCTGGCGATGGTGATCGACGAGTTTGGCCGCACCGCCGGGCTGCTGACCATCGAGGACGTGCTGGAGGAAATCGTCGGCGAGATCGAGGACGAGTTCGACTCCGACACTACGGCGGCCGAAAACGGCATCTACACCCTGGCCGACGGCAGCCACCGGGTGGCCGGCGACACCGACATCCGGGTCGTCAACGACACCTTTGGCACCACGCTGTCCACCGCCGACTTCGACACTATCGGCGGGCTGATTGCCCACGAGCTGGGTCATGTGCCGCGGCGTGGCGAGTCGGTCGTGGCGGGCGGGCTGGGCTTCTCGGTCATGCTGACCCGGGGCGGGGCGGTGCGCTGGTTCAAGGTGGCGCGCCAGCCGGCGGCTGGGTAGTGCAAACGCGCCTGACCCGAGCGGCGCCGCTGGCGGCCGCGGCAGTGGCGGGCGCGGCCCAGACCCTGGCCTTTGTGCACACCGCCGCCTGGCCGCTGCCGCTGGCCGCGATTGCCCTGCTGGCCGCGCTGGTCGGGCGGGCCACGCCGCGCCGGGCCGCCCTGCTGGGCTGGCTGTTTGGCTGCGGCTGGCTGGGCGCTGGCACCTGGTGGCTCTACATCAGCCTGCACCGCTACGGCGGCCTGCCGGCGCCGCTGGCGGTGCTGGCGGTGGCGCTGCTGTGTGGCCTGCTGTCGCTGTACCTGGCGCTGGGCATGGCCTGGGTGGCGCGCCAGCGTAGCGGCCGACCGCTGGCGGATGCCAGCCGTTTTGCCGCGGCCTGGCTGGCGGCCGAGCTGGCGCGGGGCGTGATCTTCACCGGGTTTCCGTGGTTGGCCACCGGTTACAGCCAGCTCGACGGGCCGCTGGCGCCGCTGGTGCCGTGGCTGGGCGCGTACGCCCTGGGTGCACTGGTGGCATTTGTAGCGGCCTGCCTGGGGCTGGCCGGAGTGGGCGCGGGTCCGGGCCGCGCGGCGCGGCCGCAGCGCCCACAGTGGGTGCTGCCGGTCAGCCTGGCGCTGGCGCTGCTGCTGCTGCCGGCGGCCTGGGGCGTGTGGCGCGGCGCGCCCGAATTCACCCAACCCAGCGGCAGCCTTCGGGTGGCCTTGTTACAAACCAACGTGGCCCAGGACGAAAAATTTGCAGCCGAGCACATGCCAGAGTCACTGGCCTGGGTGGCCGGCACGATGACCGCCGAGACCACCGCCGGCCAATCCGACCTGGTGCTGGCGCCCGAGACGGCGGTGCCGCTGCTGCCCGACCAACTGGACGAGTTGGTGCCCGGCTACTGGGCCGCGCTGCAGCAGCGGTTTGGCCAGCCGGGCGGCCCGGTGGCCCTGGTCGGCGTGCCATTGGGCAGCTACAGCCAGGGTTACAGCAACTCGGTGGTGGGCCTGTCGGCCGGCGCGCCCTACCGCTACGACAAATCACACCTGGTGCCGTTTGGCGAATTCATCCCCACGGGTTTCCGCTGGTTCACCGCGCTGATGAATATCCCGCTGGGCGATTTCAACCGCGGCCCGCTGAATGCGCCGTCGTTTGCGGCGCGGGCGGAGCGGGTGGCGCCCAACATCTGCTATGAAGACCTGTTTGGCGAAGAGCTGGCGCTGCGTTTTGCCGACGCCACCCGGGCGCCCACCATCCTGGCCAACGTCAGCAATATCGGCTGGTTTGGCGACACGATCGCAGTGCCGCAGCACCTGCAGATCTCGCGCTTTCGCACGCTGGAGCTGCAGCGGCCGATGCTGCGCGCCACCAACACCGGCGCCACCGCGGTGATCGACCACCGCGGCGTGGTCACCGCCGCACTGCCGCCGTTTACCCGCGGCGTGTTGCTGGCCACGGTGCAGGGCCGCACCGGCTTGACGCCATTTGCCCGCTGGTCGGCGGCCGCAGGGCTGTGGCCGCTGTGGGTGCTGGCCGCGCTGGGGCTGTTGTGGCCAGCCCGTCGACGCTGGCTGGCCCGGTAAACTTGACGTTTCTTTTTGCCCAGACTCGCACGACGCGGGCGTACGGCCGCTGCCTGCGGGACGTAACCCTGACGCCGGCGGCCCGCCATGCTCACCTTCCAGCAACTGATCCTCCGCTTGCAAGACTATTGGGCCCAGCAGGGCTGCGCCTTGCTGCAGCCCTACGACATGGAAGTGGGCGCCGGCACCAGCCACACCGCCACGTTTTTGCGCGCGCTTGGCCCCGAGCCCTGGAAGGCCACCTACGTGCAGCCCAGCCGCCGGCCCAAGGACGGCCGCTACGGCAACAACCCGAACCGCCTGCAGCACTATTACCAGTACCAGGTGGTGCTCAAGCCCGCGCCGGCCAACATCCTGGAGTTGTACCTGGGCTCGTTGACCGCCGTCGGCTTCGATCTCAAGGCC
>JANMXG010000373.1:0-2244 GCA_031394235.1 Betaproteobacteria bacterium
GCTCGGCCAGCAGTTGGGCTGCTTCGACCAGTTCGGTAGCCAATGCCGTGGCTGCCCCGGGTTTGCCGTCCGCTGCAATGCGGTCGGCACGGCGTTGCAAGTCCAGCAAGGCACGGTTGCTCCAGCGCAATTTCATGCGCGCTTGGGTTTTGGCGCAGCGGCCTTGGCCGACCGGTGTGCGGTTGCCGGTGCGGCCGCCGCAGCGGCAGCATCCGTGTCAACGCCGTAGCGTTTGAACACCGTCGCAACCTCCGCATCGGTGGCAAATTCACCCCGGTCGGCCGCTGCGATGGCCTGTTCCAGGTCCTGCAGCTGGGGCAGGCGCCAGTCGAGATACTCGGTCAGCGCCTCCACCGCGACAAAGCTCTTGCTGCGCCCGGTCATCTGGGCGTAGCGCTCGATCCGGTCCTTCAGCTCGCCGGGCAGGCGCAGGCTGACCTGGCTGTCCTTGGTGCCGGGTGTGGGCTCAAGGGGGGCGGCGGCGGGTGTCGTGGCGGGTGTCGCGGCGGACGTCATGGTGGATGACCCGTGAGCGTGATGCATTGCAGTGTAGTGCAATGCATCGCAATGCAGCGCAAAGCTGACCTACTTCAACTCCACCCCGTTGAACTGGTGCGAACCAAACGGACTTTGCTTGTAGCCGGTCACTTCTTTGCGCATCGCCTCATAAACAACCGAGTGGGCAATCTTGAAGTCGGGTGCGTCCTCGTGCTCGATCACTTGCATCTCCTGGTAGAGCTTGCTGCGCTCCTTGATGTCGGCGATGCTGCGGGCCTTGACCAAGCGCTCATCGAAGGCCTTGTTGCACCACTTGCTCAGGTTCTGGCCGCCCGGGCGGGCTGCGTCGCAGCCGTGCAGGAAGAAGAAGTTGTCCGGGTCGCCGTTGTCACCGGTCCAGCCCAGCATGCCGGTCATGTGCTCACCCTGCTGCATGCGCTTGCGGTACTCGCCCCACTCAAAAGTGACCAGCTTGGCGTTGACACCGACCTTGGCCAGGTCGGCCTGCATCATCTCGGCGATGCGCTTGGCGTTGGGGTTGTAGGGCCGCTGCACCGGCATGTACCAGAGGTCAATCTCCAGCGGCGCCTTGACGCCTGCTGCGGCCAGCATGGCGCGGGCCTTGGCAGCGTCGAACGGGTAGTCCTTGACCGCATCGTTGTACGACCACAGCGTGGGCGGGATCAGGTTCTTGGCGGTCTGGCCGGCGCCCAGGTAGACGTCCTTGATGATCGCGGCCTTGTCGATGGCCATGCTCAGGGCTTGCCGTACTTCTTTCTTGTCGAAGGGGGGCTTTTGGGTGTTGAACGCCCAGTACGCGATGTTCAAGCCCGGGGCGTTGATGACCTTGAGCGCCGGATCCTTCTGCATCTCGGGCAGGTCGGCCGGCCGCGGCGCGATCACGAAGTGGCATTCGCCCGCCTTGAGCTTGCTGTAGCGGGCGGTCGGGTCGGGCGTGATGGCGTAGACCAGGTCGTCAACCATCGGCTTGTCGGCTGCGGCACCCCAGAAATCCTTGTTGGCCTTGTAGCGGATCACCGCGTCCTTCTGGTAGGTGACAAAGGAGAACGGCCCGGTGCCCACCGGCTGCTGGTCGAATTGCTCTTTCTTGTTGGCCTTGGTCAGCATGTCGGCGTACTCGGCCGAGTGGATGCTGGCAAAGTCCATTGCCAGGTTGGCCAGCATCGTCACGTTGGGCTTCTTGAGCGTGATCCTGACGGTCATCGCATCGAGCTTGTCGATTGCGGCAACGTCGTCGTTCAGGCCCATGTCGGCAAAGTAGTCGTACTTGCCGCCCGAGACCTTGGCGTACGGGTGATCGGGCTTCCACTGGCGCTCCAGCGAAAACAGCACGTCGTCGGCATTGAACTCACGGCTGGGCTTGAAGCCGTTGACGCCCGAGTGGAACTTGACTCCCTTGCGCAGCTTGAAGGTGAAGACCTTGCCATCAGGCGAGACCGTCCAGCTCTCGGCCAGACCCGGCTCGACCTGGGTTGAGCCGCGGCTGAACTGGGTCAGTTTGTCGTAGACCGGACGTGCCGCATCAAAACTGGTGCCCGTGGTGTTGAGCGCCGGGGTGAAGTTCTCGGGCGAGCCCTCTGAGCAATAGACCAGGGTCTTGGCCTGTAGCGCAGGTGCGGCAAACAGCGTTGCGGCCAACGCCAAGGGCGCCAGGGCGCTGTGGCGGCGGGGCCGGTTCAAGGGGACAGAAATCTGCGGAACAAATAAGGGTGACATGCAGTGCCT
>JANMXG010000374.1:0-2491 GCA_031394235.1 Betaproteobacteria bacterium
GTTCTCGGTGCAGGCCGGCCGCACCTTGGCAGTGGTGGGTGAATCGGGCTGCGGCAAGAGCACGCTGGCCCGCTTGCTGACCATGATCGAGGCACCGACCCGGGGCCAGTTGCTGATCGATGGCGTCGACGTTGCCCACACCGTCAACCGTCAAAGCACCGACGCCGCCAGCCAATCCCGCTTGCGCCGAGCGGTGCAGATCGTGTTCCAGAACCCCTACGGCTCGCTCAACCCGCGCCAGACCGTGGGCGCAGCGCTGATGGAGCCGCTGCAGGTCAACGGCGTGACCGACGCCACCGAGCGCGAACAATCCGCCCGCGCGTTGCTGCGCCTGGTGGGGCTGCGCGACGAAACCTTTGGCCGCTGGCCGCACATGTTTTCGGGCGGCCAGCGCCAGCGCATCGCCATCGCCCGGGCGCTGATGCTCAAGCCCCGGGTGTTGGTGCTGGACGAGCCGGTCTCGGCCCTGGACGTGTCGATCCGTGCCCAGGTGCTGAACCTGCTGGTCGACTTGCAGCAGGCCATGGGCGTGGCGTACGTGTTCATCTCCCACGACCTGGGCGTGGTGCGCCATGTCGCCGACGAGGTGATGGTGATGTACCTGGGCAAGGTGGTCGAGCACGGTCCCAGGGAGGCGATCTTCGGCAACCCGCAACACCCCTACACCCAGGCACTGCTGTCGGCAACGCCCACGGTGAACCCGGCGCTGCGGCGCCAGCGCATCCTGTTGCAGGGTGAACTGCCGTCGCCGATCAACCCGCCCAGCGGCTGCGCGTTTCACACCCGCTGCCCCGTCGCCGTGGCGCGCTGCCGCGTCGAACCACCGGCACTGGTGCCAGCCGGTGCACAGACGGTGGCCTGCCTGCTGGTGCAGGCTGCGGGGGCTGCCGCCGAACCAGCGGCCGATGCCGCCGCGCTACTTCAAACGCCTTGAGACCAGGCCCGATACCCGCCGCAGCAGCCACTTCGGCAGCAAACGCCCACCGGCGGTGGCCGCACGGTTGACCAGCCCAGGCACGACGATCACGTCGCCACGCATGCAGGCCGCAAAACCCTGGGCCGCCACGTCGGCCACGTCACCCACCAGCAACGCCGGCAGCGCCGCCAGGGCTGAATTGGCATCAGCGGCCTGGTGCAGCATCGGCGTGGCGGTGATGCCCGGGCACAGCGCCGTGATCGTCACGCCGCTGCCTTGCCATTCCTCGGCCAATGATTCGGTCAGCGACAGCACGTAGGCCTTGGTGGCGGCATAGACCGCCAGCGTCGGCACCGGCTGGAAGGCCGCGATCGAGGCCACATTGAGCACGCGGCCGCGACCGCGCTTGAGCATGGCAGGCGCAAACGCCGCCAGCATCGCCGTCAGCCCGGCCACGTTCAGGTCCACCATGCCGGCCTGACGACCCAGCGGCATCGCTGAAAAATCGCCCTGCGCCAGCACACCCGCGCTGTTGACCAGCACGTCCACCAGCACCCGCTTGCGCCGCAGCTGGGTGGCCAGGCCGGCCGCAGCGCCCGGCACCGACAGGTCGGCCGCCATCACCCGCACCGACACCGGATGCGCCTGGCGCAGCCGCAGGGCCAGCGCCTCCAACAGGTCAGCCCGGCGCGCCACCAGCACCAGGTCGTGGCCGGCCGCCGCAAAACATCCGGCCAGCGCCTCGCCAATGCCCGACGAGGCGCCGGTGATCAGTGCAGTGGGCGCGGGCTGTCGATCAGCAGCCTGTCTTGCCATGGTTGACCTCGATCATTCGGTGGGTACGGATGCTGTGTCGGCGTCGTCCGCCACCGTGCCACTGCCCGACGGCGTCAGCCGGATACGCGTGCCGGCCAGGCTCACCACCTGGCCGGCGCGCAGCTTGGCGGTCTTGCGCAACTCGTCGCGGCCGTCCACCTGCACCTTACCCTCGGCGACCATCGTCTTGGCGCCGCCGCCGCTCATGGCCAATCCGGTAGCCTTCAGCAGCCGGTCCAGCGTGATGAACTCACCGCGCAATTCGAAGGGGATGATCTGCATGCTGCGCTGCGCCTCAATCAAAACCCTATTGTGCCCGGCGGGGGCGGGTCAAAGTCCATGGCAGACTGACTGCCATGCCTGACCTGCCCGAAACGCCCGAGATGCCCGAGACGCCCAACACCTGCCCCACCAGCCCCGCTGCCGAACGCAACAAGTCCGCCATCCTGGCGACGCTGCAAACCTTGTTGCCCGCATCCGGGCGCTTGCTGGAGCTTGCCGCCGGCACTGGCCAGCATGCGGTGTTCTGCGCCGCCGGCCTGCCCGGCTGGCAATGGCAAGCCACCGACCCCGACCCGGCATCGCTGCTGGCCATAGCGGCGTGGTCCGCCGCGCACCCCAGTCCGGGTTTGCTGCCGGCCGTGCAACTCGATGTGCTGGCCGATCCCTGGCCCACCGCACTGACCCACGCCGGCGCCCGCTGGGACGCGCTGTTTTGCGCCAACCTGCTGCATATCGCACCCTGGACGTGGGGGGGCG
>JANMXG010000375.1:0-23005 GCA_031394235.1 Betaproteobacteria bacterium
GCCCGACATCAGCGCCTCCTCGATCTGCTGCGGGCAGATGAAGTGGATGTGGGTGTCGATGCCGCCGGCGGTGACGATCAGCCCTTCGGCCGACAAGATCTCGGTGCCCGGTCCGATGACGATGTCCACGCCCGGCTGCACGTCGGGGTTGCCGGCCTTGCCGATGGCGGCGATGCGGTGGCCCTTGATGCCGATGTCGGCCTTGACGATGCCCCAGTGGTCGATGATCAGCGCGTTGGTGATCACCAGGTCACAGGCCTCAAAGGCGCCGGGGCCGTTGGGCACCTGGCTTTGGCCCATGCCGTCGCGGATGGTCTTGCCACCGCCAAACTTCACCTCTTCGCCATAGCCGACGGCTCGCCCGTCGACGTCTCGGCGGCCCTCGCCGGCGCGCAGCGTGAAGTCGTCTTCGACCTCGATCACCAGCGCGGTGTCGGCCAGCCGAACCCGGTCGCCCACGGTCGGGCCGTACATCTCGGCGTAGGCGCGCCGTCCGATGCTTGCCATCAGAGTGGTCCTTGAACCAGGCCGCGGAATCCCCAGACCTCGCGCGCCCCGGCGTAGTCCACCAACTCGACCGTGCGCTGCTGGCCCGGCTCGAAGCGCACCGCGGTGCCCGACGCGATGTTCAGCCGCATGCCGTGCGCCGCCGGCCGGTCAAACTGCAGCGCGGCATTGGTTTCGGCAAAGTGGTAGTGCGAGCCCACCTGGATCGGCCGGTCGCCGGTGTTTTGCACCACCACCGTGGTGCCGCGCCGGCCGGGGTTCAGGGCGTGATCGCCTGGGTCGGTCAAGAGTTCGCCGGGGATCATGGTGGGCCTCATGCAATGGGTTGGTGCACGGTCACCAGTTTGGTGCCGTCTGGAAAAGTGGCCTCGACCTGGATCTCGGGGATCAGCTCGGCGATGCCGTCCATCACGTCGTCGCGGCCCAGCACGGTCTTGCCGTCGCTCATCAGCGCGGCCACGGTCTTGCCGTCGCGCGCACCCTCCATGATGGCCGCGCTGATCAGGGCTACCGCCTCGGGGTAATTGAGCTTCAGGCCGCGCGCCTTGCGGCGTTCGGCCAGCAGTGCGGCGGTGAAGATCAGCAGCTTGTCTTTTTCGCGGGGGGTGAGTTCCATGGTGGCCTGATTTTGCGGCAGCGGCCGTTGCGGGCGGCTGCGGGTTGTCACCGTGGGCGGATGCAAGCGCTGTGCCACGGCGCGGCTTGCGGTGATAAATTTGCCCGCTTGGATGCGAGGGCGCCCCGGCGGGTCACGGGGCAGGATCGCGCATCCATCCACACCCACCTGACCGTCAGGATGCCCCGCATGCCGTCCAAAAAAACCCGCACGCCGCCGGCGTCCGCCCCAGAAGGCCAACCCGCACTGCCGTTGCAGGCCGGCGATGCGGGCAACGCGGGCAATGCGGGCAATGCGGGCAACGCGGGCGGCACCGCAGCCAGCAACACGCCGGCCGCGCCGGCCCTGCCGCCGCCAGCACCGGCGCCAGCGCCCGGCACGGCCGTCAGCCCAGCCGCGCCGTTTTCGCTCACCACCGGCGCCGCGCCACACCGGTTTCCGATCGTCGGCCTGGGCGCATCCGCCGGTGGGCTGGAGGCGCTGGAGCAGTTTTTCCGCGCCGTGCCGGCGGGCATCGGCATGGCCTTTGTCGTGGTGCAGCACCTGGACCCGAACCACCCCAGCATCCTGACCGAAATCCTGCAGCGCAGCAGCCTGCTGCCCGTGCTGGAGGTGCAGGACCAGATGCAGGTCGAGGCCGACCATGTCTACGTCATCCCGCCCAACCGCGACCTGGCGATCCTGCACCGCGTGCTGCAGCTTCACGAGCCGATCGAGGCCCGCGGCCACCGCCTGCCGATCGATGGCTTTTTGCGCTCGCTGGCCGAGGACCAGGCCGAAAACTCGGCAGGCATCATCCTGTCGGGTACCGGCAGCGACGGCACGCTGGGTCTGCGTGCCATCTACGGTGCCGGTGGCCTGTGCCTGGCACAGGACATCGCCACCGCCCGCTACGACGGCATGCCGTCCAGCGCGATTGCGGCGGGTTACGTCAACCGCATACTGGTGCCGGATGCCATGCCGCAGACGCTGCTGGAGACTTTCCGCAGCGCCGCGCACCTGCCGGCCGCGGTCAAACGGGCACCCTCGGCCGGGCTGAACCGCATCCTGATGCTGCTGCGTGCCACCACCGGGCATGATTTTTCGCTCTACAAGATCAGCACCGTCGGGCGCCGCATCGAGCGCCGCATGACCCAGCACGGCATCGCCGACGCCGATGCCTACGCCCGCTACCTCAAGGAGCACCCGGCCGAACTGCAGACCATGTTCCGTGAGCTGCTGATCAACGTCACCAGCTTCTTCCGCGATCCGCTGGCCTTCGAGGTGCTCAAGACCACGGTGCTGAAGGACCTGCTGGCGTCCAAGGCGGACGGTGACGGGCTGCGCATCTGGGTGGCCGGCTGCGCGTCCGGCGAAGAGGCCTACAGCATCGCGATCTTGCTGCGCGAGCTGATGGACGAGAGCCACACCGATGTCAAGGTGCAGCTCTACGCCACCGACCTGGACGACGATGCCATCACCACCGCGCGTCTCGGGTTTTATCCGGTCAACATTGCCCAAGACCTGACGCCCGAGCGCCTGGGCCGATTTTTCAGCCGCGAGGACAACGGCTTGCGTATCAAGAAAGAGATCCGCGAGATGGTGGTGTTTGCGGTGCAGAGCATCACCCGCGACCCGCCGTTCACCCGGCTCGACCTGCTGACCTGCCGCAACCTGCTGATCTACCTGCAGCCCGAATTGCAGGACCGGGTGATACGGTCGTTTCACTATGCGGTCAAGCCCGGCGGCGCGCTGATGCTGTCGCCGTCCGAGAGCGTGGGCGAGCACACCAACCTGTTCGAGCCGATCAGCCGCAAGTGGAAGCTCTACCGCGCCACGGCGGCGGTGGACCTGAGCCGCGGTGGGTCCGCCAGCGTGCCCACCTGGTCTGGGGTGACGATTGCCGGCACCCCCTCGCCGGCGGCCCGGCGCCCGCGCGAGCTGCAGATCGCCGACCTCGCCAAACGCGCGTTGCTGCAGATTTTTGCGCCGGCCGCTGTGGTCACCGACCTGCAGGGCACCGTGCTGTATGTGCACGGTGACTGTGGGCGCTACCTACGCCCGGCCCCCGGCCAGCCGTCCTACAACCTGGTTGGCATGGCGCGCGACGGCCTGCAACTGGCGTTGCGTGAGGCGCTTCGCCAGGCCGCCCAGGGCGTGGTCATCCTGAACCAGACGCAGAACGTGCAAATCGATGGCCAGGTCCTGCCGGTGAATTTGAGCCTGCGGCCGCTGATCGAGCCCAATGCGCCGCTGGGCATGTTGCTGGTCAGCTTTCAGGACCAGCCGGACGCGCCGCCACTGCGCCCGGTGCGCAAGCGCCGGGGCAGTGTGTCGGTGCAGGCGCAGAACCTGATGGACCTGGAGAGCGAGCTGGCGTTTGCGCGCGAGGGCATGAGCGTGGTGCTGGAAGCGCAACAGGCGTCCAACGAGGAGCACAAGGCGACCAACGAGGAGCTGCAGTCTGCCAATGAGGAGCTGCAGTCCGCCAACGAGGAGATGGAGACCTCGAAGGAAGAGCTGCAGTCGGTCAACGAGGAGCTGATCACCGTCAACGCCGAGCTGCAGACCAAGATCGAGTTTCTGGCGATGATGCAGGACGACATGAAGAACCTGCTGGAAAGCATCCGGCTGGGCACGATCTTCCTGGACCGCCGACTGGTGATCCGGCGCTTCACCCGCGATGCCACCCAGGTCTACCCGCTGGTGCCCAGCGACGTGGGCCGGCCTCTGGCCGATATCCGCAGCGAGGTCAACGGCGGCGACCTGGTGGCCGACGCCCAGACCGTGCTGGACACGCTGCTGCCGATCGAGCGCGATATCGTCACCAACACAGGTGTCTGGTACCTGGCGCGAATCCGGCCCTACCGCACGGTGGACGATGTGATCGACGGCGTGGTGATGACCTTTGCCGACACCACCGACCGGGTGGTGCAGCAGATTGCCACCCGCAAGGCGCTCAAGCTGGCCGAGGCGGTGGTGGACACGGTGCGCGAGCCGCTGATGGTGCTGGACGGCAACCTGCGGGTGCTGTCCGCCAACCGGGCGTTCCTGGCTGCATTTGGCAGCACGGCGGCCCACACGGTCGGGCGGCGCATCTTCGACATCGGCGACGGCGACAGGGACTGGAACCTGCCGGCGCTGCACGACCTGCTGGAGCGGCGCCTGCCGATCGAGCGCAGCTTCGAGCAAGCACCGCTCCAGCTGAGCCGGGACGGGGCGCACACGCAGCGCCTGTGGCTGAGCGCCCGCCGCATCGTCGAGGCCAACGGCGAGTCGCCGCTGGTGCTGCTCAGGCTGGATGACGAGCCTGCCGCCAAGGGCCCTGCATGACCGTGCCGCCTGCAAAGCCGCCTGCAACACCGCCGGACACGGCGCCCGCCGACGCGCCACGGCCGTTGCCGGCAACGCCGGGCGCCACACCC
This sequence comes from Betaproteobacteria bacterium, assembly GCA_031394235.1. GTDB lineage: Bacteria > Pseudomonadota > Gammaproteobacteria > Burkholderiales > Burkholderiaceae_C > Pseudaquabacterium. The sequence continues at coordinate 4,528 of JANMXG010000375.1, forward strand.
GCCGCACAACCGGGCGCAACACCCGCCGCATCACCCGCCGCATCACCCGCCGATGCGGCGTCCGGTGAGGCACTCCAGCACCTGGCGCATGAGCTGCAGGTGCACCGCATCGAGCTGGATCTGCAGAACGACGAGCTGCAGCGCACCCAACAGGCGATGGAGCTGGCGCGCGACCGCTATCAGGACCTGTACGACTTTGCCCCGGTGGGCTACTTCTCGCTCAGCGGGCACGGCCTGATCACCGCGCTGAACCTGACCGGCGCTGCGCAGCTGGGCGTGGTGCGCACCGCGCTGCTGGGCGGCCGATTTGTGCGCCATGTCGCGCAGCAGGACATGGCCCGCTGGCACCGATTTGCGCTGGCGCGGCGCCAGTCGGGCGAGCGCGGCAGCATCGAGTTGGACATGCTGATCAGCAACGGCCAGTTGCTGCCGGCCCAGCTGGAAGTGCTGCCGATGGCGAACGTCAATGATCGCGGCGCGCTGCGTGTCACGCTGACGGACATCAGCGAGCGGGCCCGCACCCAGGCGCTGCTGCGCCAGGAGCTGCAACACAGCCAGCAGCTGGCCGAGCAGTTGGAGCAGCACCGGCAAGACCTGCAAAACCGGGTGGACCAGCGCACCGCGCAGTTGCAGCAGCTCAATGCCGAGCTGGCGCTGGCACGCGACCAGGCCGAGGCGGCCAACCGGGCCAAGAGCGCCTTCCTGGCCAACATGAGCCACGAGATCCGCACGCCGATGAACGCCATCCTGGGTCTGTCACACCTGCTGCGCCGCGAAACCCGCGACGCGCTGCAGCACGAGCGCCTGGACGGCATCGGCAGTGCGGCGGGCCACTTGCTGCGGGTCATCAACGACATCCTCGACCTGTCCAAGGTCGAGGCTGGCAAGGTGGAGCTGGAGCGCATCGACTTCTCGCTCCAGGCGCTGCTGGCGCACACCTGCGGCCTGGTGGCCGAGCCGGTGCGCGACAAGGGCCTGACGCTGCAGATCGACACTGACAGCGTGCCCGACGCGCTGTGCGGCGATCCGGCGCGCTTGTCCCAGGCGGTGCTCAACCTGCTGGGCAATGCCGTCAAGTTCACCGCGCAGGGCAGCATCGCCTTGCGCGCCGAGCTGCTGAGCCGGCAGCCCGGCCAGGGGGCGCAGCGGCCTGACAGCGCTGTGCCGGACCGCCTGCATTTGCGCTTTACCGTGACCGACACCGGCATCGGCATTGCGCCGGCCAAGCTGGGCCTGGTCTTTGAGCCGTTTGTCCAGGCCGACACCAGCTTGAGCCGACGCTTTGGCGGCACCGGCCTGGGCTTGGCCATCACCCAGCGCCTGGTGGCGCTGATGAACGGTGAGATGGCGGTGACCAGTACGCCGGGGCAGGGCAGTGCGTTCAGTTTCACGGTCTGGCTGGACGCGGGCGAGGCGGTGCCCGGTGCGTCGGCCCTGCCGTTGCGCGATCCGGCCACCGACAACCTGTACGGCAACCCGGCCGTTGCCCCGGCCGACGTACCGGCCGATGTCGAGCAGCGCTTGCGGCGGCTGGGCCAGCGCGTGCGCCTGCTGCTGGTCGAAGACAACCCCGTCAACCAGTTCGTGGCGCTGACGCTGCTGCACTCGGTCGGCCTGACCGTGGACGTGGCTGGCAACGGTGTGGAGGCGGTTCAGCGGGCGCACAGCCTGGCCTACGACCTGATCCTGATGGACATGCAAATGCCCGAGATGGACGGCCTGGAGGCCACCCGCCGCATCCGCGCCATGACCCGGGGCGGCGACATGCCGATCCTGGCGATGACGGCCAACGCCTACAGCGACGACCGCGCCGCCTGCCTGGCCGCCGGCATGGACGACTTTGTGGCCAAGCCGGTTGATCCGGCGGTCATGTTCTTGACGCTGCTGCGCTGGCTGTCGGTCGGGCGGCCTGCGGCCGGTGCCCAGGCGGCGCAGGCCAGCGGGCCGCCCGGGCTGCCCGCCGCAGCGCAGCCCGCGGCAATGGGCGCAGCGGTTGCCGGTCTGCCCGTGGTTGACGGCATCGACGCGGCGCTGGCACTGCGGCAGCTCGGTGGCAACGCAGCCCTCTACCCCGGCCTGTTGCGGCGGTTTGCGCTGCACTACCGCGCGCTGCTGCCCAGCCTGCTGGACTTGCCGGCGCAGGGCGACGCCACGGCGTTGCGCCACAGGGCGCATGCGGTGCGCGGTTTGGCCGGCACCGTCGGCGCCGTGGCGCTGGCGCAGCAGGCGCAGGCGATTGAAGCCGCATTGGCCACGGGCGCCGCCGTGTCGGCGGTGGCGGCTGACTGGCAGGCGCTGGGGCAAACCGTCCAGCACCTGGTCCAACAGATCACGGCGCTGGGGCTGGACGGCCTGCCGCCCGCTACCGCACCCGCAGTTGGCCCGGTGCCAACGCCCCAGCCCGAGCTGCTGGACGCGCTGGAGGCCCAGCTGGACGTGGGCGACTTCCAGGCCCATGCACAGTTCCGCCGGGTGCAAGGCCTGCTTAGACAGCAGTTTGGCGCCCGTCTCGACCCGCTGGCCGCCGCGCTGTACGCCTTTGACCATGATCAGGCGTTGGCGGCGCTGCGGCTGTTGCGGTCGGACACCGGCCGCTGACGCCGTGGGCCTGCGCCGGTCCACGCCGGCTTGCGCAAGAATGCGGCCGGCCCGCGCCGGCCCACGCCGGTTGGCGCCGGCTTGCGCAAGAATGCGGCCGGCGCGGCCGGTCCGCCCCGGGTCAGCGCTGTGCCACCCCGGGCTGGACCCCGGTGCGGCTGCACTTGGCGCGATTTTTGATGCCTGCATGAGCCGATGACCCGCCAGCCTGCCCCGTCCATCCTGCCCTTACCGTTGCCGGCATCCGCCCAGGCGATGGCGGCCGGCGTGCCGGTCGCCGAAGCGCCGGTTGTGCCGTCCACCACCCCGCCGCAGCAGGTCATCACCTTTCGGCGCGACTACAACAGCTGGGTCGCCAGCGAAACGATGGAGGACTACGCGCTGCGCTTCACGCCGCGCACCTTCCGCAAGTGGAGTGAGTGGCGGGTGGCCAACACCGCGTTTGGCGCCGCGTCGTTCCTGATCCTGGAGGCGGTGGGCGCCACGCTGCTGGTGCAGCACGGCTTTGCCAATGCCGCGCTCGCCATCCTGGCCACCGGGCTGATCATCTTTCTGGCCGGGCTGCCGATCAGCGTCTACGCCGCACGCTACGGCGTGGACATGGACTTGCTGACGCGCGGCGCGGGCTTTGGCTACCTGGGCTCGACCCTCACCTCGCTGATCTACGCCAGCTTCACCTTCATCTTCTTTGCGCTCGAGGCCGCGGTGATGGCCTATGCGCTGGATCTGGCGTTTGACATCCCGCCGGCCTGGGGCTACGGCCTGTGCGCGCTGGTGGTGATCCCGCTGGTCAGCCACGGTGTCACCGCCATCAGCCGGCTGCAAGTCTGGACCCAGCCGCTGTGGCTGGCGATGCTGGTGCTGCCGCTGGGCTATGTGCTGGTCAAGAGCCCCGACGAGCTGACCGGACTGACCGGTTTTGCCGGCATCGGCGTGGGGTTGGACGGCCAGCCGTTGCAACCCGGTTTTGGCCTGATGGGCTTTGGTGCGGCCCTGACCGTGGGCATTGCGCTGATCACCCAGATGGGCGAGCAGGCCGACTACCTGCGCTTCATGCCCGAGCGCCAGCCCGACCCGCCCGGCCGACGCTGGTGGCCCGGCCCGGCGGCCCGGCGCTGGTGGGGCGCCACCCTGATGGGCGGGCCGGGCTGGGTGGTGGTGGGCGTGGCCAAGATGATGGCCGGAGTGATGCTGGCCTGGCTGGCCCTGGCCCACAGCGTGCCGGTGGAGCGCGCGGTGGACCCGAACCAGATGTACCTGGTGGCCTGGGAGTATGTGTTGCCGCAGTACAGCTGGGCGGTGGCGGCCACCGCACTGTTTGTGCTGGTGTCGCAGATCAAGATCAACGTCACCAATGCCTACGCCGGGTCGCTGGCCTGGAGCAATTTTTTCTCGCGCCTGACGCACAACCATCCCGGCCGGGTGGGGTGGGTGGTGTTCAACACCGCGATCGCGCTGGTGCTGATGGAGTTGAACGTGTTCCAGGCGCTCAGCCATGTGCTGGGCCTCTACAGCAACATCGCCATCGCCTGGATGATGGCGGTGGTGGCCGACCTGGTGATCAACAAGCCGCTCGGGCTGTCGCCCAAGGGCATCGAGTTCCGGCGGGCCCACCTGTACGACATCAACCCGGTGGGCGTGGGCGCGATGGGCGTGGCCTCTGTGCTCAGCGTGGCGGCGCACCTGGGCGCTTTCGGGCCAATGGCGCAGGCCTTCTCGGCCATGATCGCGCTGGTCACGGCGCTGCTGGTCTCGCCGCTGATCGCCTGGGCCACCGGCGGTCGCTACTACCTGGCGCAGCGCACGGCGGCGGCGCAGGCGGTGGCCACCGCCGCCGGGCTGGTCGGCGGGGGCGCGCTGGGCGATGGCCACAACGATGCCGGTTACCTGGGCCGCCACGCACTGCGCCGCTGCACCCTTTGCGAGCGCGATTACGAGCCCGAGGACATGGCTGCCTGCCCGGCCTATGGCGGCCTGATCTGCTCGCTCTGCTGCACCCTGGACGCGCGCTGCGACGACCTGTGCAAGCCGCAGGCGCGGCTGTCGTCGCAGTGGCTGCGGCTGCTCAAGCGGCTGCTGCCGGCCCGCATGGCGCCGCACCTGGAGAGCGGGCTGTCGTCCTACCTGCTGCTGATGGGCGCGGTGGTGCCCGGGCTGGCGCTGTTGTTTGGCGCGCTGTATGTGCTGGGCACCCGGTCGCTGGGCCGGCTGGACGCTATCAGCGCGGCGGCCGTGGCGCCGCTGCTGCGGGCGGGTTTTGGCCAGGCTTTTGCGGTGCTGCTGCTGATTGCCGGCATGGTGGCCTGGTGGGCGGTGCTGGCCCAGCGCAGCCGGGCGCTGGCGCAAGAAGAATCACGCCGCCAGACCCAGACCCTGCACGCCCAGGCGCTGGTGCTGCAAAGCCAGGCCGCTGCGCTGGGCCGCGAGGTGGCGTCGCATGAGCGCACCGATGCCCAGCTGCAGCAGGCGGTGGGCCAGGCCGATGCCGCCAACCAGGCCAAGAGCCGCTTCATCACCGCCATCAGCCATGAGCTGCGCACACCGCTCAACAGCATCCTGGGTTATGCCCAGCTGCTGGAGGACGACCCGGCCATCCCGGCGCACCGACGTGGCGCGGTGCAGGTGATCCGGCGTGGCGGCGACCACCTGCTGAGCCTGATCGAGGGCACGCTGGACATCGCCCGGATCGAGAGCGGCCGGCTGGCGCTGGAATCGGCGCCGATGCACTTTGCCGATGCGATGGATGAACTTGCGCTGCTGTTCGAGCCGCAGGCCGCAGCACGGGGCTTGCGGTTCGCGTTCAGCCGCACCGGCACCTTGCCCGAACTGGTACGGGCCGATGAGAAACGGCTGCGCCAGATCCTGATCAACCTGCTGGGCAATGCGGTGAAGTTCACCCGCGCCGGCCAGGTGCAGTTCCGGGTGGACTACAGCCGCGAGATGGCGCGCTTTGAGGTTGAGGACACCGGGCCTGGCCTGTCCGATGCCGAGCTGGCGCAGGTGTTTGAGCCGTTTGTGCGCGGCACGGCGGCCGGCGGCAATGCGACCAGCGGCACCGGCCTGGGTTTGACCATCGCCCGCATGTTGACCGGGCTGATGGGCGGTGAGCTGACGGTGCGGTCTGCGCCCGGCGTGGGCAGCTGCTTTGCCGTCAAGCTCTACCTGCCCGAGCTGCGGGCCCGCGCCAGCCAACGCGTGCGGCCCGGCGGTGTGCGCCATGTCGGCTACGCGGGGCCACGGCGCCGGCTGCTGGTGGTGGACAACGAGGAGGCCGACCGCCGCCTGCTGATCGACCGGCTGGCGCCGCTGGGCTTCGAGCTGCTGCCCGCGGCCTCGGGCGAGGCCGCCCTGGCGCTGTTGCGCAGCGAGCGGGTGGACGCGATTTTTCTCGACCTGGCGATGCCCGGCATCGACGGCTGGACCACCTTGCGCCAGCTGCGGGCGCTGGGCCTGAGCGACGCGCCGGCGGCCATCGTGTCGGCCAATGCTTTTGACAAGGGCCTGGACAACGACCTGGGCATCCGGCCGCAGGACTTTCTGGTCAAGCCGGTGCGCATGATCGAGCTGCTGGGCTGGTTGCAGGACCGCCTGGCGCTGCAGTGGCACGACGCCGAGCCGGCGCCGCCCGACGCTGCGGCTGCCAGCGCCGCCGCGGCCGACCTGCCGATGCAGCCGCCACCGGCCGACGCGCTGCGGGCGCTGGACGAGCTGGTGCGGCTGGGCTATTTGCGCGGCATCCAGCGCAAGCTCGACGCCATCGAGGCCGAGCACCCGGCCAGTGCGGCCTTCGTCGGCCGGCTGCGCGGCCTGGCCAAGGGCTTCCAGCTCGACACGCTGGCGCATCTGGTCCAATCCGCGCTGGCCGATCTGGCCGACCCACCCGATGTCCGCTGACCCCACCACCGTCGCCGCGATCCCGCCCGCCCCGCTGGCCCATGCTGCTGGCGACGTGGTGTTGATCGTCGATGACGTGCCCGACAACCTGTCGCTGCTGCACGATGCGCTGGACGAGGCCGGCTACACCGTGCTGGTGGCCACCGACGGCCCCAGCGCGATTGCCCGCGCCCGCCAGGCCCGGCCCGACATCGTGCTGCTGGACGCGATGATGCCGGGCATGGACGGTTTCGAAGTGGCGCGCCGGCTCAAGGCGGGGCCGGAGACGGCGGCGATCCCGATCGTCTTCATGACCGCGTTGACCGAGACCGAGCATGTGGTGGCGGCGTTTGCCGCCGGTGGGGTGGACTACGTCACCAAGCCGATCCAGCCGCGCGAGGTGCTGGCGCGCATCCAGGCGCACACCCAGTCCGCGCGGGCGCAGCGCCAGGCCCGCAACGCGTTGGACGCCTTTGGCCATGCCACGATGGTGGTGCGGCCCACCGACGGCCGCCTGCTCTGGCAGACCGCGCTGGCACGCGTGCTGCTGCGCGAGTACTTCAGCAGCGAGGGGCCGTTTGCCCCGGTGCCGATCATCGACTGGGTGCGGCGCGAGGCCGCTGCGCGCAGCGGCACCACGCCGCCGCAGCCGCTGCTGACCGCCCGCGGTGGGCGCCGGCTGACGCTGGAGCTGCATGCGATGGCTGCCGGTGAGGCGCCTGCCGGTGACCTGGCCGGCAGCGACGAAGGCGGCGATGACGACGAATGGCTGATCGTGCTGCGCGAGTCAGACGACGCCCGCACGGTGATGGCGCTGGTGTTGGCCTTCAAGCTCACCCACCGCGAGGCCGAGGTGCTGTACTGGCTGGCCAAGGGCAAGACCAACCGCGACATCGGCGACATCCTCGGGTCCAGCCCGGCGACGGTGAAAAAGCAGCTGGAGCATGTCTACGAAAAGCTCGGCGTCGAGACCCGCACCGCGGCGGCGTCGATCGCCATCAGCACGGTGCCGCCGCTGGCGCCGGCGCGCTGAGGCGCGGGCTGCGCCTCAGCGCCCCCGCGCGGCGGGCTTACACCGGCACGCGGTCGATCTCGGCCATCGCGTGGTTCAGCCACATCTTCAGGCGCTGACGCTCCATCATGCCGAGCCCGGCGCCGTCTTTGCCGCTGTTGTTCTTGGCCGCCCAGAAGCTGGCGTTGGCCGCATCGATCTTGTTGACCACCGGGTCGTGCAGGTGCTTGAGCGTGATCACCCGGGCACCAAAGGCCAGCGCCCGGGCCTGCTCGCCCGACCTGTCGAGCTGCGAAAAATCATCGCCGCGCAGCTGGTTGCGCACCAGCACATAGCGCAGGCGCGGGCCAAACTGGTCCAGCAGCTTGGCCAGCAGGTCGACCGAGTCGCGGCCGGCGTCCATCACGTGCCAGTAGTACACCGTCATGCCGTTGACGTCAGCCAAATCCAGCACGCCCGAGTCCTCCATCCACTGCACCAGCGGGCCGTGAGTCTGGGCCGCCAAATCCACCAGCACACGCCGGCCGGGCTGCTCGGCAGCGCTCTCGACGATGGCGTCCAGCGCCTCGTAGCGGTCGGCCAGCACGGGTGATGCGTAGCCGGCGTAGTAGCGCAGCAGCGCACCGTGCGACCGGTCGGTGTCGAAGCCCACAAAAGGCATCTCGTGGTCAATGAAGTACTGGGCCAGCAGGCGCGCGACCATCGACTTGCCGACCCCGCCTTTTTCGCCACCGATCAGGTGGATCTTGGACTGGGTCAGGGTTTCGAGGGTGGGCGGTGGGGTCATGGTGGGCTTCACGCGGGCCGGCATCCGGCGGGTGGGGCAGTATCGCTGCTGCGGTGCAACAAGCGTGCCATCGGGCGGGCCGCTGATGGGGCCGCCAACGGCCAGGGGTCGGCGGTCAGCGGGTGGCGCGCTGTCGCACGGCGTCGATGTAGGCCGGGCCGTCCGGCGGCAGGCCGCTGCGCTGGCTGGTCCAGATCATCTCGCCCAGGCATTCCATCACCTCGTGGTGGGCGCTGTGCAGGCTGTTGCGCCGCGCGGCCAGCAGGGCCACGGCCTGGCGGATGCCGGTGGGCTGGTCGATGCCGCACTGCTCGGCAATCGACAGGTGCATGGACAGGTGCAGGAAGGGGTTGCTGCGGCCGTCCTCGACCGTGTAGCTGGTGGCCAGTGCGGCGGCCTCGTCCGACAGGTCGGCGGCGTACTCGGGGTGCTCGCTGACCCAGTCGGCAGCGATCGCCTCCATCGGGGTCAGCGGCAGGCCGTCGCGCTGCTTGCGCCAGGTTTCGCAGAAGAATCGCCTGACGTCGTGCTGGGAAGGTTGGAACATCCCACAATTGTCGCCCGTTCCCAACCCACCCAGACCCGCCCCATGACCCAGACGACCCCGACGACCTTGACCACGGCCCAGCTGTTCACCGATGCCCGCACGCAGAACGGCTACCTCGATGTGCCGGTGTCCGACGCGCAGTTGCACGCGCTGTACGACCTGCTGAAGTTCGGCCCGACGGCGGCCAACGCCTGCCCGGCGCGCTTGAAGTTTGTGCGCTCGGCCGAGGCCAAGTCCCAACTGGCCGCCTGTGTGTCGGCGTCCAACCAGGCCAAGGTCAAGCAGGCGCCGGTGACGGTGATCATCGGCATGGACATGGCGTTTTACGAGCAGTTGCCGTTTTTGTTTCCGCATGCCGACGCGCGCGCCTGGTTTGTCGGCAACGAGGCCTCGATCCAGGCCACGGCGATGCGCAATTCCAGCCTGCAAGGCGGCTACCTGATCCTGGCGGCGCGTGCGTTGGGGCTGGACTGCGGGCCGATGAGCGGCTTTGATGCGGCCCAGGTCGATGCCGCTTTTTGGGCCGGCAGCACCGTCAAGACCAACTTCCTCTGCACGCTGGGCACCGGCGACCCGGCCAAGGTGTTTCCGCGCAGCCCGCGGCTGGGCTTCGAGCAGGCTTGCAGCCTGGTGTAGGCCGGACCTGCCGGGTCAGCCTGGCTTGCCTACCACCCCGGTGGCGGCGGCCGCGGCGGCGGTAGCGTTGGCGGCGCCGGGGTTGTCTGCGGGCGAGGCGGCAGCGCCGTTGGCGGGCCTGTCAGGCTGGTCGAATGTATCGGCGTCGGTGGGCGCCGCGGCGGGCTCGCCATGCCAGCCCTGCCGGTTGCGCTGCGCAGTCTGCTGCGCCCGCTCTTGCGCCCACATCTGCTCCAACTGCTCGCGGCCCTGCTTGGCCACCGCGATCAAGGCCTGCTGGTTGCCGACGTGGGGCGCCATCTGTTCCAGCAAATCAATCGTGTGCTGGCGGTAGCGCAGCGCCTGGTTGCGTGCGGTGTGGGCCTGCCAGCCCATCAGCTCCAGCACCCGGCGGCCGCTCATCAGCGCGGCGTCCAGCGTTTCGCGCTCGACGGATTCAATGCCCAGTTGGCGCAGCTGCGCATAGTGGGTGACGTTGCGCGCCCGGGCCACGATGGTGAGGTTGGGAAAGTGCTGCTGGGCCAGCTTGGCCAGCTTCACGCTTTGCGCCACGTCGTCGATCGCCAGCACCAGCACCCGTGCCTCGGCCGCGCCTGCGGTGCGCAGCAGGTCGAGCCGGGTCGCGTCGCCATAAAACACCCGTGAGCCAAACTTGCGCAGCGTCTCGACCTGCTCGGCGTCGTGCTCCAGCACTGTGGCCGACAGGCCGTTGGCATTGAGCAGCCGGCCCACCACCTGGCCGTAGCGGCCGAAGCCGGCAATGATCACCGGTGCCGCCTGGGGCTCGCTCAGCTCGGCCGGTTTGGGGCCGCCGCTGCGGCCGGCGCGCCGGGCCAGCGCGGGTACCCACCAGCGGTCGGCGATCAGCAGCAGCAAGGGCGTGAGCAACATCGACACCGCCACTGAAGCGACCAGAAACGAGGTGGTCTGGGCGTCCATCACGCCGGCCTGCTGCGCCGCCTGGAACACCACAAAACCGAATTCGCCGCCCTGCGCCAGCAAGATGACATAGACCGGCCGCTCGGCCAGCGGCAGCCGCGCGCGGCGCGCCAGGCCCCACAGCACCAGCGCCTTGAGCGCCAGAAAGCCCAGCACCACGGCCGCCATCAGCCCGGGGTGGGCCAGCACCACGGCAAAGTCGATGCTCATGCCGACGGCGATGAAAAACAGCCCCAGCAGCAAGCCCTTGAACGGCTCCAGGTCTGTCTCGAGTGCGCGGCGGTACTCGCTCTCGGCCAACAGCACGCCGGCCAGGAAGGCGCCCAGCGCCATGCTCAGGCCCACCGACTGCATCAGCGAGGCGGTGGCCACCACCAGCAGCAGGGCGGCGGCGGTGAAGATCTCGGGCGTGTCGCTGCGGGCGATCCAGCGCAGCGCCGGGCGCAGCAGCAGCCGGCCGCCAAAGATGATGGCCGCGATCACGCCAAAGGCCTTGGCGGCGGCCAGCCAGGCGCTGCCCTCGGCGTGTTGGGCCGACACCCCCACCGCCAGCAGCGGCACCAGCGCCAGCACCGGGATGGCGGCCATGTCCTGCAACAGCGCCACCGACAGCACGTTCTGGCCCGAGGCGGTGGCCATCAGGTTGCGCTCGGCCAGCGCACCCAGGCCGATCGCGGTGGACGACATCGCCAGCCCCAGGCCCGCCACCAGCGCCAGCGGCCAGGCCAGCCCGGCGGCCACGCCGACGCCGGTCACTAGCGCGGCCGAGCCCAGCAGCTGCACGCTGCCGCCGCCGAAGATCGGCCGGCGCATGGCCCACAGCCGGCGCGGCTCCAGCTCCAGCCCGACCAGGAACAGCATCAGCACCACGCCGAACTCGGCGATGTGCAGCATGGTGGCTGGTTCGGTCACCAATTGAAGGCCCCAGGGGCCGATCACGATGCCGGCCGCCAGGTAGCCGATGACCGCGCCCAGCCCCAGCAGCCGCGCCAGCGGTACCGCCAGCACCGCAGCGCCCAGGTAGACCAGGCTGAGGCTCAGCCAATCGCCGTGTTCCATGGTCGGGTGGCTCGTTTCAGTCGGCGGGCCGGGCGTCAGCGGGAACAAAGCAGGCCGCACCGGGCGCCAGGCCGTCCAGCTCGGGCCAATGCGGATAGCTGGCCAGGCGCTGCGCAAACAGCGCGGCGTGGGCCTGGATGTCCGCCTCGCCCACCCGGTGCGCCGCGTGCAGCACCAGCGGCGGCAGGAAGCGCAGGCCGACCAGGTTGGCGGTCTGTTCGTAGGGCGGCAGGAAGGCGTCGAAGAAGTAGCGGTTGTAGCCATCGCCGCGGTACGACGACTCGGGCCCGCCGGTGGACGTGACCAGCCACAGATCGGTGCCGCGCAGCGCATCGCCGCCCGGCCCGTAGGCCCAGCCGAAGGCAAATACCTCGTCCAGCCAGAGCTTCATCAGGGGCGGCATGCCGTACCAGTGCACCGGGTGCAGCCAGACCAGCAGGTCCACGCCGGCCAACGCGGTCTGCTCGGCGGCGACGTCGATCAGGTAGTCGGGATAGCGGGCGTACAGGTCGCGCACAGCGATGTTGTCCGGGCCGCTGGACGCCGCCCGTGCCGCGTCGGCCAGGGCCCGGCCGACCCGCGAATTCTCCAATTGGGGGTGGGCAAGCAGGACCAGGATGCGCGGCATGGCGGGGGTTTGTCGGGGGAGGGCGGGGGAGAGGCTCTCGTAACATATCAGCAATCCGTCAACTGAACAGGAACGGCAGCCATGCCTGTCATCGTGGTGGCCAACCCCAAGGGAGGGGTTGGCAAAAGTACCCTGGCCACCCACATCGCCGGTTGGCTGGCGCACCAGGGCCACAGCGTCATGTTGGGCGACGTGGACCGCCAGCAAAGTGCGCGCCAGTGGCTGGCACTGCGGCCGCCGCAGCTGCCGGTGATCCGGGGCTGGGACACGCTGGACGGCGACCTGCTGCGCCCGCCCAAGGGCTGCACCCACCTGGTGCTCGACACCCCTGCCGGCCTGCACGGCAAGCGGCTGGATGCGGTGATGAAACTGGCCGACCGGGTGCTGATCCCGCTGCAGCCCAGCCCGTTCGACATGGCCGCCACCCATGCCTTTTTGCAGCTGCTGCGGGTCCATCGGCGCGCCGACCGGGTAACGCTGGGCCTGGTGGCAATGCGGGTGAAGGAGCACACCCACGCCACCGAGCACCTCAACCACTTTCTCGCCGCGCTGCAGCAACCGCCGATCACCTCGCTGCGCGACACCCAGAACTATGTGCACCTCGCCGCCCGCGGCCTGACCCTGTTCGACGTGGCCCCCGGCCGGGTCGAGCGTGACCTGGCGCAGTGGACCCCCCTCACCCAATGGCTCACCACATGACCGACAACACCCCAGCCCCCGCCGCGCCCGTTCACTTTGCCACCCTGGCCTCGCTGCAGGGGCGGGTGGGTGACCACCTGGCCACCAGCCCCTGGCTGGTGATCGACCAGCGCCGCATCGACCTGTTTGCCGAGGCCACCGGCGACCACCAGTGGATCCACGTCGATCCGGTGCGGGCGGCGGCCGGGCCGTTTGGCACCACCATCGCGCACGGCTTTCTGACGCTGGCGCTGCTGCCCGAATTGGCCGCCACGGCGATGCAGATCGATGACGTCAAGATGGGCGTCAACTACGGCCTGAACCGGGTGCGCTTCATGTCGCCGGTGACGGTGGGCAGCCGGCTGCGCGGCCAGATCCGGCTCAAGGCCTTTGACCCGATCGATGGCGGCGCCCAGCTGACGATGGAGATCAGCATCGAGCGCGAGGGGTCTGACAAGCCGGTGTGCGTGGCCGAGGCGCTGTCCAGACGCTTCACCTGACTTGCCAACACCGCTACGGGGCTGATCCATGAAAGTGCTGCTGGTTGACGACCACCCGCTGATCCTGTCGGCACTGAAAAACATCATCCAGACGCTGGACCCCGGCATCCCGGTGCTCTTGGCCGAGAACCCGCAGGACGCTTTTGCGCTGCTGGCGGCCGACCCCGGGGTTGAACTGCTGCTGCTCGACCTGAACCTGGGCCAGGGCGTGGACGGTTTTGCGGTGCTTGCCGACCTGCGCGAGCGCTACCCCGCCTTGCCGGTGGTGGTGGTGTCCGGCACCGAGCGCATGGCCGACATGGTGCGGGTGATCGACATGGGCGCGATGGGTTTCGTCTCCAAATGCTCGCCCACCCGCGAGCTGACCGAGGCGCTGGCGCTGATGCTGTCAGGAGGTGTCTACATCCCGCAGGCGCTGCTAGGGCTGGCGCGCCTGCCCGGCATGAACCTGACCGCCGCCGCTGCCGCTGCCGACGAGGCTGCCAGCCGGCAGCCGGCGCGATGGCTGGCCGGACGTGACACCGCCAGCGACACCGAGCCGGCGGTGATGCGGCCCATGCCCGAGCGGGGCTTGTCACCGGCGTCCAGCGCAGGGCCAGGGGTGGCGGCAGACAGCCGCGCTGGCATGGCCGGCCTGGGCCTGACACCGCGCCAGGCCGATGTGCTGACGCTGCTGCTCAAGGGCTTGCCCAACAAGCTGATCGCTCGCGAGCTGAATGTCTCGGTGGACACCGTCAAGGACCATGTGGCGGCAGTGTTGCGGGCGCTGGGCGTGTCATCACGCACCCAGGCTGTGCTGGTGATCAGCCGGCTGACCCAGCAGGCGGCGCACCCGGACCGGCTTTGACCGGCAGCGCAGGTGGCGCGACAGCCACCGGTGTTGCCTCGGCCACACCGGCCGCCCGCACCACCGTGACGGTGCAGCCGGCCTGCGCCACCACCTGAGACGACACGCTGCCCAGCAGGCGGCGCAGGGTGGTGGTGTCGCGGGCGCCCACCACCAGGTGGTCGGCCTGGTTGCGCTGGGCGAAGTCGATCAGCGCATGGGCCACGTCGCTGGCTTCGAGCACATGGAACGTCAGCCGCCCCTCGTCCAGGTCCAGCGCCTTGCTGATCGGCCGGGCCCAATGCTTGAGCGCCACCAGCTGCTTGACATGCCGGCTGCGGCCCTGTTCGTCGACCAGGTCGTCCAGCCCGATGCGGGCGATCTTCATCACGCTGACGCAGGCCAGCCGGGCGCCGGGTTCGGTCAGCACCAGGCGGCGCACGGTCTCGCGCAACTGCAGCAGCAGCTCGGTGGTGGCATGGTCGATGTCGATTGCGGCCATGATGATGGGGCTGCGGTCCAGCCGCTCGGCCACGCCGGCGCGGTCCTGGCCGGGCTCGGCGCCCAACGCAAAAAACCAGCGCTTGAAGGTCTTGATCGAGCCACTGCGCTGCAGCCGCTCGGCACGCCGCGTCAGCACGATCTGGCCGGGCGCCTGCAGATCGGCAGCAAGTTGGCCGGCAGTCTGGTAGCGGCGCTCGGGCTGTACCTCCAGGCATTTCAGGATCACCTCCTGCAGCCAGGGCGGGCAATCCTTGCGCAGGGTGCGCGGCGGCACCGGGTCGATGTAGAGCCGCCGGCGCAGGCCGCGCACGCTGTCAGGCTGGCCAAACGGACGCTCGCCGGTGGTGAAGTGGTAGAGCATCACGCCCAGCGCAAACAGGTCGCTGCGGGAGTCGTTGCGCACACACTGCACCTGCTCGGGCGACATGTAAGGCCCGGTGCCCATCGGCAGCGTGAATTCCTCGTCCAGCAGGTCGGGCAGGTGGTCGTGGCGCGACAGGCCGAAGTCCACCAGCACCGCGCAGCCATCGGGCCGGAACAGGATGTTGCTGGGCTTGATGTCCAGGTGCACCAGATGCTGGCGGTGCACATCGTGCAGCGCCGTGGCCACGCGCGAGCCGATCTCGATCACCTCGTCCAGCGCCAGCGGTGCCTCGTCCAGCCGGGCGCGCAACGAGTCGCCTTCGATCGCCTCCATCACGATGTAGGGTTGGCGGGTGAAGTCGCCCTTGGCGATGAACCGGGGCACATGCGGCCCGCTGAGCATCGGCATGATCATCTGCTCGACCTCGAAGCCGACGATCGTGGCCGGGTCCTCGCCGCCCTTGATGCGCGGCACCTTCATGATCAACGGCAGGCGCGTGTCGCCCGAATGGTTGACCTCACTGACCCGCCACAGGTGGGCCATGCCACCGACATGCCGTTTTTCTTCCAGCCGGAAGCGGTCGATCACCATGCCGGGCGCCAGCAGCGAGGGCGCGTTCTGGCCACCCGAGCCGGTGTAGCCCAGCGAGTTGCTGTACAGCTTCGAATCCATCGCCTAGTGCCCGTTGCCCAGCCGGCTGGCCAGCCGCTGGGGCAGGTCGGCGGCCAGGATCTTGGCGCCGGCGGTCTCGACGTCGTAGGGCACGCGGTGAAAGCACAGCTCGCGGCTGTCGTCGTCGAACATCGCATAGCAGGCGGCAGGGTTACCGTCACGCGGCTGGCCGGCTGACCCCGGGATCACCAGCCACTGCCGGTGCGGCGGCAGCGGGATGGCCACGCCCGGCGTGGGCACGAAGTCGCCGGCCTTGCCGATGCCCGACAAATGGAACAGCTTGGGCTCGTGCATGTGGCCGCAAAAGGTGTAGCGGCAATCGGTGGCGTGCAGGCTGCGCACCGCCTCGGCGCGGCCGGTGATGTACTCCCAGCCTGCCGGCGCCCACGCATTGGCATGCACGTAGAACTGTTCGCCGTGGCGCTGGGTCATCGGCAGGCTGGCCAGAAAGTCGAGCTGGCTGGCGTCGAGCTGGGCGCGTGTCCACTCGACCACATGGCGGGCGTCGGCCCGCATGCCGGGCGCTGCACCGCGCACCACCGCCTGGTCATGGTTGCCCATCACGGCGATCGCGCCCTGGCGCACCAGCGCCCGCACCTGGTCCACCACCCAGCCCGGATCGGCGCCGTAGCCGACAAAATCACCCAGCAGCACCCAGCGCTCGGCGCCCTGGCTGCGGGCGTGGTCCAGCACCGCCTCGACCGCTTCGCGGTTGGCATGCAGGTCGGTGATGACGGCACATTTCATGGGGCAGCAAGGGGCAGCAGGTGGGCGGGCAGCAGGCGGGCTGCTTGGCTTGCAAGCCCGGCAAAAGCTGCGGGCATTGTGCGCCAGGGCTGTTTTGCCAGTGCCGGTTGTGTCGCTACCGGTTGTGTCAGTGGCGGTGCGGCTTGCGCCAACCGGCTAGCGCGTCGCGTGCCTCTTCCTGGCGCACCACAGGGTTGTCGTCCATGTCGCCAAAGTCGGCCGCGTCCAGGCGTTGGAAATCGTCGGTGCCGGCGCCGGCGCGGGGCCAGTGGGCCGGCGCTGTGGCCAGCAGTGCCAGCCGCTGGTACAGCACCTGGCCGGCCTTGCCGCGGCGCAGCAGTTGCACTGGCAGCTGCGCTGCCGGATCCCAGCGCAGGTCAACCTGCTCGCCGTCCAGGACACCGTGGTAGTGGGGCCAGGCGCCAGGCTGGGCGTCGGGCAGGCGGTGCAGCCGGGCCAAATCGGCGTCTGTCAACAGGCTGCCCAGTGCGCGCCAGTCAACCTGCACGTCCAGCGTGCGCAGCTCCCCGGCGCTGTAATCGATCCGGTGGCGGTCGCGGCGCAGCACCCGTTCCAGCCGGATGCCGCTGACATCACGGCGCCAGATGTCCTCGCGGCCGTCGCCCTTGATCCAGCTGATCTCGGCAGCCGAGCGCTGGAGCTGCCACTGCTGCGCCTGGGCGGGGTGGCCGCGTGGCGTCCAGGTGACGCGAAAGCGCGCGGCCAGGTCCGGCGCGGCAGACACGCGGGATGTGCCGGGCACTGGTCCCGCCGCCGGGCCGGTCTCCGCGTTTGCCGTGCTTGCCCTGCTTTCCGCAGCAATCGGCGTGGCAGGTACGGGCTGGGACCCGGCCAGCGGGCTGAAGGCGGCCGCCGCCAGCGCCGCGGCAGTGACAGTCCATCGGGCCACTGCAGGGTTCAGCACCGGTCGGGCTCGCCTAGAAGCCGAAGGCCTCGCGCATCACATGGAAGATCCAGTTTTGTTCCATGCTGCCGCGCACCAGGTAGGCCTTGGGGCCACGCGCCCAGACGCCCACGTCCTCGCCGCCATGGGTTTCGCTGGACAGCGGCACGGTGGCTTCTTGCAAAAAATTCAGCGCGGTGGCGTCGACGCTGCTCAGGTCAGGCCGTGACCCGCCGCGGTAACCCGGGCCGTTGGCATAGCCCAGGGTGGTGAAGGGCAGGCCGTTCTTGTCCAGCGTCAGCTTGGTCGGGTTGCCGTCAATGCTGGGCACGCCCTTGACCAGGCCGAGGATCGGATTGCCCCGGTTGGGGTAGCCCGCAATCGTGAAGGTGTGGCTGTGGTCGGCGGTGACGATGATCAGCGTGTCTTGCTCGCTGGTCATGGTCATCGCTATCCGCACCGCGTTGGACAGCTCGATCGTGTCTTGTAGCGCCCGGCGGGCGTTGCCGGCATGGTGCGCATGGTCGATGCGCCCGGCCTCGACATGCAGGAAATAGCCCTTGGGGCTGTTTTGCAGCAATCGAATCGACTTGGCTGTCATCTCGGTCAGCGACGGCTCACCGGCCGGGTCGCTGGCACGGTCAGCCTCGTACTGCATGTGCGAGGGCTCGAACAAACCCAGCACCGGCCCGGTGGTCGCCACATCGAGCGCCTCGAACTGGGCCTTGTTCCAGACATAGGCTGCACCCGTGCTGCGGTTGGCCACCCATTCGGCCGTCAGGTTGCGGCCGTCGTTGCGACGACCTTTGGTGGTGGGGTACTCGGGGTCGGCCTCAGTCTTGGGCAGAAAGTAGGTGCGCCCGCCGCCCAACGCCACCTTCAAACTGGCGCGCACCGTGGGGCTCACCTCGATCAGCTGGCGGGCAATGTCCTTGGTGCTGCAGCCGGGTGTGGGGATGTTGCTGTCGGCCTCCCAATCGCGCATGGGGGTGTGGGCGTAGGTGGCGCCAGGCGTGGCGTGGGTCAGCCGGGCGGTGGACACGACGCCTGTGGCGCGGCCGTTGGCGGCGGCCAGTTCCAGAATGGTGGGTAGCGAGCGCGCCGCCACCACGCTGCCGTCGCACTCGCTGCGGGCGGTGGTGTGGTCGACCGACAGCATGCCCTCGCGCGCCTTGTAGCCGGTGAACAGCGCGGTGGCGGTGGG
>JANMXG010000376.1:0-5050 GCA_031394235.1 Betaproteobacteria bacterium
TCTAAGCCGTGATCTTCCGAAGGCGCCGGCCGACTGGGTAAGGTGTTGCGGAAGTGCTGAAGTTGAGCCCTACCGCAAATCAAATTGCCAGAAAATTGCCAGAAATCGGATTGCGAGGCCCAAAAAGCCGAATGGGCTAACTCCTTGTGATAGCTAACCCATTGATTCATATGGTCGGGACGGCGGGATTCGAACTCGCGACCCCTTGCACCCCATGCAAGTGCGCTACCAGGCTGCGCTACGCCCCGACTGAGCTTTAAATTATAGGCTGAAAACAATGGCCTCAGACGGTCAACAAGGCCCGGATGGATAAAAGCTCGGCGCGAAGTTGAGACGGCACCAGATCAAGCTGATCCACCGCAGGCAGGTTCTGTACTTGGTCGCTGCTGAGCAGCAGTGCGTCGTCCTGGTCCAGCGGTGTTTCTGAAGGCTCGCCGTCAGCGTGCAGGTCCCCCAGCGGTCCAATCGGGCGCTGTCCACCGATCAGTTCCCCCAGTTGGTTTCGGGCGCCGCTGATGGTGAAGCCCTGGTCGTACAGTAGATCACGGATGCGCCGGATCAACAGCACCTCATGGTGCTGGTAGTAGCGCCGATTGCCCCTGCGCTTCATCGGCTTCAGTTGGCTGAACTCTTGCTCCCAGTAGCGCAGCACGTAGGGCTTGACACCACACAGGTCGCTGACCTCACCGATTGTGAAGTAACGCTTTGCCGGGATGGCGGGCAGCAGTTTCTCCATAGAAATCAATGAGGTGTGGCTGAAAACTCAGACTCTACTCGAAGTCTTCCGCGGCTGGTGCGTCGCCTTGCACGATCGTCTTGAGCTTGTGGCTGGCGTGGAACGTCACGACATTGCGGGCCTTGATGGGGATCGCTTCGCCGGTGCGTGGATTGCGACCGGGGCGTGGCGCCTTGCGCCGGATATTGAAGTTGCCAAAGCCGGACAACTTGACATCCTGACCTTCGACCAGGGTGTTGTGCACCAGTTCAAAAAAGGCTTCGACCATGTCCTTGGATTCGCGCTTGTTCAGGCCCAGCCGCTCGAACAACAACTCTGCCAGCTCAGCCTTGGTCAGCGTGGGCGTCTCCAGCGACGGCAGGATCACGCGGTCCGGGGTCTGGTCCTCGATACTCATAGGGTGCTCGCTTGAAATTTGGACAGTAGGTGCTCAGCCACGCAGACGTGCGCCCTGCGCTTGGGCCGCACGCGACAAGGCGGCAGCAATGGCAGCGTCGATGCGGTCTTCAGTGAGGGTTGCCTTGTCGTCGAGCAGCTCCAGCCGAACCGCCATGCTGCGCTCGCCAGCGGCGAGATCCGCGCTGGGTGTGCTGGGCCGGTACACGTCGAACAAGGTGGCAGATTTCACCAAGCCCGCGGGATCGTTGCGCAGCGCGCCCACCAAGCCGTCATGCGTGGCCGACTCTGGCACCACCAGCGCCAGGTCGCGCCAGGCACTCTGGTGCCGTGCGATCGCCTCGAACCCAGGAACAGGTTGAGACAGCACCGCGGCCAGGTCGAGCTCGAACAGCACAGGCGCATGCGGCATGTCGTAACCCTGGCGCCAGCGGGGATGCAATTCACCGATCACGCCAATGGCCAGGCCATCAAGGACCACCCGCGCGCTACGGCCCGGATGCAACGCCGGGTGTTCGACCGGCTCAAACCTGGGCCTGCAGGGCAGCAACAGGGCTTCGATGTCGCCTTTGAGGTCATAGAGATCGACCGCGCGCTCTCTGCTGCCCCATTGGGTGGCATCCACCGGACCATAGGCCAACCCGGCCACGCGCATCGGCTGGGCAATGCCTGCCACGCTGCTGACGCCAGCCAGCACGCTGGCATCTCGGCTGGCGACCCGACCGAGTTCAAACACCCGCACGCGACCGGTCTTGCGCGCCAGGTTGTGCCTTAGCACCTGCACCAGGCTGCCCACCAAACTGGACCGCATCACCGCCAGCGGCGCCGCTATCGGGTTCAGCACCCGGATCGGATCAGCGTTGCCATGAAGCTCATGTTCCCAGCGGGTCTCGACAAAACTGAAATTGATGGTTTCCTGAAAATCCAGCGCCGCCAGTGCACGCCGCACCGCAAAGGCACTGCGCTGCGACTCGGGCCGGATGCGCGGCACCACCGGCGCGACTGGCGCTGTGGCGGGTAACTGGTCGTAGCCAATGACGCGGATCACCTCTTCGATCAGGTCTTCTTCGATGGCCAGGTCGAAGCGCCAGCTTGGCGGGCTGACCGTCAACAGCCCCGGCGCCTGGGTGAAAGCCAACCCCAGCCGGGTGAACACTTCGGCGCACTCGGCCTGGCTGATGGCCATGCCGATCACCTTGACGGCGCGCGCCACCCGCAGCGTCACCGGTGCGCGCACGGGCAGGTTGATGCGCTGATCATCCACCGGGCCGCAAACCGTTTCGGGTGTGCCGCAGATGTGGATGATCAGCCGGGTGATGCGCTCCAGGTTGTCAACCGTCGCAGATGGATCGACGCCCCGCTCAAACCGGTGGCCGGCGTCGGTCGTGAAGTTGAACCGTCGCGAGCGCCCCGCCACCGCCTCGGGCCACCAGAACGCGGCCTCGACGTAGACGTTTCGGGTGTCGTCGGACACTGCGGTGGCGTCACCGCCCATGATGCCGGCAAGCGATTCGATACCCTGCGCGTCGGCGATGACGCCTACCTGGGCGTCAAGTTCAACGGTGCTGCCATTCAGCAGCTTGAGACTTTCACCGGGCTTGGCCCAGCGCACCACCAGCCGGTCATGGATCTTGTCCAGGTCGAAGATGTGTGACGGCTGGCCGTACTCGAACATCAGGTAGTTGGAGATGTCCACCAGCGCCGTGACTGAGCGCTGGCCGCAGCGCGCCAACCGGTCCACCATCCAGGCTGGCGTCTTGGCACGGGTGTTGACAGCGTGCACGGTGCGGCCCGAAAACCGCCCGCACAGGTCGATCGCCTCAACCGCCACCGGCAGCACCACCGCCGACGTGACGGCCACTGGCTGCACCCCCGGCACCGTCAACGGGGTGCCGGTCAGGGCGGACACCTCACGGGCAATGCCGAAGATGCTCAGCCCGTGCGCAAGGTTGGGCGTCAGCTTGAGGGTGAACAGGGTCTCGTCGAGCTTCAGCACCTCCCGCACATCGAAGCCCGGCACGGCATCGCTGGCCAGCTCCAGCAGACCGCCGTGGTCCTCGCTGAGCCTCAGCTCTCGCGCCGAGCACAGCATGCCCTGGCTTTCAACGCCGCGCAGCTGGCCCAACTGGATCTTGAATGGCGCCGTGCCCTCGCCGTCCGCCGGAGGCAGCTCGGCACCCACCAGTGCCAGCGGCACTTTGATGCCGATGCGCGCGTTGGGCGCACCGCAGACGACTTGCAGCAGACCGTTTTTTGAGAACTCGCCGGCGCTGACCTGGCACACCCGCAAGCGGTCGGCATTGGGGTGCGGCTCGGCCGAGACGATCTCACCCACCACCACCCGGGAGAACGGCGGCGCGGCGGGTCGCAGCGACTCGACTTCCAGACCGGCCATGGTGAGCAGGTCAGCCAGCGCGGCAGTCGACAAGGGTGGGTTGCAGAACTCGCGCAGCCAGGATTCGGGGAATTGCATGGTCGTGAACTTGTCGGTCGCGTTGATTTGGTCGCGGTGAATATTTCGCGGTAGCTGTGGTGGCGGCGGCGTGTTGTTTGCAGCTAGAGGCTTAGCGCGGCAGCCGTTTTAGCGAAACTGCTGCAAAAAGCGCAGGTCGCCGTCGTAAAACAAACGCAAGTCATTGACGCCGTAACGCAGCATCGTCAACCGGTCCGGCCCCATGCCAAAGGCAAAGCCAATGTGGCGCTCGGGGTCGAGGCCGTAGTTGCGCACCACGTTCGGGTGCACCTGGCCCGAGCCAGCCACCTCCAGCCACTGGCCTTTGAGCGGGCCGGAGGCAAACGCGATGTCGATCTCGGCAGACGGCTCGGTGAACGGAAAAAAGGAGGGCCGAAAGCGCAACAGGAGGTCATCGCTCTCGAAGAACCTGCGGCAGAAATCGGTGAACACGACCTTCAAGTCCTTGAAGCTGACGTTCTCGCCGATCCACAAGCCTTCACACTGGTGAAACATCGGCGAGTGGGTGGCGTCGCTGTCAACCCGGTAGGTGCGGCCCGGTGCGATGACCCGGATTTCGGGCATCACGCCACCGGCAGCAATCACATCGGCATGCTTAGCGGCATGCGCCCGGGCGTATCGCACCTGCATTGGCGAAGTGTGCGGCCGCAGGTTCAGCCAGCGGCCGGCCTCGTCCTTCATGTCGACGTAGAACGTGTCCTGCATCGACCGGGCCGGGTGGTTCTCGGGGTTGTTCAGCGCCGTGAAACTCATCCAGTCGGTTTCGATTTCGGGCCCCTCAGCGACATCGAAGCCCATGGAGCCGAAGATCGCCTCGATCCGTTCCATCGTGCGCGACACCGGGTGCAAACCACCCATGCCGCGCTGGCGGCCGGGCAGCGTGACGTCCAGCGCCTCGGCCCTGAGCTGCGCGTCAAGCTCAGCGTCGGCCAGCGCCTGGCGGCGGGCGGCAAGCGCGGCCTCGATGCGCTGCTTGGCCAGGTTGATCTCGGCGCCACGGGTTTTTTTCTCGTCATGCGAGAGCGCACCCAGGCCTTTGAGCAACTCGGTCAGGCGGCCGGACTTGCCCAGGAAGCGGGCCTTGGCGTTTTCCAGCTCGGCAGGTGTGGGCGCGGCCGCGAAGTCGGCTTGCGCCGTGGCCACCAGGGGGTCGAAGTCGGTCATATCAGCGTCAGACATAAAAAAAGGCCGCCCACGGGTGACGGCCTTCCAAGCTTGGCAGCAGCACCGGCGCCCTTTGCGGGGCGCGGGCGCTGGGGTATCAAGCGAGCTGGGCCTTCACCTTGGCAACGATGCTGCCAAAAGCAGCCGGGTCGTTGACCGCGAGTTCAGCCAGCATCTTGCGGTCGATGTCGATCGCAGCCTTTTTCATGCCGGCCATGAACTTGCTGTAGGTGATGCCCAGACCGCGCGCAGCGGCGTTGATACGGGCAATCCACAAGGCG
>JANMXG010000377.1:0-3088 GCA_031394235.1 Betaproteobacteria bacterium
CCGCCCATGCCAGGGCGAGCCCATCGTAGGTGGCCGTGCCGCGGCCCAGTTCGTCGAGCAGCACGAGTGAACGTGAGGTCGCCGCGTTTAGGATCGCGGCGGTCTCCTGCATCTCGACCATGAACGTGCTTTGGCCCGCACCCAACCGGTCCGCCGAGCCGACGCGGGTGAACAGGCGATCAACCCTGCCAACGCGCGCGCTCGCCGCAGGGACAAACGAACCCGCCTGGGCAAGCAGCACGATCAGGGCGATCTGGCGGAGGTAGGTACTCTTGCCGCCCATGTTGGGACCGGTGATGATCAGCATGCGGGTGCGGGCGTCGAGCCGACAGTCATTGGCGATGAAGTCTGCGCCTTGGCCGCCGCCGCCGGTCTCGGCCAGCCGGGCTTGCACCACCGGGTGCCGGCCTTGCTCGATGTCGATGCAGGGCTGGGGCACAAATCGCGGCCGGCACCAGCCCAGTGTGGCGGCGCGCTCGGCCAGCGCGGCCAGCGCGTCCAGCCCGGCCAGCGCGCGGGCCAGCCGGCCCAGCTCGGGCAGAAAGGTCTGCAGCTGGTCGAGCAGTTGCTCAAACAACCATTTTTCGCGGGCCAAGGCCCGGTCCTGGGCTGAGAGCGCCTTGTCCTCGAAGGTCTTCAACTCGGGCGTGATGAAGCGTTCGGCGTTTTTCAGGGTCTGGCGGCGCTGGTAGTCGGCGGGCACCTTGTCCACCTGGCCGGCGGTGACCTCGATGTAGAAGCCGTGCACCCGGTTGAACTGCACCCTCAGGTTGGCAATCGAGGTGCGGGCCCGCTCGCGGGTTTCCAGTGCCAGCAGGTAGGCGTCGCAGTTCTGACCAATGCCGCGCAACTCGTCGAGTTCAGCGTCGAAGCCGGTGGCGATCACGCCGCCGTCCCGCAGCAGTACGGCGGGCTCGTCGGCCACGGCGGCCCGCAACAGGGCTAGCAGCGCCGCTGGCGGGCTCAAGGCCTGGGCAAAGCCGGCCAGCAGGGTGGGGGGGTCGGGCGGGAGTGGGTCGCCGCTGGCTGGCGTGGGGTGGCGGTCGGCGGTGGCCTCAGGCGGCAAGGTGCCCCGCAAGGCTGGCAACACCTGCAGCGTGGCGCGCAGGCCGCTGAGTTCCCTGGGGCGGATCTGGCGCAGCGACAGCCGGGCGGTGATGCGCTCGACGTCGCTGACTTGGCGCAGCACCTGGCGCAGCGGCTCGGCGCCCAAGCCGGTCAGCGCGGCGATGGCGTCGTGGCGGGCGCTGGCGGCGCCGCGCAGGCGCTGCGGGTGGGTCAGCCAGTGGCGCAGCAAGCGGCTGCCCATGCCGGTCTTGCAGCTGTCGAGCAGCGACAGCAGGGTGGGGCTGGGCTCGCCGCGCAGGGTCTGGGTCAGCTCCAGGTTGCGGTGGGTGGCCGGCGGCAGGTCGATCAAGCTGCAGGCACGCGCCACGTCCAGCGTGGCCACGTGGGCCAGCGCCTGGCCCTGGGTGTGCTCGGCAAAGCTCAACAGTGCGGCAGCTGCGGCTTGCGCTACCGGCAAATCCTGGGCGTTGAAGCCCTGCAAGGACGCCACCTGCAGCAACCCGCACAGCTTGCGCACCCCCAGCGCGGCGTCGAACTGCCAGTCCGGCCGCGCGGTGCGGGCGGCGCGGTGCTGCAGCAGCGCGGCCGGCAGCGGGGTGCTGGCGCTGTGCAGGGCCTGGGGCAGCAGCAGCTCGGCCGGGTCCAGCCGGGCCAGCCAGCCGGCCAACTCGGCCTCGCCACACTCGGTCAATCCCAGCTGGCCGCTGGCCAGGCCCAGCCAGGCCAGACCCCAGGTGACGCGCAGCTTGAAGACGGCGCAGAGCAAGGTGTCTACCCGGTCGTCGAGCAGTTCGCTGTCGGTGATGGTGCCGGGCGTGACCACCCGCACCACTTTGCGGTCAACCGGACCTTTGGCGGTGGCCACGTCACCGACCTGCTCGGCAATCGCCACCGCCTCGCCCAGCTTGATCAGCCGAGCCAGGTAGCTCTCGACCGAATGCACCGGCACGCCGGCCATCACCACCGGCTCGCCGGCACTCTGGCCGCGGGTGGTCAGGGTGATGTCGAGCAGGCGGTTGGCCTTGCGGGCATCGTCGAAAAACAGCTCGTAAAAATCGCCCATCCGGTACAGCACCAGGGTGTCCGGAAAGGCCGCCTTGATGCGCAGGTACTGGGCCATCATTGGGGTGTGCGTTGAAATGGCAGCCGCTCCGCTCTCGGTAGACTTGCTTTTCTCTCTATATATCAACAAGATGTGCCTCTTCTCTAACGCCTTCTATCGACCTGTAGTGGCCACTGTCAACCTGGAGCGATCCGCCAAAAAGTCCGCCAGATCACCGCCAAAATCTGGTCAGAGGCTAAGATCGGGCCAGTTTTTGGCGGAGCCGAGCCCATCGGCACCGCCAATTTCAAGGAGCGCCCATGAAGTTGACGTTGAAGACGGACCTGATCGGGAAGATGACCCTCGACAGGTTCCCCGAGTCCGACGTGCCTTGGAAGGACTGGCGGGCTTTCGCGGGGCCCAATTATCTGGTGTACGACTCGCATCGGGACGCACCGACTGGGTTCGCAGTCCGCGTCGGCAAGAAGGCATCGGTGTTTCTGGTCGAGAAGCTTGTGGCCGGGAAGAAAATGAAGATTCACGTCGGTCTGGCCCGAGGGAAAAAGGGCGACGAGCAAGTCATCGATGTGGAGTCGGCGCGAGCCAAGGCTCGGGCGCTGGTGGCCACCGCAAAGAAGCACGGGGCCAACCCCAGGGATGTGGCAGAGCAGGTCGAAGCTTCTGAGCTCACGCTAGGACAAGTGTTTACCCGCTATAGGCACCATCTCACGTCGCGGGCACAGCCTGCCAAAGCCAACTCACTGCTCGCGGTCGACAAGGCCATTGCCAAGCTTAGCGACTGGCACACGCGCAAAGTACGCTTGATTTCAGCGGCTGAAATCCTCACGCGCTTCGACTTCCACTCAGTCACCAAAGGCCACAAGACGGCGGCCGAGGCCATGGGCCGGTGGGCGACGGCGGCCGTTGATAAAGCCATCGAGCTCGAAATCCATGACGCGCACTCAGCGGGTCGCGCGC
>JANMXG010000378.1:0-2181 GCA_031394235.1 Betaproteobacteria bacterium
TGATGTGGGCCAGGGTGCTGGCCGGCGTGGCAAAGGTGAACTGCACATGGTTGCCGAGAATGTCGGTCACGGTCGGGCCTTCGCCTTTGTAGGGCACCAGCGTGGTGTCGGCTTTCACGGCCTTGAGCTGGGTGTGCATCAACTGCGTCACGCCGCTGTAGCTGCCGTAACCCAGCTTGCCGGGGTGGCGCGGGCATAGGCCAGCAGTTCAGCCACATCCTTGACCGGCAGCGCCGGGGTGCTGACCAGCACATAGACATAGCGGCCGACCAGCGAGACCGGCGCAAAGCTCTTGACCGGGTCGTAAGGCGGGTTTTTCTTGAGCAGCGGCACCTGCATCATCGGCGTGTTGCTGGCCAGAAAGAAGGTGTGGCCGTCGGGCTCGGCGCGGGCCACGAAATCACCCGCAATCGCGCCATCGGCACCTGGCCGGTTCTCGACCAGCACTTGCTGGCCCAGCGTGGCCGACATCGATTGCGCCAGGATGCGGGCCACCGAATCGGTCGATCCGCCGGGCGGAAACTGCAGCACCAGCTTGACTGGCCTGCTGGGCCAGGTCTGGGCCATGGCGGGCGCGGTCAGGCAGGCCAGCAGCAGGCATGCGCTGGACAAAAGCCAGCAGGGCGAAAGGCGTTTCATCGGGTCATCCTCTGGGGGGCGGTGGGGGCGGTGGGGGCGGTGGGGAGCGCAGGCTGGGTTGGGGCGGCGCACGGGTGACTTGCCGTTGCCGCCGTACGCTTGACAATCCATTCTCCGCCCCGGCCCAGCGGCCAAGCCACCCCGCAGCCCAGGGCAAACCCTTCCCAATTCAGGAGCACACCCCATGAGCACACCTCAACTTTTCGGCATTTCCGGCTCGCGCGCGCTGCGGGCGCTGTGGGGCATCGAAGAGGTCGGCATAGCCTTCGAGCAGGTGCCGGTCAGCTACGGGGCAGACTCCAAGGCGGCCAGTTACCTGGCGGTCAATCCCAACGGACGCATCCCGGCGCTGATCGACGGCGAGGTGCAGCTTTTCGAGTCGATGGCGATCAACCTGTACCTGGCCAAGCGCTATGGCGGCGCGCTGTACCCAAGCGTCGCCGCGGACGAGGCACGCTGCTGGCAGTGGAGCGTCTGGGGCATCAGCGAGATCGAGCCCTGGCAAATGCAGATCGTCATCGACCGGCTGTTCACGCCCGAGGACAAACGCAACCCCAAGACGGTCGAGCGGGCCCAGCGCGCGCTGCAGCGCCCGCTCAAGGTGCTGGATGCGGCACTGGCCGGGCGCGACTGGCTGGTGGGAACGCAGTTCTCGGTGGCTGACCTGAACCTGGCGGGCGTGATGCACCTGCTCAAGGAGATCGGCTTCGGCTACGCCGAGCACCTCAACGTGCAGCGCTGGGCCGACGCTTGTTACGCCCGGCCGGCACTGGCGCGGGCGCTGGCCCGGCCGTGAGCGTTGACGAACTCAGGCCCGAGGTGCACGCCTGGGGCGGGCCGGTGCAGTGCGGCTGCTGCGGGCAGGGCTGGCAGCGTCACCCGACCAGGCAGACGCCGCCGGTTCAGCGATAGGCAGGCGCACCGCCGACTTCAGCTCACGCAGCACCACACTCGACCGCACATGGCTGACGCCCGGCAGCTTGAACGCGGTGTCGTGCAAAAAACGCTCGTAGCCCTGGATGTCGGCCACCAGCACCTGGATCACGTAGTCGGCAGCACCCGTGGTGGCGTAGCAGCTGACGATCTGCGGTGAGGCCGCCACCGCCTGCTCGAACAGGCGCACCCCGTCCTCGGCATGGCGGTCGAGGTTGATCTCGGCCATCACGCACTGGCTTAAACCCACCTTGTCGCGGTCGATGCGCGCGGTGTAGCCCAGGATCACGCCGGCTTCTTCCATCGCCTTGACCCGTTTCCAGCACGGCGTTCCAGACAGGCCTACCGCGTCGGCCAGTTGCTGCACGGTCTGGCGGGCGTCACGCTGCAGCTCGTTGAGCAGCGCCAGGTCGATGCGGTCTAGATTATTCATGCTTTGAATCATCGCATTTGAAGCATGGCGTTCTAAATAACTGCGGTTCAAGGGGTAAAGAAAAAGGACATTCCTGGGCTTAAAAAGTACGATCTTGCACCCGCCCAACCGCCGAGCCTGCCATGTCCCAGCCGCCCTTGCCCAGCCTCGCCGCTGCCACCGCTGCCACCGCTGAC
>JANMXG010000379.1:0-6313 GCA_031394235.1 Betaproteobacteria bacterium
CGCAAAACCGCCAGGCCGAGCGTGACCGCACCAGCGCCGCGCACGACTACGAGGTCAACCTCAAGGCCGAGCTGGAGATCATGTTGTTGCACGACAAGCTGGACGAGTTGCGCGAGACGCAGTGGGCCGAGCTGCTGCGCCTGCAGCGCGAGCAACTCGACCTGCTGACCGGATTGGCGCAACGAGAACGCCCCGCGGCCTGAAACAGGTCGCGGGGCGTCAGGGCAGCGATGCCCGGCGCTTCAGGTGCCGGGCCGGGGCCCCGTCAATGCCGATCAGCTCTTGCCGTACTTGGCCTTGGCTGCGGCAATGCAGCTGGCCTTGGCGTCGCCGGTTGCGGCGTCACATTTCTCGGTTGCCACCTTGTAGTCGGCATCGCGCTTGGCTTCCATCGAATCTTGCCCGGCGTTGGCCACCTTCTTGTCCATCTTCACGTCGGCCAGGGCCTTGACGTGCACTGCCTTGGCTTCCTTGACGCAGACATCCTTGGGGTTGCCCTTCAGGTCGTCGCAGCGCTCCTTGGCCACGGCGTAGGTGGTGTCGGCCATCACGGTGCGCACCTTGCGCTCGTCGCCAGGCTTGCCGGTGTAGCTGTATTCGTTCTCGGCCATCGCGACCTTTTCATGCGCCTTGGCCTCTTCCTTGCAGATGTCCTTGGCGTTGGCGGTCATCGTTGCACAGGCCGCTTTGGCGGCCTTGTAGTCAGCGCTGATGCGGGTCTTGGCGGCCTTGTACTCGTCCTTGTTCAGGTTGGCGGCTTGGGCCAGCGGCAGGGCCAGCAGGGCGGCAATGGCGATGGCGGTTTTGAAGCTGAAATTGTGGGTCATGGTGTCAGTCCTGATTTATGAAACGGTGGATACATCGAAAAAGCGGTCGGAAAAATCAAGGGCGAATGGCATTCGGACAGCTGGCTGGCCCCTGCGCAGCCCGGTCCGGTGAAACAAGGCCCCGACTGACCCGCCAGCGCCGCCATGGCAGCATCGGTCGGATCGGGGGCGAATCGCAGCCACGCCACCATGGCCATGGCCGGCAACATCGCCGCAGCACTTGCCAGCCAGAGGATCGATGTCATAACCATCTGCTCTGGGGTGAGCCAAAAGTGTCAGGCAGCGCCGGCGCTCAGACCCGCGGCTCGCCCTGGCTGTTGACGGTGACCGTGGCGCCGGGCTGACGGGTCATCTGCATGCGGTGGTCCTGGCCGCGGAAGCGGTAGGTCACGTCCCAGTACGCGGTGCGGGCCTGGCCTGGCACCGTCTCACAGCGCTGCAAGTCCTGGCTGGGGACAGTCTGGCCATCGCGGCCGATGTTGGCGCCTACAGCCGCCCCGGCCACTGCGCCGCCGACGGTGGCAATGTCCTTGCCAAAACCGCCGCCGATCTGGTGGCCAATCACGCCGCCGAGCAGCGCGCCTACGATGCCAGCCGGCACATTGGCGTCACCGCGGCCGGCCGGCACCTGGCCGCGCTCAACCCAGCAGCGCTGCTCGGGCGTGGCCAGCACCGCACGAGCGTCGGTCACCCGCGCCTCGAACAGGCGCTCGTTGCCCTGACGGCGGTAGTCGTTATCGGCCAACGGCACCGGGCTGTAGCGGCCATCGCCATTGCGTGCGGTGTAACGCTCGACCACGCGCAGCGACGAGATGCTGTCGTTCAGCCCCATTGCCGCGAGCGACGGGTAGCGCCCCTCGCGCAGCACCACGCAGCGGCCACCGTAACTGACGTCTTCGCAGACCTGCCAGTCGTCTCGCTCAACCAAGATCGACGATGCCCGGTCGTTGAATCCGAAGCTGAAGAAGTTGTCCACCGCACCATTGCTGGTGAACGAACGGCCCTGGAAATTTTCCCGCTCGAAAAACGTGACCCGCGAGGCGGCCGGCGGCGGCGCCACCGCGACCGGTGCGGCCACGGCTACAGGCGGCGCCAACTGGCGAACCGATGAAATGCGGTCGTTCAAACCGGCATCTCGCAGTGACGGATACCGGCCCGGACGCAGCACGGCGCAGCGGCCGCCAAAACCGGCGTCTTCGCAGACCTGCCATACATCCCGGTCGACCACCACTGACGAAGCGCGGTCGTTGAAACCGTAACGCGTCAGGTCGTTGATCGGACCGGCCGCGGTAAACGACCTGCCCTGGAAACCGTCATTTTCAAAAAAGGTGACTTGCGCAGCCGCATGGCTGGCAACCAGCACCGCGGTCAGCGCCACGGCGGTCTTGAACAATGTGGTCATCGAATTTCCCGTTCTTCGCTGCAAGCCACGGGCGGTCCGGATCGGTCCGACAGGGTGCAAAGCGTGGCGACAGTGTGCAAAACCGGCCAAGGCGCTACCAGCGGCGGGCGCCGCCACTTGCCGTGGGCCGTGTCCTACAGCCGCGGGGTAACGCCGTCGGCCCTGTAGGACACGGCCTACACAGACTACGGTTCAGCGCCCCTGGCGGACGGGCGGCGCGTCGCGCACACTGTGCTGGTATCATTTTTGCCAATGCGGTTCAGAGGGTGACATGGCCGCATCGGTGGCACGGGTTCGATGACATCACAACTGAGCGCCAACATCTGGTCGACGAGAACCCACGTTTTACCCATGCATTCCCTCAAGGCTTACATTGTCGAAGACAGCCCGGTGATCCGGGACAGCCTGATCGCCACGCTGGAAGAACTGGTGTCGGTCAAGGTGGTCGGCACGGCCGAGGACGAAGACAGCGCGGTGCAGTGGATGCTGCAGTCAAAGCAACCGGTCGACCTGATGATCATCGACATCTTCTTGAAGTCCGGCTCCGGCCTGGGCGTGCTGCGTGCGGCCGGTGCATTGCCACCCTCGGTCAAGCGCGTGGTGCTGAGCAACTACGCCACGGTGGACATGCGGCGCAAGTGCCTGGCCCTGGGTGCCGACCGGGTGTTCGACAAATCACACGACATCGACGCACTGATCGCCTACTGCAGCCACCTCTCAGGTGGCTTGGACGGTCTGGGTGCGCATGTCAAGCCGGACTGATGCGGCACGTGCAACCGCGGACGCCCCGCCAAACCTGCTACTGGATCAGCCCGTTCTTGAGCGCGTAGTAGGTCAGGTCGCTGTTGGACGACAGCGCCATTTTCTCCATCACTCGCGTCCGGTAGGTGCTGACGGTCTTGACCGACAGCGACCTGCTGTCGGCCAGGTGGCCGATGGTCTCGCCCTTGGCCAGCCGCAGGAACACCTGCAACTCGCGCTCGGACAGGTGCTCATGCGGCGGCTTGTCATCGCCCCGCGCCAAGCCGTCGGCCAGTTGCTCGGCTACACCGGCGGTGATGTACTTGCGGCCCCGGTAGACGGTTCGGATCGCCTTGACGATCTCCTCGGGATCGCAGTCCTTGTTGAGGTAGCCGGACGCCCCCTGCCGAAGCAGCGTGGTGGCGTAGTGTTCCTCTGGGAAGCCGCTGAGGATAAGCACCGGCAGATCGGGCGCACGGGCCCTGATCGCAGCCAGCGCATCCACGCCACTCTGATCGGGCATGGAGATGTCCATCACGATCACATCGACCTCGCCTTTGCGCACGATGTCCAGGGCTTCGCGCCCAGTGCCGGCCTCGGCCACCACAGAAAAATCGATCTGATCGGCAAAGAACTGACGCAACCCGGCACGCACCATGGCGTGGTCATCAACAATGGCAATACGGATCATGATGGCAGCATTTTCTCCTGTCCGGATGATCCCATGAATTGCACAGGGAGCCTGCAGTGAATGTCGTAACGGTGATCAAGCGAAGTCCGCTGGTGTTTCCGCTGGCCTGCATCGCCGCAGTGGCGCTGGTGCTCATCAGCGAGGGCTCGTACTGGCAATCGATCAACGGGCTGCATGACCTGGAAAACGAGCGCGACGTACGCGAGCGTATCCTTGGCTTGGAGCGCAGCCTGCTCGACGCCGAGTCCGGCCAGCGCGGCTACTTGTTGACGCAAAACAAAGACTATCTGGCCCCCTACGACAGGGAGATCGTCAACATCGAATCCGCTTTCAAATCGCTGGACGCCTATTACCGGGACGGCCCCGCCGAGATCGCGTTGCTGCGCCAGTTGCACAAAGCAGCTGCGGCCAAACTGTCCGAACTGGCACTCACGATTCGCCTGCAAAACGATGGCCGCAGTGACACGGTAACCGACCTGTTGCGCAGCAACATCGGCAAGGAGCAGATGGAGGAGGTTCGGGCGCTGAGCGGCAAGCTGCTGACGCTGTCGTCTGTTTCCCTCGCAGAGAGCCGGCTCGCGCTGCGCCGCACCTTGATGCTCAGCCGCACCGGCATGGCCCTGCTGGCCGCGCTGAGCCTGTTGTCGTTGTACCTGTACCTGCGCCACGCCAATCTGAACGACCTGCACCAGCAAGAGCTGAAGCACGTGATCCAGGCCGAGCGTGATGGCCTGGCGGCCGAGGTTGCGCTGCGCACCAGCGAGTTGTCCGAGCTGACCAAGCACCTGTTGACCGCCCGCGAAGACGAGCGCGCCCGGTTGGCGCGCGACCTGCACGACGAGCTGGGCGCGCTGCTGACCTCGGCCAAGCTGGACGCGGCGCGCATCCGGTCGCGCCTGGCCGGCACTGCGCCCGAGGCACTGGACCGGCTCGCGCACCTC
Organism: Betaproteobacteria bacterium; assembly: GCA_031394235.1. Lineage (GTDB taxonomy): Bacteria > Pseudomonadota > Gammaproteobacteria > Burkholderiales > Burkholderiaceae_C > Pseudaquabacterium. The sequence continues at coordinate 4,603 of JANMXG010000379.1, forward strand.
GTTGAAACGCTCAACAGCAGCATCGCGCTGGGCCGCCGCATCATCGAGGATCTGCGTCCGTCCACGCTGAGCAACCTAGGCTTGGTGGCCGCACTCGATATCCTGGCGCGCGAGTTCACCGAGCGGTCCGGCATCGAGGTGGTGTGCACGCTGTCGTCGGTGCAGCTCGACCCCGACACCGAAATGGTGGTGTACCGCGTGGTGCAAGAGGCGACGACCAACATCAGCAAGTACGCCAAGGCCCACCAGGTCTGGCTGAACCTGGACCAGGTGGGCGACACGGTGCACGTGTCGGTGCGGGACGACGGCGTGGGCTTTGACAGCACCCGCAAGGTGAACTCGACCTTTGGCCTGATGGGCATGCGCTTTCGGGTTGAGGCCGAGGGTGGCACGCTGCAGCTGACCACCGCGCCAGGACAAGGCACCCGGCTGCAGGTGACGCTGCCCAGCGCAATGCCGGCACACGCCTGAGCGCGCGGCCCGGCGTCGGCGCTGCCGCGGCCACCCAGGTGGCAAGCCGGGGCGCTGCGCCGGCACTGTCGGCGCTGTCCTACGCAATGGCGCAGGTGTCTCCCACGCCAGGCCGGTAGCTAGGCCTATCGCGCCGCCGTGGGCTTGCGCCCACACTGAACGCATCGGGGTCACGAACGGTTTACACGCCAACGGCAAGGTCCACTGGGCCCGCCAGAACCCGATGCATCACACCTGGAGCCCCCCATGCTGCACTACGCCGTTGTATTTTTTGTCATCGCCCTGATCGCAGCCTTGTTCGGTTTTGGCGGCATCGCCGCCAGCGCCGTCGGAATCGGCAAGATCTTGTTCCTTGTCTTTGCCGTGCTGGCCGTCGTCAGTTTCCTGATTGGCCTGACCCGCAGTCGCTGAGGCGAACCAGCCAGGCTGGCTCACCCCCGCAATTCCTCTTCTCTCTCAACCGCAAGACCCACCCAAGGAATGACCATGTACTCCAGCACCAGCAACGACACCACCAACCAGTTCGCCGACCGGGCGTCCAACACTGCAAAGGACGCGATCAAGTCCACCCAAGGTGCAGTCAACGACGCGCTGGACAGCCTGTCGGGCAGCGTGCAAGAGTTGCGCGACGAAGCCAAGCCAGCGATTGCCCGCATCAGCGACCAAGCCACCGCCCTGGCCCAACGCGGCGCCGATGCGGTGCGTGACGGCAGCCAGCTGGTGCGCGAGAGCGCCCGCCAGGCGTCTGACCGCACGGTCAGCTATATCCGTGACGAGCCCGTGCGCTCGGTGCTGATCGCGGCGGCCACTGGCGCAGCGCTGATGGCGCTGGTCAGCCTGATGGCCCGCTCGAACAACCAACGCTGAAGCCAGCGAACCGGCCCGCCGTGATGCACCCCCTGCTGGCACTGATCGCCACCCGGCCACAGCTGGTGACTGCACATGCCGAGGCCTACGCGGCCCTGGCAGCAGCCGAACTCGGCGAGGCCTCCACCGGCTGGCAGCGCAGGTTGCTGTTGGGCGCGACCGCACTGTGCAGCGCCGGCGTGGCCGCGGTATTGGCCGGTGTGGCACTGATGTTGTGGGCGGTGCTGCTACCGACCGAAGGTCTGGCGCGCACGCTGCTGCTCGTCACCCCAATGGTCCCGGCGCTGTTGGCGCTGGGTTGCGGACTGGCGGCTCGAGGCGATGGACAACCTAGCTTTACCGTGCTGCGTCAGCAGGTCAAGGCCGATCTGCG
>JANMXG010000380.1:0-7404 GCA_031394235.1 Betaproteobacteria bacterium
AAAAAACGAAGGGCAGCAAAGAGCCGTAAACCGCCCCCGGCCCGCCTGCTCAGCTACCGACCAACCCCTGCCGAATGGCATACACCGTCAGTTCGGCGTTGTTCTGCAAGCTCAGCTTCTCCAGCACCCGGGCGCGGTACACGCTGACGGTTTTGGGGCTGAGGGTGAGCTGTTCGGCGATGTCTGACAAGCGCTTGCCGGAGGCGATCATCACCAGCGTTTGCAGCTCACGGTCGCTCAGCTTGTCATGGGCATGCTCAGGTACGGTGGTGGTCAGGCTCTCCACCAGCATCTGGGCGATCTCGGGCGTCACATACTTTCGGCCCTGCGCCACCGTGCGCACCGCCTGCACGATCAGTTGCGGATCACCGCCCTTGTTGACATAGCCGTAGGCGCCGGCGCGCAGCGAGCGGATCGCATATTGGTCTTCGGGGTACATGCTGACCACCAGCACCTTGATCGGCGAGCCCTCGTCCTTGAGCACATGGATCACGTCCAGCCCACTGCGTCCGGGCAGGTTGATGTCGAGCACCAGCACGTCACAACCAATGCCGTGCACGCCAGCATGGGCGCCGGGCAGGCCACCCTCGCGGCTACCGCTGGCCAGGCTGCGCATCAGGCTGCGCAACTCGCCGTAGTCGCCGGCCTCGCCCACCACCTTGATGTCGGGCGCGTCGGCCAGGGTGTCGCGGATACCACGGCGGATCAGCGCGTGGTCGTCGCAAAGAATCACTTTGATCATGGGGTGCCCCAGGCAGATGGGTCGTGGTCGTCGTACTGGTCGAAGGCCGGCTGGCCGGCATCGGCGGCGCCCACCGGCCGCACCGGCACCGACAACATCAGCACCGTACCGGTGGCGCTGCTGGACACCTCCACCCAGCCGCCCACCGTGCCGGCGCGCTCATGCAGGCCACGCAAACCAAAACTGCGGGCCTTGTCCAGGTCGCTGCGGGCCAGGCCGCGGCCGTTGTCGCTGACCTCAACCGACAGCACACCCCGGCTCAGCGACAAATCAATCGTGACCCGCGTCGCCTGCGCATGTTTGCTGATGTTGGTCAGGGCCTCCTGGGTGAAGCGATAGGCCACCAGCGGTACGCCAGTCGGCAGCTGCATGCTCTCGCTGCTGGTGCGGAACAGGCAGGTCACTGCCTCGCGCCGCTCGAACCGCCCGGCCATCCAGTGCAGCGCCGCCACCAGGCCTTGCTCCAAGATGGCCGGACGCAGGTTGTGCATGATGCGCTGGCTGGATTCCAGCGCATGGCCTACCGTCTCCAGTGCACTGGCCACCCGTTGCAGCACCTCGGGCGACTGGGCATGGCGACCGATCCAGGCCAGGTCGAACTTGAGCGCGGTCAGGCTGCCGCCCACGTCGTCATGGATCTCGCGGGCAATGGCCGCGCGCTCGGTCTCCACGCTGGTCTGCAGGTGCTGGGCCAGTGCCGACAGGCGTTGCCGGCTGGACGCCAGTTCAGCGTCCGCTTGCTGCCGGGCCAGGCGATCCCGGTTGGCGGCAATGGCGTGCTCCACCGCGGGCGCCAGACGGGCCAGGTTGTTCTTGAGCAGGTAGTCGGATGCGCCGTTGCGCATGGCGGCCACTGCCGTGTCCTCGCCAATCTCGCCCGAGACCAAGATGAACGGGATCTGCCGGCCACTGTCTTTGAGGATCTGCTGCGCCCGCAGGCCATTGAAACCGGGCAGATTGAAGTCTGACAGCACCACGTCCCAGTCCTGCTGGGTCAGCGCCAGGCGGTAGGCCTCCTCGGTGTCGACCCGTACCACCTCGGGCGCCAGACCCGCACGCTGCAGGTGCACGGCAGCCAGTGCCTGGTCGAGCTCGTTGTCCTCCAGGTGCAGCACGCGCAGGCGCCGTCCGGACGCAGTGGCGGGTACAGCCCCGGTTGGCGCGGCGACTGGCAACGCGGGCGGTGCAGCAGTCAGGCGCGTGGACGAGGCAAGGTCGGGCATGTCCCGAGTATGGCAAAGCCCGCCCCAGACCCTGTCCTGTGCGGGCACCTGCAGGCACTGGGACCGCGCTACAGCCGACCCCCCGGCGGTTGCCCTGACCCGAATTGAGCCCGCCTGTGCCGCATCTTTGCCTCAACTCCGGGGCCGGCGCGCCGAAAAAACTTCCAAGCTTGTGCTTGCCCCGACCCCTGCGGGCCGGCCGTTTACGCGCAACAGCGGAGAGACGATGCTCAATGAAGAACCAATGTCGGAGATGGCGCTGGCCACGCTGCCCCTGTTGGCAGCAGCCGAACTGCAAGACAGCCTGATGGTCGCCACCAACGACCTGAACCGTCTGCAGCGCCTGCTCACGGACGCTACCGAAACCCTGATGGGTCACTTCTACGGTGCGTCGTCCGAAATCACCCAGCTGTCACGGCTGGCGGCGCAGCACCCCGAGCTGCCCGAAAGCCATCTGCACGCCACCATGGGCCACCTGGCAGGTGCAGTGACCGCATTGCAGTTTCAGGACATGGCCTCGCAACTGATCGACCACACCCACCGCCGGCTGCGCAACTGCGCGGACCAACTGGCGCGTGACGTGATGGGCGATGACGATGAAGACGGCGAGGCGGTGTTCCAAGAAGCACCGCTGCGCCCCAATCCGGTGACCCAGGACGAGATGGACGCCGGCTCAGTCGAGCTGTTCTAGAGGTTTCCTAACGTTTCAAGTTTCCCGGCCCACTGCCGAAAACCCACCTGATCCCCGGAGATAGCGATGCACTCAATCCTTGCCGTAGACGATTCGGCCTCGATGCGCCAAATGGTCTCGTTCACCCTGAAAAATGCTGGATTCAACGTCGTCGAGGCCGTTGACGGTCAAGACGCGCTCGAGAAGGCCGGCCAGCGCGATTTCAGCCTGGTGCTGACCGACCAGAACATGCCCCGCATGGACGGCATATCGCTGACCAAGAAGTTGCGCGAGAACCCCAAGTTCAAGTCCACACCAATCCTGATTCTGACCACCGAGTCCAGCGACCAGATGAAGATGGCCGGCCGCGCTGCCGGTGCCACAGGCTGGTTGGTCAAGCCGTTTGATCCGGCCAAGCTGATCGAGGTGATCGGCAAGGTGATCCGCTGACCTGCCCTTTGTGCGCGTTGGCCCCCGCCGCGTCAGTGAACCCCCATCCGGAGACCTCCAGCCATGGCTGAGATGAGCAACGAAGGCGCACACCTGTCCGCCGGCATCGACCTGAGCCAGTTTTTTCAGGTCTTCTTTGAAGAAGCCGGCGAGAACCTGCAGACGATGGAGCAGATGCTGCTCGAACTCGATGTGACTGCCGCCGACGACGAGGAGCTCAACGCCATCTTCCGCTGCGCGCATTCGGTCAAGGGCGGTGCTGCCACCTTCGGCTTCAATGATGTGGCCCTGCTGACCCACCAGATGGAAGCGCTGCTGGACAAGCTGCGCCGTCATGAGCTGAGCCCGACCACCCAGATGGTGGACGTGCTGCTAAGCGCCGGTGATGCGCTGCGCGCCCTGCTGGCCCGGCACCAGGGCACCGGCCAGGCCGTGCCCGACACCACCGACCTGCTGGCGACGATCAAGTCACTGTGCGCCGGCAGCACCGTAGACAACCTGACCCGGCAGGCCGGCACACCGGCCGCTGCGCTGTCTGCTGCAGCCCCCGCACCGCAAGACGACGCAACCCGGGTGCTCGAACTCACGGTGGGCGCTCTGGCCGACGACACCCTTGCCGACAGCCTGGTCGAGCTGTTCAAGGAGATTGACGGCCTGGGCCAGATCGAGCCCCTGGACGCCGGCCGGGGTGCCGACGGCATGCGCCGTTTCAAGATCATCACCACCAGCAGCGATAGCGACCTGCTGGACCTGTTCACCTTCCATGTGCCTCGCGAGTCGGTGCAACTCGCCCCGCTGGGCCTGGGCTATGGCTTCCATGACGGCGCGCCCGGCGCTCCGCCGGACGCGCTGGCTGCAAATGCCGAGACCGGCTACGGCTTTTTCGACAACGCTCCTGGTGCGCCGGGTGGCGCTGCCGCCCGCCCCAACGTTGCCAGCAACAGCAACAGCGCCAACGCCGAGAGCGGCGCGGCCACGCCGGCCACCCGGCCGGCCGCGCCGCGCGCCGAGGCCAAGGCCAACGCCGCGCTGGAGTCGGCCACGCTGCGGGTCTCGGTCGAGAAGGTCGACCAACTGATCAACCTGGTCGGTGAGTTGGTCATCACCCAGGCCATGTTGGCGCAAAACAGCCTGGGCCTGGACGCCGCGCTGCACCAACAGCTCAGTGCGGGCCTGGCCAATCTGGAGCGAAATACCCGCGACCTGCAAGAAGCGGTGATGTCGATCCGCATGATTCCGATGTCGATGGTGTTCAACCGCTTCCCGCGCATGCTGCGCGATCTTGCGGCCAAGCTGGACAAGAAGGTCGAGCTGGTGACACTGGGTGAGTCGACCGAACTCGACAAGGGCATGGTCGAAAAGATCACCGATCCGCTGACGCACCTGGTGCGCAACAGCTGCGACCACGGTATCGAACTGCCCGCCGAGCGCGCCGCCCGCGGCAAACCCGAAACCGGCACGCTGACGCTGGTGGCCAGCCACCAGGGCGGCAGCATCGTGATCGAGGTGCGCGACGACGGCCGCGGCCTGAACCGGGCCAAGCTCATCAGCAAGGCACGCGAAAAAGGCATCGACGCACCCGACTCGATGACCGACAACGAGGTCTGGAACCTGATTTTTGCGCCGGGCTTCTCCACCGCCGATGTCGTCACCGACGTCTCGGGCCGCGGGGTCGGCATGGACGTGGTCAAGAAGAACATCACCGCGCTGGGCGGCACGGTCGACATCGACTCGGCCGAGGGCTACGGCATGAGCGTCAAGGTGCGGCTGCCGCTGACCCTGGCGATCATGGACGGCATGAGCGTGGGCGTGGGCGACGAGGTCTACATCCTGCCGCTAGGCTCGGTGGTGGAGTCGTTCCAGGTCAAGGACGGCATGGTCAAGACGATCGGCGGCACGGGCAGAGTGGTCGAGGTGCGCGACGAGTACATGCCGGTGATCGACCTGGAAAAAGTCTTCGAGGTGCCGCGTTTCGATTTCGAGAACGTCAGCAACATCATGGTGGTGGTCGAGGCCGAAGGCGGCCGCGTCGCGCTGCTGGTGGACGAGTTGCTGGGCCAGCAGCAGGTGGTGGTCAAGAACCTGGAGGCCAACTATCGCAAGGTGCCGGACGTGTCCGGCGCCACCATCATGGGTGACGGCCGGGTGGCGCTGATCCTGGACATCAGCACGCTGGTGCGGCGCAGCCGGCACTGAATTCGGTACACCGATCAGACGGCCCGTACCGCACGCCCCAATCCGACCCAAGAGCGACCATGAACCTGACACTGGCCCTGCGCCGATTCACCATCCGCACCCGCATGTTGGGGGCTATCGCCATGGTGTTGACGCTGCTTGTCGGGGTGGGTGGCGTCGGCTTGTGGGGGCTGGGACAGATCAGCGCCAGCAATGAACGGTTCGTTGCCGACACCTATGTCAGCACCGTGGTGCTGGCCGAATTGCGCACGGCGATGGGCGATGTGCGCCGCTACGAAAAAGACCTGTTGATCAACTACGACAGCGCTGCGCAGCAGGCGGCCTACCGGCCAAAGTGGCAAGGCGCCGTCGATACGGTTCGGGCGCGGGCCCGCCAGCTCGCGACAGCCGGCGCGCCCGCGCAGCGCGATGCGGCCGCGCAGATCGACGCGGGCCTGGCCGGCTATGCCGCACTGGCGTTGCCAGTGTTCAAGACGATTGAGATCGGTGGCTTCAACGACGCGCCAGTGGCCAACAAGGCGATCGATCCCGCAAAGAAGCTGTCCCATGCCGCCGCTCTGCAGATCGACGCGATAGCCGCGCTGATGGCGGCACAAACCCTGTCCGCCGTGGCCGAACAACAGCAGGCGGCCCGATTCGCCTGGATGGTTTTCGCCGCGGCCCTGGCCACGGCGGTGCTGCTGGTGGTGCCGCTGACCTTGCTCAACATGTCGTCGATTTGCAGGCCCATCGACCAGGCGCGCGGTCTGGCCGAGCGCATAGCGGCCGGTGACCTGTCCTCGCCACTGGCCTCCGGGGGCGCCGACGAAACCGCCGGCCTTCTGGCTGCGCTGGACACGATGCAGACCTCGTTGCGGGCCATCGTCGGTCAGGTGCGCGAATCGGCCCAATCGATCCAGGTGGCCAGCGCGGAAGTGGCCGCCGGCAATACCGACCTGAGCCAGCGCACCGAGCAATCGGCCAGCAGCCTGCAGCAGACCGCCGGCTCACTCGAACAACTTACCGGCAACGTGCGCCAGAGCGCCGATGCTGCCTCTCAAGCCAACCAGCTGGCGGTGTCGGCCTCCACTGTGGCGCGGCGCGGCGGCGACGTGGTGGCCCAGGTGGTCAGCACGATGGACGAGATCAACAGCTCGTCCAAGCGCATCGCCGACATCATCGGCACGATCGACGGCATCGCCTTCCAGACCAACATCCTGGCGCTCAACGCAGCGGTGGAAGCGGCCCGCGCCGGCGAGCAGGGCCGAGGCTTTGCGGTGGTTGCCGCCGAAGTGCGCAGCCTGGCCCAGCGCAGCACCGGGGCCGCCCGCGAGATCAAGTCCCTGATCGGGGCCAGCGTCGAGAAGGTCGAAACCGGCGCCCGCCTGGTGCAGGACGCCGGCGCGACGATGGCCGAGATCGTGGCCAGCGTGCAGCGTGTGACTGACATCATCGGCGAGATCACCGCCGCTGCGGCCGAGCAAAGCGCCGGCATCGGCACCGTCAACGGCGCCGTCATTCAGCTTGACCAGATGACCCAGCAGAACGCAGCGCTGGTCGAAGAATCGGCCGCTGCCGCCGAAAGCCTGAAACACCAGGCCCAGCGCCTGGCCGACGTGGTGGGCCGCTTCCAGCTGGGCGGCAACGCCCCGCTGGCAGCCCAAACCACACCCGTCCCGGTTGCCCGGCCGACGCCTCGGCACAACGGGGCTGCGCCTCTGGTGTCCGCGCAGGTCAGACCCCCGGTGCCTCGCTGGATTGCACCAGCCTCGGTTGCCCCGATCAAGGTGGCTGCGGTGGCGTCGGTTGCGGTTGCCGCCAGCACCGAATCGTCCGATTGGGAACGTTTCTGAGCTGCGGCACAGGCGCCGCACCGACCGGCCGAATTTGCATGACCGCATCACCCTTCCGCTGTCGGCCCTGGCCGGCTTGTCACCCCAGACTGGAGCCTCGAACATGACCCCGAAAAATACCCCCAAGTCCTTCACCCCCCGCACACTGCTGGCCTGCGCCATAGCCAGCGCATGGCTGCTGGCCGCAGCACCCGTCAGTGCCAAGGAGGGCAACGCCGGCAAGGACGACGCGGTGGCCGCCGTCAAGAAGGGCGTGGCGTACATCAAGAGCAACGGCCGCGACAAGGGCTA
>JANMXG010000381.1:0-1875 GCA_031394235.1 Betaproteobacteria bacterium
GATCCACATTTTGGCACCCGACAGGCTGTAGCCGCCGGCCACCTTCTTGGCGCGGGTCACCATGCTGCCTGGGTCCGAGCCGTGGTTGGGCTCGGTCAGGCCAAAGCAACCCACCCACGCGCCGCTTGCCAGCTTGGGCAGGTACTTTTGGCGCTGGCCCTCGGTGCCAAACTCGAAAATGGGCACCATCACCAACGACGATTGCACGCTCATCATCGACCGGTAGCCCGAATCCACCCGCTCGACCTCGCGCGCCACCAGGCCATAACAGACGTAGTTCAGGCCGGCGCCCCCGTAGGCCTCAGGGATGCTGGTGCCCAGCAGGCCGAGTTCACCCATCTCGTTGAAGATCGCGCGGTCGGTTTTCTCGTGGCGGAAAGCCTCCAGCACCCGGGGCGCCAGGCGCTCTTGGCAGTAGGCGTGGGCGGCGTCGCGCACCGCGCGTTCGTCGTCGCTGAGCTGGGCATTGAGCTGCAGCGGGTCGTCCCAGGAAAATTGTGCGTGGCTGGCCATGAGGTGTCCTTGTCAACAAGCAGGCTTGAACGATACCAAGATCACGGCGTCCTGGGCTGCCACCTTGATGACAAGGGGTGAATGACAAGGGGTGAACGGCATGCGACAGGGGCTCGGCCTGGGCAAGTCCAATCGGCATGCCTGCCGCCAATCGGCCCGAACCGTAAGCCCTTCGTCTAGGATCTGGTTGGTTCAACCAAAACAGGGGCGCGCCGTGGAATCGATAGGCCTGTTCGAAGCCAAGACCCATTTGTCCGAGTTGATCGCCCGTGCCGAGCGCGGCGAGGAGGTGGTCATCACCCGCCACAACAAGCTGGTGGCCAAGTGGGTGCCGATCGGGCGCGAGCGTGCGCCGGGCTCGCTGCGGCGTGCCGCGGCCTTGGACGGCTTGAGGGACTTTGCGCCCATCGAGTTGCCTGGCGTGCTGATCGCCGACTTGATCGGGGCCGGGCGCACCTGATGGCCAGTGCGCCCCGACAACCCGAGCCTCGACCCGATGCCGTGGTGCTGGACGCGTCCTTTGTGCTGCGCTACATCTTGCACACCGGGGCCCCCCGTCCGCACCCTGCCAGACTGCAAATGCTGGCCGATTGCGGGTTGATCGTGCCCGCACTCTGGAACGCCGAGGTGGCCAACGCGCTGGTGCAGGCCAAGCGCCGTGGCGCGGCCGAGCCAGCCCTAATAGGTGCAGCGTTGGCGGCCATCATGGCGTTGGACCCGGTGGTTGATGCCCAGCCGGTGGACGTGGCGCGCAACCTCGAATGTGCCCGTGCCCACGGCCTGAGTGCCTACGACGCTTTGTATTTCGAGCTGGCGCTGCGCCGCAAGGCGGCGCTGGCTACTTACGATGCCGGCATGATCGCGGCTGCGCCGCGCGCCGGCATCCGACTCTTTCCGAACCCTGTGGCCTGACGGCCCGATCCTGACCAACAAGGCCCGCCGATGAAAGCCGCTGAAATCCGCTCCACCTTCCTGAAGTACTTCGAGTCCAAGGGCCACACCATCGTGGCCTCGTCGCCGGTGATTCCGGGCGACGACCCGACGCTTTTGTTCACCAACGCCGGCATGAACCAGTTCAAGGACGTGTTCCTGGGCTTCGATACCCGGCCGTATTCACGCGCCACCACCAGCCAGAAGTGCATCCGCGCTGGTGGCAAGCACAACGACCTGGACAACGTCGGTTACACCGCGCGCCACCACACCTTCTTCGAGATGCTGGGCAACTTCAGCTTTGGCGACTACTTCAAGGCTGATGCCATCGGCTTCGCCTGGGAGTTGCTGACGGTGCATTTCAAGCTGCCGGCCGACAAGCTCTGGGTCACGGTCTACGCCGAGGACGACGAGGCCTACGAGATCTGGAAC
>JANMXG010000382.1:0-1521 GCA_031394235.1 Betaproteobacteria bacterium
GTCGACCAACTCGACCGTGCGCTGCTGGCCGGGCTCGAAGCGCACCGCCGTGCCGCTGGCGATGTTCAGGCGCATGCCGTGGGCGGCGGTGCGGTCGAACTGCAGCGCGCCATTGGTCTGGGCAAAGTGGTAGTGCGATCCCACCTGGATCGGCCGGCCACCGCTGTTGAGCACCACCACAGTGTGGGTGCGCCGGCCGGGGTTCAGCGGGTGGTCGCCGGGGTCGGTTAGCAACTCGCCTGGGGTCATCTTGGGCTCACTGACGGCGGCTCAGCCGCGGGCCGACGCCGAGGGATTGCTGGATCATGGTGCGCCCCTGGGGCGATGCCTTCCATCATGTCACGGCCATCGCCTCGGGGTGGTGGGGCTTGAGGCCGCGGGCCCTGCGCCGCTCAGACAGCAGCGTGGCGGTGAAGATCAGCAGCTTGTCTTTTCGCGCGGGGTCAGGTCTGTGGGGTCGATTTCGATACAGCGGCGAGCGTCGGGCGCGCGAGACGACACACCCCGGGCACAAGTGCCGTGCCAACGCGGCGCCTGTTGATTGATCGCTGAAACCCTTACTTGGTGCTTTCCCGCGTAGGTAACCTGCTAACACCAGACCGGCTTCAGCGGGTGCCACACTTCGCACCATCTTGGGCCACCAGGATTCCCGAGCACAACAGGAGACCCCATGCGCATCATCCCCATCCAACTGGGCGGCTCGGCCGCGTCATCGGCCATCGCCGACTGTGGCGACGAATCGGGCGAGGTGCCCAAGCTCAATCTACCGCTGGTGCGGCGCAGCTTTCTCAAGGGCTCGGGCGTGCTGATTGGCAGCATCGCCGCCGGCAGCGTGCTGGCCGCTCTGGCGCCATCAACGGTTTGGGCAGTGGAGCTCAAGACCCTGAGCAAGGCCGAGGGCCAGACCCTGATGGCCATGGGCCGGGTGCTCTACCCGCACAAGAAGTTGCCCGATGCGGTGTACGCCTTGTTGTCCAAGGACCTGGACGGCAAGGCGGCCGGCGATGCCGGGTCGGCCAAGTTGATCCGTGACGGCATCGCGGCGTTGGATGCCGCCGCCGGGGGCAGCTTTATCAAGGCCGCGCCGGCCAAAAAGCTGGCCCTTGTCAAGGCCATCGAGGGCCAGCCCTTCTTCAACACCGTGCGCGGCCAGTGCATCACATCGCTTTACGACAACGACATGGCCTACGCGGTGTTCGGCTACCCAGGGTCGGCCTGGGAGAAGGGCGGCTACATCAGCCGCGGCTTCCAGGATTTGAAGTGGCTGCCAGCGCCGTCCAAGGCCGCCAGCCCGCCGCCCTGGTTCGGTTGAATTCAAAATACAGCGGAGACAAACATGGCAAAAATTGATTTCAGCGACGATGGCGCAGTCGTCATCATCGGCTCGGGCGCTGGCGGCGGTACCCTGGCCAACGAGCTGGCCCAGAAGGGCATCAAGGTGGTGGTGCTGGAGGCCGGCGCGCTGCAGAGCTCCGCCAGCTTCATCAACGACGAGTGGAAGTCCTTCGTCCAACTGGCCTG
>JANMXG010000383.1:0-3658 GCA_031394235.1 Betaproteobacteria bacterium
GGCTGGGCGCTGCCTGGCGATGCGGCCGTCGGGTTTGTAGATTCGGGGCCGCAAAAGCACACCTGGCCGCTATTTTCAGGTCGCCAGCCCGGGCACCGGCTGGGGCGGCACCGACCTGGTCGATCCGCTGGCCATCGTCGAACGCTGGGACGCCGGCCTGGCCTGGCCGGGCCAGCGGCTGCTGATGGTCAGCACCACCGGCGAGCACGCCGCCTGGTTTGTGCTGGACCAGGCGTTGCAGCCCCAGCCCACATTGATGCCGCCAGCGGTGCGATCCATCGTCGAGCGCATCGGCGAGAACTGCGAACCCTCGCTGTGCAGCGTGCTGTTTGTGGGCGGTGCCGGCGGCAGCCTGCGCGCCGGCGTCACTGAAAACCCGGTGCAGCTGACCCGTGCCATCAAGCAAGGCCGGGTCAATCTGACCTGCGGCGGCGCGCCGGCCTATGTCTGGCCGGGCGGTGGCATCACGGTGATGGTGGACGTGCTGCGCATGCCCGCCAACAGCTTTGGCAGTGTGCCGACGCCGGCCATCGTCGCGCCGATCGAGTTCAGCCTGCGGTTGGCCGACTACCAGGCGCTGGGCGGCCACATGGCCTATGTGCGGCCGCTGGCCCAGGTGTTGGCCACCGGCAGTTGGCATCCGGACGGTGCGCCCACCGCACGGCGTTTTGTGGCGGCGGCCGACCGCAACCCCTGGCCGCTGGGCCAGGCGCCGATGCTGGGATGACGCTGCACCCAGCGCGTTGCGGTGATGGCTTGCCGCGTGACCCGGCCGGCCGCGAAGGCCAGGCCCGATGACCGGCGCGCAGCGGGCGCTGCTGCCGGGCGGGCGCTGGCACTTTCAACAGGGCCCGATCGACATCGTGGTCCGGGCAGACGGTGAAGACCAGGCGTTGCAGGCGGCCCACCAAGCCGCCTGGCGCCGGTTTCAAACCGTGCTGGACGAGTTGGTGGCCGAGCTGCCAACACTGCGCTTGCCGGTGGCTGGCGCTTGCCCGGTGCAAGGGCTGATCGCCCGCCGGATGTGGGCAGCCTGCGCCCCGCTGGTGGACGACGCGGCCGGCTACCTCACCCCGATGGCTGCGGTGGCCGGGTCGGTCGCACAAGAGCTGGTGGCGTGCTACCAGCGGCCGGGCATTGAGCGCGCCTTGATCAACAACGGCGGCGACATCGCGCTGCACCTGGCGCCCGGCATCCAGGCCAGGGTCGGGTTGTATGCCGACCTGGCGCGCTTTGATGCCGCCGCAGCGGCACGCACCGCGGCGGGCAGATTGCGCACCGATCTGGACGTTGTGGTGCACGCGTTCGAGCCGGTGCGCGGCGTGGCCACCAGCGGCTGGCGCGGCCGCAGCCACTCACGCGGCATCGCCGACAGCGTCACCGTACTGGCCGCCACCGCCGCAATGGCCGACGCCGCCGCCACTGTGGTTGCCAACGCCGTGGATCTGGCGGACGGGCATCAAGCGGCGCAGGCAGGTATCGTCCGCTTGCCCGCCAACAGCCAGCGCGACAACAGCGACCTGGGCACCATAGCCGTCACCGTCAACGTGCCCTCCTTGCCCGCCGCGCTGGTGCTTCAGGCGCTGCAACGTGGCCTGGCCTGCGCCCGACGGCTGCAAGGGCGGGGCCTGCTGCAGGCGGCGCTGCTGGTGTGTCAGGGTTCTCTCGTACGGTTGCCAGCGCCCGTGCCGTTACGCTCGCTGCCACAGTTGGTTCAGTAATTGCTACATCAAACCCAGGCTTTGCCCGCCGCCCCGCATCCACCATGAACCTGATCGATATCCGCCGCGTCTTCACCCAGGTCGAGGACATCTTCCACGAGGGTGGGCCGCGCGCCGCCGTGCCGCTGCGCCGGGGTGCCATTGCGGCGGTACTGACCAACCCCTACGCCGGCCGCTACGAGCCCGACATCCTGCCGATGATGGCGCAGCTGAACCCCGTCGGGCTGGACCTGGCGCGCCGCCTGCTGGCCGCACTGGAGGTGCCTGTCGAGCGCATTCAAGGCTACGGCAAGGGCGCGATCATCGGTGCTGCTGGTGAGCTGGAGCACGGCGCGCTGTGGCATGTGCCGGGCGGCTATGCGATGCGCGAGCTGCTGGGCTGGAAGGGCGATGCAGCGGCCTACGCCTTAGGCCAGGTTCCGCAAACGCCGAGCGGCGGCCAGAGCGGCAACGCCCTGGCCATCGTGCCCAGCACCAAGAAGGTGGGCGGCCCCGGTGCCACGCTGGATGTGCCGCTCACCCACATCAACGCCGCCTACGTGCGCAGCCACTTCGACGCGATCGAGGTGCGGGTGCCCGGCGCACCGCGCCCCGACGAGATGGTCGTGATTCTGGCGATGAGCACCGGCGCCCGGGTGCATGCCCGGGTCGGCGGCCTGGCAGCCGATGCGATCAGCCAATGGAACGGCCTGCGGTGAGCCGGCCCACCATCCCAACCAGAGCCCAGCCATGACCGACACCCTGCCGTCCTACATCCGCAAGATCGTGGTGCAAGTTGACGAGATCCACCGTGAGATGGGCCGCGACATCAACCCGCCCACCCGCCGTGCGCTGGCGATGGCAGTGATCAGCAACCCCTGCGCCGGCCGCTATGTCGAGGACCTTGACGCGTTGATCACCATTGGCGAGCAACTCGGCGCGCTGCTGGGCCAGCGCTGCGTGGCGGCACTCGGCATCACGCCGGCCCAGGCGCAAAGCTACGGCAAGGCGGCGATCGTCGGCGAGGCGGGTGAACTGGAGCATGCCGCAGCGATCCTGCACCCCAAGCTGGGCGCACCGCTGCGTCAGGCGGTCGAAAAAGGCGCGGCGCTGGTGCCGTCGGCCAAGAAGCAGGGCGGCGTGGGCACGGCAGTGGACGTGCCGCTGGGCCACAAGGACGCTGCCTTTGTGCGCAGCCATTTCGATGCGATCGAGGCCCGCATCAGCGACGCGCCGCGCGCCAACGAGATCGTGGTGGCGGTGGCCGTGACCAACAGTGGCCGGCCGCTGCCGCGCATCGGCGGTTTGCAGGTGAAAGACATTCAGGGCGTGGACGGCCTGCGCTAGGCCCTGCCGTCACCGCCGTCGCCAAGTTATCGTTGCGTTTTTGTTCAGACCCCGAGGATGACCCCCATGATCCGCAGAACCGTCGTTGCCCTTGCCGCCCTCACTGCGCTGGTTGCGCTGCCCACCGCCCAAGCCCTGGCCCAGGGCGTGATCAAGATCGGTGAGGTCAACAGCTACAAGGCGCAGCCGGCGTTTCTGGAGCCCTACAAAAAGGGCATGGAGCTGGCGGTAGAGGAGATCAACGCTGCCGGTGGCCTGATCGGCAAAAAAGTGGTGCTGATCACCCGCGACGACAACGCCAACCCCGGCGACGCGGTGCGCGCCGCCGAAGAACTGGTGTCGCGCGAGCAGGTGGACGTGCTGACCGGTGCCTTCCTGTCCAACATCGGCCTGGCGCTGACCGACTTTGCCAAGCAAAAAAAGTTCTTCTACCTCGCCAGTGAGCCACTGACCGACAAGATCGTCTGGCAAAACGGCAACAAATACACCTTCCGCCTGCGGCCGTCCACCTACATGCAGTCGGCGATGTTGGTGCCCGAGGCGGTCAAGCTCAAGAAAAAGCGCTGGGCCATCGTCTACCCCAACTACGAGTACGGCCAGTCGGCGGTGGC
>JANMXG010000384.1:0-19076 GCA_031394235.1 Betaproteobacteria bacterium
GGTGCCGTTCTCGACCCTGGGCTGGCCCGCCAAGACGGTCGAGCAAGATCTGTTTTTGCCCAGCAGCGTGCTGGTGACCGGCTACGACATCATCTTCTTCTGGGTCGCCCGGATGATCATGATGACCAAGCACTTCACCCAGTCGGCCGACTGCCCGGCCGGCAAGGTGCCGTTCCACCATGTCTACATCCACGGCCTGGTGCTGGATGCGCAGGGCAAGAAGATGAGCAAGAGCGAGGGCAATGTGCTGGACCCGGTCGACCTGATCGACGGCATTGCCCTGGCGCCGCTGCTGGACAAGCGCAGCACCGGCTTGCGCAAGCCCGAGACGGCGCCCAAGGTGCGCAAGGCGACCGAAAAAGAGTTTCCGGACGGCATCCCGGCTTACGGCGCCGATGCGGTGCGCTTCACCTTTGCGGCGATGGCCACGCTGGGCCGCAGCATCAATTTCGACAGCAAGCGCTGCGAGGGCTACCGCAACTTCTGCAACAAGCTCTGGAACGCCACCCGCTTTGTGCTGATGAACTGCGAGGGCGCCGACTGCGGGCTGAAAGAACACACCAAGGCCGAATGCCGACCGCCTGTCACCGACGGTGACGGGCGCCTCGTGAGCCCGGGTGGACCGGCGCACGGCTACCTCAAGTTCTCGCCCGCCGACAAATGGATCACCAGCGAGCTGCAGCGGGTCGAGGCGGCCGTGGCCGAAGGTTTTGCCGGCTACCGGCTCGACAACGTGGCCAACGTGATCTACCAGTTTGTCTGGGACGAGTACTGCGACTGGTACCTGGAGATTGCCAAGGCGCAGATCGGCCTGGGGTCCGACGCCGAGCAGCGCGCCACCCGCCGCACGCTGCTGCGCGTGCTGGAGACCGTGCTGCGCCTGCTGCACCCGGTGGCGCCCTTCATCACCGCCGAGCTGTGGGCCACCGTGGCGGTGGTGGCGGGCCGCAAGCCTGCGGATTCAACCGATACCGTGGTCACCGCCGCGTATCCGCAGGCCCAGCTGGACCGGGTAGATGCGGCGTCCGACGCCTGGATGGCCCGGCTCAAGGCCCAGGTCACCGCCTGCCGCAGCCTGCGCAGCGAGATGAACCTGTCGCCGGCCGCCCGGGTGCCGCTGCTGGTTTTTGGCGACGCCGCGTTTGTCCAGCAGGCAGCACCCCTGCTCAAGGCGCTGGTCAAGCTGTCAGAGGTGCAGGTGTTCGACGACGAGGCGGCGTTCAGCCAGGCCAGCGCCTTGTCACCGGTGGCCGTGCAAGGGGGCGTGCGCATGGCCCTGCAGGTGACTATCGATGTCGAGGCCGAACGCGCCCGGCTGGCCAAGGAGATCATCCGGCTGGACGGTGAGATCACCAAAACCCACGCCAAACTGGGCAATGAAAGCTTCGTGGCGCGCGCCCCGGCGGCAGTGGTCGAGCAAGAACGCGCCCGGTTGGCCGACTTCAGCCAGACGCTGGCGCGGCTGCGCGAGCAGGCCGCGCAGCTGCCGGCGGGCTGAGCCGACGCGCAGGCGGCAGTACACGGCGCCTGTACACGGCGGCAGCACGCGGCGCCAGTACGCAGCGCCAGCGTGCAACGCCAGCACGCGGCGTCAGTACCCGGCGGACACCCCGTCGGGCGACAGCAACTCGTCGATACGCCGCGCCACCTCCCAGGCCGCCCTGACGCGCGACTCCAATGTGGTGCTGGCCACCCGCGGGGTGACCTGCAACGTGTCGATCTGGTGCAAGGGCCGGCCCGAGGCCAGCAAGCCGGGCTCCAGGCTGTCGAACCAGGCGGCGGCCATGCGCCCGCTGCCCAGCACCTCGGCCAGCGACAACTCATCGAACAGGCTGCTCGACGACAGGCTGACCAGCACCTGGTTGACTTTGCAAGACCCCAGGTAGCGCTCACCCAGAAGCCCCTGGTAACGCGAAAACGCGCTGAGCATGACGCACACACCGTCGCTGTGCTCGATCAGCTCGCGCAGGCCGACCGGCTCAACCCCCCAGCGCGCCCACAGCGGATCATTGGCATGCAGCACAGGGTCGTAGCCGATCACCCGCGCACCAAAGGCCACCAGCAGCGGCGCCAGCACCTGCGCCGCCGATGCCATGCCGACCATGCCCACTGTGGCGCCACCCAACTCGCGGCCCACCAGCAGACCCTCGGCGTTGACCACCGGCACCCGGCGCAGCATCTGCAGCAGCGCGCCGATCATGAACTCGGCCTCGGCCTGCGCGGTGGCGTCGCCCGGCCGCACGACCTCGGCACCGGCCCGGGCACAAGCGTCGAAGTCGATGTTTTCGACGCCAGCCGACAGGCGGCCCACGGCCTTGAGCTTCGGCGCTGCCGCCAGCACGCCGGCGTCCAGCGCCACGGTGGCCGGGATCACCAGGGCACGCACATGCGCCAACGCATTTTTCAAGGCGCCGGGATTGCGTGCCAGCTCGGGCGCGAAGCGCACCGGATGGCGCGCCACCAGCCAGGTCATGACCGCTGGGTCCAGCGGCTCGACGATCAGCACCATGGCGTGCGCGGGCCTCGACTTGATCGACAGTGCGTCACAAACGCCATGACAGAATCATTGCCAGTTCAACTTCAAGAAGAGTCATCGTCATGCTGGTGAAAAAAGCGATTTTTCCGGTTGCCGGCTTGGGCACCCGGTTTTTGCCAGCGACCAAGGCACAGCCCAAGGAAATGTTGCCGGTGGTGGACAAGCCATTGATTCAATACGCGGTGGAAGAGGCCTATGCCGCCGGTGTGCGCGAGATGATCTTCGTGACGGGCCGCCACAAGCGCCCGATAGAAGACCACTTTGACATGACTTTCGAGTTAGAGGTAGCCCTCGAACAGGCGGGCAAGGCCGAATTGTTGGCGGTGGTCCGCAGCGTCAAGCCGCACGACAAGGAATGCATTTATGAGCGCCAGGCCCAGGCGCTGGGCCTGGGGCATGCGGTGCTGTGCGGCCAGCGGCTGGTGGGCAACGAGCCGTTTGCGGTGTTGTTGGCTGACGACTTGATGGTCGGGTCGCCGCCGGTACTCAAGCAGATGGTGGACCAGTTTGCCGAGTGGCGGGCATCGATCATCGCGGTGCAGGAGGTGCCGGCCGAGCACACCCGGCGCTACGGCATCGTGGCCGGCACGCCGGTCAATGACCGCGTGATGGATGTCAACCGCATCGTCGAGAAGCCCGCCCCCGAGGACGCCCCGTCGCGACTGGGCGTGGCCGGTCGCTACATCCTGACGCCCGGCGTGTTCCACGAGATCGCCAGCCAGCCGCGGGGTGTGGGCGGCGAGATCCAGTTGACCGACGGCATTGCGTCGCTGCTGCGGCGTGAAAAGGTGTTCGCCTTCCGCTACGAAGGCCAGCGTTACGACTGCGGCAGCAAAGAAGGCTGGTTGCAGGCCAATGTGGAACTGGCGCTGGCGCACCCGGAGGTGGGCGCGTCGTTTCGCCAATACCTGCAGGACCTGACGGTCTGAGCCTGCTGGCGGGCCGGCCCGCAAGCGGCCAGGCGCCGCACTAGCGGCGGCGCAGATAGTGCACGAACTCGTCGCCTGCGGTGCTCTGCTCGATCAGTTCGTTGCCGGTCTGCCGGGCGAAGGCCTGAAAATCGCGCAGCGATCCCGGATCGGTGGCCAGCACCTTGAGCACCTGGCCCGCCTGCAACTCCGACAGCGCCTTTTTGGCCTTGAGGATCGGCAGCGGGCAATTCAGACCGCGGGTGTCGATTTCTTTTTGCGCATCCATGGACCGGACCTTGCCAGAATAAACCCAAGATTCTAGGTGCGACGCGGCAGATCCATGAAGCGGGGCTCGATGCCCCGTCGGCGCAGCCACTCGGCCAGCGCATAGCCGGTGCCCGCCGGCCAGCACACCAGGTCGGCCGGCGCAAACAGCTTGTACTCGGCCAGTTCGGGCGAAAGCCGCACCTCGCCACGCGCCACCGCGTGGTACGCAATGATGATCTGGTTCATTCGCTGGAAGTCGTAAACGCCGATCAGGTCGAGCGACATCACCTCCAGCGAGGTTTCTTCGGCCACCTCACGGCTGATGCCTTCTTCGGGGGTCTCGCCGGCCTCCATGAAGCCGGTAATGAGCGCAAACATCCGGCCCGACCAGGCGGCATTGCGCGCCAGCAGCACCTGCCCGTCACGGTCGGCACATTCGATCACCGCGGCCAGCACCGGCGTCGGGTTGTTCCAGTGCGTCCACTGGCAGCCCGGGCAGCGCAGCCGCACCTTCAGGCCGCCGTCCTCGAGTTGTTCGACGGGTTGCAGCGCGGTGGCGCAGGTCGGGCAAAAGCGGTAGGGGTTGCTCATGGTGAGGGCCGGCGCGTCAGGCGGGGAAGACGCCGGTCGACAAATAACGCTCGCCCCGGTCGCAAACGATGAAAACAATGGTGGCGTCGGTCACCTGCTGGGCAAGTTGCAAGGCCACCCACGCCGCACCGGCCGCCGAGATGCCGGCAAAGATGCCCTCTTGCCGGGCCAGCTTGCGCGCCATGTCCTCGGCATCGGCCTGGCCGACCAGCACCAGTTCGTCCACCTGCGCCGGGTCGTAGATCTTGGGCAGGTAGGCCTCGGGCCATTTGCGGATACCGGGGATCCGAGCGCCCTCGGCCGGCTGCGCACCCACGATGCGCACCCCCGGGTTCTGGCTTTTGAGAAACCGGCTCACGCCGGTGATGGTGCCGGTGGTGCCCATCGCGCTGACAAAGTGGGTGACGCGACCGGCGGTCTGGCGCCAAATCTCGGGCCCGGTGGTCTCAAAATGGATGCGCGGGTTGTCGGCGTTGGCAAACTGGTCCAGCACCCGGCCCTTGCCGTCTTTTTGCATCTGCTCGGCCAGGTCGCGGGCGTATTCCATGCCGCCCGAGCGGGGGGTCAGGATCAGATCCGCGCCGTAGGCCTTCATGGTCTGGGCCCGCTCGATCGACAAGTCCTCCGGCATGATCAGCACCATGTGGTAGCCGCGGATCGCCGCGGCCATCGCCAGCGCGATGCCGGTGTTGCCCGATGTCGCCTCGATCAGGGTGTCACCGGGGCTGATGTCGCCACGCTCCTCGGCGCGGCGGATCATGCTCATTGCCGGCCGGTCCTTCACCGACCCGGCCGGGTTGTCGCCCTCCAGCTTGCCCAGGATGACATTGCCGCGCGCATCACCCGCCGCACCGGGCAGCCGCTGCAGTTGCACCAGCGGGGTGTTGCCGATGACATCCTCGATCGTGGGGTATTTCAACGGGCTGTCGAGCGCAGCTGGCGTGCCAGCGGTGGATTTGGGCATGGGCAAGAAGTCTCCTCTTGCGTCGATTGTGTCAGCGGCCGTCCGGACGCGCTGGGTGCGCATGACATAATCCCGGATCACGCTGCACCCACCCTGGTGTGCAACCCGCCCTCGTGACGAAATCGGTAGACGTAGCGGATTCAAAATCCGCCGCCGCAAGGCGTGCCAGTTCGAGTCTGGCCGAGGGCACCAATTCCCCCACCCGCTGCCATGCCGACCCTGCCTCCCGTCACCAAGGCGTTGATGCTGATCTGTGTGGTGGTGTACTGCATGCAAGTGCTGCTGCCGGTATTGCCGGTGGACGCGCTGTTTGCGCTGTGGCCGCTGGGCAGCGGCAACTTTTGGCCCTGGCAACTGGTCAGCTACGGTCTGCTGCACGGCAGCCTGGCCCATCTGCTGCTCAACATGCTGGGCCTGTGGATGTTTGGCTCTGACCTCGAGCGCCTGTGGGGCCGAGATCGCTACCTGCGCCTGATCGGCGCCAGCGTGCTGACTGCCGCACTGGCACAACTGCTGGTCGGTCTGCTGCTGGGTTCCGGTGCACCCACGATAGGCGCGTCCGGCGCCATCTTCGGCCTGTTGCTGGCCTATGGCCTGATGTTCCCGCAGCGCCAGTTCGACCTGATGGGCTTTCTGCCAATGTTGTTGATGATGGTGCCCAACAGCTTTGTCAACATGCTCGGCCTGGTGCTGTTTGTCGTGATGCTGACGAGCCGGGCGTCGCTGTCGTTCCTGCGGCCGATCCCGATCCGGGCATTGACGATGGTGGCCATCTACGGCGCGGTGGAATTGTTCATGGGCGTCACCGGCACGGGCGCTGGCGTGGCGCACTTTGCGCACCTGGGCGGCATGCTCGGCGCCTGGCTGATGATCAACTGGTGGCGCGGCAAGCTGCCGTTCAGCAGCGGTCCCGGCGCCGGCCCGCGCAGGCGCCACTGACGCGCTGCACGCACTGCCGCCGATCTGCGGCACAACAACCCCGCAACGGCAGGGTTGACGGGAACAGATCATGCTTGTCATCGTGAGCCATACCGGGAGTGCCACGATGAAGCCTCGACCTCGCACTGTGCCGGCCATCGCGTGGATCACGCTGTTGGCCCTGCTGGCCGCCTGGCTGCTGACCTGGTCACTGCCAGCCGACGCGCGGCAATCTGCCGCCGCTGGTGCGGGTTCCGACCCGGCCGCGCCGTCCCTGATCGCACAATCGCAGGCGTTGCAGCGCGCCCACCAGGCCATGTTGGGGGTGCAGGCCATCGCGCTGGACGGCGCCAGGTCCAGCACCCAGCTGGGCCAGGCCCGCAATGGCTCCGGGGTGCTGATCTCGGCCGACGGCCTGGTGCTGACCATTGGCTACCTGGTGCTGGAGGTCGATCAGGTGCTGCTGGTACACGACGACGGCCGCAGCGTGCCGGCCCGCGTGCTGGGTTACGACGTCGCCACCGGCTTCGGCTTGGTGCAGGCGCTGGCGCCTTTGGTGCAGTCTGCACCCACACTGGGGCCATCACGGGCGACCTCCCTGGCGGCATCACCGGCATCACCGGCATCACCCTCGCCGCCCGTGCCAGCAAGCCCCCGGCTGCAACCGGTGACGCTGGGCCGGGCCCAACACCTGCTGGCCGGCCAGCCCCTGATGATCGCCAGCGGCGGCGACGACGCCACGGTCAGCAATGCGCAACTGGTCTCGCGCCGGCCGTTTTCGGGGGTTTGGGAGTACCACATCGACGGCGCCCTGTTCACCGCGCCGCCGCGCCGCGACCACAGCGGCGCCGGACTGTTCAACCCGGCGGGAGAACTGATCGGCATCGGCTCGCTGCTGGTCACCGATGTCAGTGGCGTGGCGGACGACGCGCAGCCGCGGCAGAGCGGCAACATGTTCGTCCCGGTGGACCTGCTGCTGCCCATCCTGGACGAGTTGCGCCAACAGGGGCGCAGCGCTGCCAGCCAGCGCGCCTGGCTGGGCCTTAACTGTGTCGAGCAAAACGGCGGCCTGCGCGTGGTGCGGGTCAGCGACGACAGCCCGGCAGACGTGGCCGGGCTGCAGGTGGGAGACCGCATCCTGCGCATCGACGGCCAGGAGGTCCGGGCGCTGGCGGCCTTGTGGCAGGCGCTGTGGGCCGGAGGCGCGGCGGAGCGTGAGGTCACGCTGGAGATCGTGCGCGACCGCTTGCCACAAACGCTCAAGGTCTACAGCGTGGACCGCATGAAGACGCTGCGGCGCGCCGAAGGCATTTGATTCACGCCAGCAGACCTTGCCGTACCGTCGGGTAGCGCAGCCGCAGGCGCAACTCCTGCTAGAGCCGCCGCTTCTGGCTCCGGCGGGACTCGCCCATGAAGCTCAGCTGCATCGGCGACAGCACGGCCGCCGCCTGCACCCGCGACAGGCGCGGCGGCCGCGGCAGGCCACACAGGTCGGCCGCCAGGTCGAAATAGTCGCCCATGCGCAGATCGGTGTCGTCGCAGACATTGACCACCCGCTGCGGCCCGCCACGCCACAGCGCTGCCACGCAGGCCCGCGCCAGGTCGTCGGCGTGGATGTGGTTGGTGTAGACATCGTCCTCGGCGCGCAGCACCGGCGCTCCGCGCGCCAGCCGCTCGCGCGGATGGCCACCCGGCCGGTCGCCGGCGTAGATGCCGGGGATGCGCAACAGGCTGACCTTGACGCCACAGGCCAGGCCGTAGGCCCGCAACTGGGCCTCGGCATCCACCCTGCGGCGCGCCCGGTCGGTGGCCGGTGCAACCGGGCGGGCCTCGTCGAACGATGCGCCAGCCGCATCGCCATAAACGCCGGTGGTGCTGCCGTAGACCAGGCGGCGTACCCGCCCGCAACGCGCCAGCGCCTGCACCAGGTGGGCGGTGCGCCGGTCCGACACGCCCCAAGCCGCCGGCGGCGCCAGGTGCAGCACCGCGTCGGCCAGGCCGGCCAGGCGGCGCAGCGTTTCGGGCTGGTCCAGGTTGCCCAGCAGCGGCACCGCGCCGGCCCGGCGCAATTCGTCAAACCTTGCGGCCGACGAGGTCAACGCCAGCAGCCGCCAGCGCCCTCGCAGCAGGCGCAGCACCCGCAGACCCACGTCGCCGCAGCCCACCACCAGCAGGCTGGGGCGGTGGGGTGACGGGGCCGGGCGGAACGGGGTGCAGGACAGTGGGGCAGGCGGCATGGCGGGCACAATCAGATTTCCAGTCTACGTGCCCGGCGAGATCCCCTTGCCCGACCCCGCCGCCATGAACTTCCACGTCATCCTCCAACCCTCGGGCCGCACATTCGAAGTACAGCGTGACGAACCCCTGCTGGCCGCGGCCATCCGCCAGGGCGTGGGCCTGCCTTACGGCTGCCGCGACGGCGCTTGCGGCTCATGCAAAAGCCGGTTACTGGCCGGCCGGGTGATCCATGGCGCGCACCAGCAAAAAGCGCTGACGGTGGCCGAGGAAGAAGCTGGCCTGATCCTCACCTGCTGCGCCACACCACAGACCGACTGTGTGGTCGAGGCGCGCAGCGTGCCCGGTGCCGGCGAGTTTGCGGTGCTCAAGATGCCGACCCGGGTGATCAGCATCCGCAAGCCCGCGCCCGACGTGGCCCTGCTGCGCCTGCAACTGCCGGCCAACCAGCGCTTCCAGTACCACGCCGGCCAGTATGTCGAGTTCATCCTGGCCGGCGGCGCCCGGCGCAGCTACTCGATGGCCAATGCACCCGGCCGCATCGGCAGCCCGCCTGCCATCGAGTTGCACCTACGGCACATGCCGGGCGGGCTGTTCACCGATGCGGTGTTTGGCACGATGAAGGACAAGGACATCCTGCGGCTGGAAGGGCCGTTCGGCAGCTTCTTCCTGCGCGAATCGGCCAAGCCCATCATCTTGCTGGCCTCGGGCACCGGCCTGGCGCCGATCAAGGCACTGGTCGAGCAATTGCAGGACAGTGGCTCGGCCCGCCCGGTGCAGCTGTACTGGGGTTGCCGCAGCCGCCAAGACCTGTACCTCAACGACTGGGCCGAGCAGGCCGCCGCCGAGCTGCCGCGCTTGAGCTACGTCCCGGTGCTGTCCGAGCCGCTGCCGAGTGACCATTGGACCGGCCGGACCGGCCTGGTACACCAGGCGGTGATGGCCGACTGGCCCGACCTGTCCGGTCACCAGGTGTATGCCTGCGGTGCACCGGTGATGGTGGACGCCGCACAGCGCGACTTCATTGCCACCTGCGGCCTGCCGGCTGAGGAGTTTCTGGCCGACGCCTTCACGTCGGAGGCCGACAAACACTGCGCTTGAGCAGCGCCCACGCCCTCCAACACCCGCACCCGCATCCGCACCCGCACCCGCATCCCAACCGACCATGACCCTGCACCGCCGCCCCCTGCTGCTCCTGACCGCCCTGATGGCCGGTCTGCCCCTGGCTGCCGGCGCACAACCGGCCCGGCCGATTCGGCTGGTCGTGCCCTACCCGCCCGGCGGGCCGCTGGACAACGTGGCGCGGCTGCTGGCCGAGCGGGTCAAAGACACGCTCGGCGTGGTGGTGGTGGACAACCGGCCCGGCGCAGGCGGCAACCTGGGCGCCGACCTGGTGGCCAAGGCCGCACCCGACGGCCACACGATCGTGATGGGCGCGGTGGCCACCCACGCCATCAACCCCTGGCTGTTTGCCAAGCTGCCCTATGACCCGGTCAAGGATTTCAGCCCGATCACGCTGGTGGCGCAGGTGCCCAACGTGCTGGTGATGAATGCCGAGGCAGCACAAAAACTGGGCATCACCAGCCTGCGCGACCTGGTGGTATTTGCCCGCAAGAACCCCGGCCGGCTCAACTACGGCTCGGGCGGCAACGGCAGTGCCGGCCACCTGGCCGGCGAGATGTTCAAGGCCCAGGCCGGTGTGTTCATGGTGCACATTCCCTACGCTGGCGGCAGCCCGGCGCAGTTGGGCCTGCTGTCCGGCCAGGTGGACCTGAACTTCGACAACCTGGCCAGCGCCGCTGCCAACATCCGCGCGGGCAAGCTGCGGGCACTGGCCGTGACCAGCAGCCAGCGCAGCGCGGCCATGCCCGACCTGCCCACCATCGCCGAGGCCGGCCGGGACCTGGGGCTGGCCCGCTTCGATGTCGGCACCTGGTTCGGCCTGTTCGGCCCGGCCGGTCTGGCGCCCGATGTGTTGACGCGCTTGAACAAGGCCTTTGTCGCCGCGCTGGACGCGCCCGAGACCAAAGCCCGCATGGCCAGCCTGATGGCAGAGCCCGCGCCGATGTCGCCCGAGCAGTTTGCGGCCTTCGTCAAGGCCGAACTCGCCAAGTACGGTCCGGTGGTCAAGGCGTCCGGTGCCAAGGTGGATTGAGCCCCGGCACCGCGGCCACCGCCAACACCGTCCCCACCTCCTGAAAAAGGCCAAGCCATGTTCCGCACCGACCTGTTGGCCCACAAGCGATTCCTGATCACCGGCGGTGGCAGCGGCCTGGGGGCGGCGATGGCCGAGCGCCTGGCTGGCCTGGGTGCGTCGCTGGTCTTGTGTGGCCGGCGCCAAGACGTGCTGGACACGACCGCGGCCCGTCTGCGTCAATCGGACAACCGCAGCGCCGATGCCACCGTGGCCGTCTACCGCTGTGATGTGCGCGACGCCACCCAGGTCGAAGCCATGCTCGACTTGGTCTGGGCCACCGGGCCGCTGGACGGGCTGGTCAACAACGCGGCGGCCACCTTCATTGCCCAGACCGAGCGGCTGTCGCCGCGCGCCGTCGATGCGGTACTGGGCACCACGTTGCACGGCGCGCTGTACTGCACGCTGGGCGTCGGCCGGCGCTGGATCGACGCCGGCCGGCCCGGCGTGGTGCTGAGCATCCTGTCCACCTCGGTGCGCGCCGGCCGCGCGTTCACGGTGCCGTCGGCCATCGCCAAATCCGGGCTGCAGGCCATGACCCGCAGCCTGGCGGTGGAGTGGGGACCGCGCGGCATCCGGCTGGTGGCGATTGCGCCCGGCAGCTTTCCCACGCCCGGCGCCAGCGCCCAGCTGATGCCGGCCCAACGCAGCGCCAGAAGCGACCCCGCCGCCAGGGTGCCGCTGGGGCGGGTCGGCCACCCCACTGAGCTGGCCAACCTGGCGGCCTACCTGCTGTCGGACGAAGCCGGCTTTGTGACCGGCGAGACCGTGGCCATCGACGGCGCGGCCCACCTGCGCAGCTCGGGCGCCGACGACCTGCTGGCCTGGAGCGACGACGACTGGCGGGCCCACCGCGCCGGCAGGCCGTAGGTCGGCGGCGGGGCCGCTGTCGCACCGCAAAGCCGGGACAGCCTCGGTATCGCAGCCAACGGCCGCCGCGGGGCCGCCCGCGAGACCGGCACCACCAACGCCCGGTTCGAGACCGGCAACTGGACACTGGCGGCCGGGCGCCCGTTCAAGTCCGACGCGCCGCAGGCTGGCGCCGGCGTCAGCATCAGTGGCAAGACGGTGCGGCGCCAGGTCTTTGGCGGCCGCCCTGCAGGCACCCATCCACCGCGCTGTGTCAAGCCGCGTTACGGACACCAACACCACCGGAAACACCCCGTTTCTCCAGGCTTGGCCACTGCGGCCACCGTGGAATCATGCCAGCACTCACCAATGGGGAATCTGGGTGTTCGGACTTTCACGGGGATCACTTTTGCCAGGCTGGATCGGTTGTGCGCCGCAAGGCGATCACATTGCCGTGGTACTGGTGCAGCCGGTGGCCGGTGGCAAGCCTGCGATCCGCTGGACCGAGCACACGCCCTGGGACCAACCCACCCACGCCTTGCAGTCGCTGCGGCGCAGCCGTGCCCTGCACCGCCACCGCCGCGTCGCCTTGCTGCAGCGCAGCCAATACCAGTGCGTGACGATGGACGCGCCGGCCGATGTACCGCGCACCGACTGGGCAGCCGCGGTGCGTTGGCGGCTCTTGGACACCGTGGATTTTGCGGTGGACGGCGCTGCCATCGACGTGCTGGCCGTGCCCGAAGGCACCAGCTACCGGGCCCAGGCCCAGCTGATCGCGGTGGCTGCAGCGGCCGACCAGGTGCACCCGCTGGTCGAGCAGGCGATCGATGCCGGCATGCCCTGGCAAGCCATCGACATCACCGAGACTGCGCTGCGCAACCTCAGCGCCCTGGTCGAGCCCGAGGGCCGCGCCCAGGCCCTGCTGCACTGCCAGCCCCACCATGCCACGCTGGTCGTCACCTACGGCAGTGAGTTGCTGTCGGCCCGCCAAATGGACCTGGCGCTGTTGCTGCCGGACGAGACCGACGATGCGGTCCGCGCCCAGGCCTACGATCAGGCCGGGCTGGAGTTACAGCGCACGCTAGACGGTATCGAACGCGCCTTTGGCCAAGTCACGCTGGCCCGGCTGCTGATCACCCCGATGCCGGGCGCGGCTGCGCTTTGCGAGCACCTCGGCCCGCTCTTGTACGTGCCGGTGGCGCCGCTGCAGCTCGACGCGGTGCTGGACTTCAGCGACGTCCCCGAACTGCTGACGGATGCCAGTTTGTTGAACCGGCAGCTGTGCGCCATCGGCGCCGCCTTGCGCGAGGCCTAGCATGACAGCACACCTCCGCTTGCCCCGTTGCTGCCCCGGCAGACACGCGTCCGTTCGCCCCGTCCCGCCCGGCGGACGCTGACCATGGCCCAGCAACTCAACCTGTATGACGCCCGGTTTGCGCCGCAATCGCTGCGCTTCTCGGCCCGCCACGGCCTGCTGCTGGTGGTGGCGGTGCTGATGGGCAGTGCGCTCACCGCCCAAGCCCTGGGCTGGGCCAGCCGCCGCGCCACCGTCGATGCCCAGGCGATCGACGACCAGATGTTGCCGCTGCGCGCCCAGACCCAGGCGCTGGCGGCCGTGGGCACGGGCGGTGCTGTCCGAGAACTGGCCCAGTTGCAGGCGCTGGAGGCCGGCCAGCGGCGCATCGGTGCCGCGCTGGCGGCCGGTCTGGCGGGTGCCCACGAGGGCCATGCCGATTACCTGGTGGCGCTGGCCCGCCGGGCCTCTGCGTCGCTCTGGATCACCGGCTTTGCGGTGTCCGAAGACGGTACGGCGATCGAACTGGAAGGCCGCATGAGCGATGCCGCCGTGCTCACCGACTACCTGCGCAGCCTCAATGCCGAGCCGCGCTTCAAGGGCCGGCCGTTTGCCCAGCTCAGCCTGAAGGCGGTGGACGGCGTCGGCGGGTCCTACACCGAATTTGCCTTGCGGTCCGTCGCGCCATCGGGCCAAGGGACAGCGGCGACAGGCGCAGGCAGCACGCCATGATCTCGACCATCCGAACACCCCCGACCGGTACGGTCCACAGCACCGGATTGGCCGGCTGGGTCAGCCGCTGGCGCCAGGCCACGGCCGGCATTCGCTGGCGCACGCTGCAGCGCCGCTTTGACCAGCGCGCCGAGCGCGAGCGCCTGCTGATGATCGGCGCCGTCCTGGCACTGACTCTGGTGCTGGCCGACCGGCTGTGGCTGACCCCGGCGCTTGCGGACTTCAAGCAGGCGCGGACCCAGCAAGCCACCGCCCGCACGGCGATGCTCACCCTGCAGGCCGACACCCAGACCCTGAAAAACCTGGACAACACGCAGGCCCGCCGGCAGCAAGCCGACCTGGCCACCTGGCGGCAGCGAGTCCGGGACGGTGACAGTTCGCTTCGCCGCCACGAGCAGACCTTGGTCGGCTCCGACCGCATGGTCGGCCTGCTCGAACAACTGCTGGCGCACCAGGGCCAGGTGCGGGTGCGGGCGATGCGTTCACTCGG
The DNA here is from genome assembly GCA_031394235.1 of Betaproteobacteria bacterium. Lineage (GTDB taxonomy): Bacteria > Pseudomonadota > Gammaproteobacteria > Burkholderiales > Burkholderiaceae_C > Pseudaquabacterium. The sequence goes on from JANMXG010000384.1 coordinate 13,982, forward strand.
CCGTGCGGACCTGCTCAACCCTGGCACGCCCGGCGTTCCGGCCCTGCCCGACAAGGCCGTTGGCGCCGTGCCGGCGGCCAGTGCCGCGGCGCCCGACGCGGCAGCGCCGTCGCTCTACCGCCACGGCGTGGAACTGGTGCTCGAAGGCGGCTTTGTCGACCTCCTGCAGTACCTGCGCGCCGTAGAGGCCCTGCCGCAGCGTGTGCTGTGGGGCAGCATCAGCCTCAAGGTCGAGCAACACCCCAAGTCGGTGCTGACGCTGCGCGTCTACACCATCAGCCGTGACCGGCACTGGTTGGAGATTTGACCGTGCGCCACCCGACACCACCCGACACCCGCGCGCTGGCCTGGCGCAACCTGGCGGCGCTGCTGCTGGGCTGCGGCGCCAGTGCGCTGGCCGGCCCAACCGGCGCGCCCGCAACCACCGGCGCACCCGCAACCACCGGCGCAACGAGCAAGCCCGCTGTCGCCGCGCTGGCCGACCCGACGCGCCCGCCTGCCGCCTTGTTGGCTGCGGTGCCGCTGCGCGGCGTGGCCGCAGCGCTGCCGGCCAGCGCCACGGCCGCCACCGGCACACGCAGCCTGGCCAGCCCAGCCGCTGTGGCGCTGCCCGCCCACCTGTTGCAATCGGTGCAAATGCCGCTGCGCGGACCGGCAGTGGCCCTGGTCGATGGCCGGCTGGTCACGACCGGCGACACGGTGGGCACACGCACGGTGTTGAGCATCGACAGCCAGGGGCTGGTGCTGCGCGGCGATGGCGGTACGGAACGGTTGTCGCTGCTGGGTGGCAGCGCCAAACAGGCGCCCGGCAGCATCACCATCAACCACACCCCCAGTTTTGTTGCGGCACCGGCGCTGGACGCCACGCCGCTTGCCCAAACCGAGCGCAACCCCGCGGGGCCGGCTCAGCTGCCCAACGGCGGCACGATGTCACTGGTCGGAAGGATCAAGCCATGAACAAGACGCTGCGGGCCACCGGCCTGCGCCGCAGCCTGGCGCTGGCCATGGCCGCACCGCTGCTGCTGTCACCGACGGCGCGCGCCGACACCGACGCCCCCGATCTCGGCCGGACGAGCAGCGAAACCGTGCAGGACCGGGACGACTTGCCGCGGCCGCAAACCGGCTTGGTCAGCACGGGCAACGTCGACCGGGCGCCGCAACAAATGGCCGCCCTAGCCCCCAAATCGGTAGCCGTGGCCGTGGCCGTGGCCGTGCCGGTGCCGGTGCCGGTGCCGGTGCCGGTGGCGGTGCCGGTGGCGGTGGCGGTGCCGGTGGCGGTGGCGGCTCTGGACAGCGTCGAGGCGCAAGCCCCGGCACTGGCCAATGCCCAGGTGGCCGCAGCCAACCCGCAGCGCGTGGCCACCGTCAGCGTCCGTAGCCCAGCCGCCACCACCGCGGCCGAGCCGCGCTTCGACCTGGCGATCAACAACGCACCGGCCGCTCAGGTCTACCTGCAGTTGGCCAGCGGCACGCCCTACAACATGCTGGTCTCGCCCGAGGTCAGCGGCACGCTGTCGATCACCCTCAAGGACACAACCCTGCCCGAGGCGATGGACACGCTGCGCGAGCTGTTCGGCTATGAGTACCGCATCACCGGCAACCGGGTCTTTGTCTACCCCAACACGGTGCAGACCCGGCTCTTCCGCGTCAACTACCTGCCAGGCCGGCGCCAGGGCGCCAGCGACATCCGCGTCAGCTCCAGCTCGATGACCGCCACCGGCAGTGCCGGCAACGGCAACAGCGCGGGCAGCGGCAACAGCACCGGCAGCGGCAACAGCACAGGCAGCGGCAGCAATGGCAGCAACGGCGGCGGGATGAACAGCCGGGCCGACGACAACGCCCATGTGCGCACCTCGTCGGACGCCGACTTCTGGCGCGAGGTGCAGGCCTCGCTGTCGGCCCTGGTGGGCACGCTGGGCGGGCGCAACGTGGTGTTGAACCCGGCCGCCGGCGTGGTGGTGGTCAAGGCCACGCCGGCCGAATTGCGCCAGGTCGAGCAGTACCTCAAGGCGGTGCAGGTTTCGATCGAGCGCCAGGTCATGCTGGAGGCCAAGATCGTCGAGGTCAGCTTGAGCAAGGACGCCCAGACCGGCATCAACTGGGCCGGCTTTGGCAAGCTGGGCAACGGCCTGCTGACGCTGGGCAGCGCCTCGCCTGGCGCCACGCTGGGCCCCACCGGCGCGCTGCGCGCCGACAACAACGTGATCACGCCGGGCGTTGATCTCAATGCCAGCTCGCTGGGCCGGGGCTTTTACGGCCTGGCCTTCCAGGCCGCCAACTTTGCCGCGCTGCTCAATTTCTTGCAGACCCAGGGTGACGTGCAGGTGCTGTCCAGCCCGCGCATCGCCACGCTGAACAACCAGAAAGCGGTGCTCAAAGTCGGCAGTGACGAGCTGTATGTCACCGGCGTGTCCAGCAGCGTGACCAGCAGCGGCAGCAACTCGGTAACCACCCCCACGCTGACGCTGCAGCCGTTTTTCTCCGGCATCTCGCTGGACGTGACGCCGCAGATCGACGACGCCGGCAACGTGATGCTGCACATCCACCCGACCGTCAGCAACGTGACCGAAAAGAACAAGAACATCGACCTGGGCTCGCTCGGGCAGTTCAAGTTGCCGCTGGCGTCCAGCGCGGTCAACGAGACCGATTCGATCGTGCGGGTGCGCGACGGCCAGATCGTGGCCATCGGCGGCCTGATGAAGCAAGAGAGCCGCGACGAGCGCACCGGCCTGCCGGTGCTGAGTGAAGCGCCGGTGGTGGGCGGGCTGTTCCGCCAGACCAACACCATCACCAGCAAGCGCGAGCTGGTGATCATGCTCAAGCCCACCGTGATCCATGAGGACGGCATCTGGCCCGATGCGCCGAGCTTTGGCGGCCCGACCGCCACGCCGCCCGCGCCAGCCCGCTGACCCGCGCTCGCTGACCCCAGCCCCTCGCAGCCCCGCCCATGGCCCGCCCCGAACGCATCCGACTCGGCGACCTGCTGATCCAGGAATCGCTGCTCACTGCTGCCCCGCTCGACGAGGCACTGGTCGAGCATAAAAAGAGCGGCCGCAAGCTTGGCCGCATCTTCATCGACCGGCAGTGGGTGACCGAGGTGCAGATCGCCAAGGCGGTGGCGCGCCAGTTGCGGGCGCCGTTCATCGACCTGTCCACCCGCAACCTGCGGCGCGAGGTGGCCGCGCTGCTGCCCGAGACCCACGCCCGCCGCCTGCGGGCGCTGCCGATCGAGGACAACGCCGGCCCCGGCGGACCGCTGCGGGTGGCCATGGCCGACCCGACCGACATCAACGCCTACGACGAGCTGGCCCGACTGACCCGCCGCGAAATCGACCTGGCGGTGGTGGCCGAGAGCCAGCTGCTGGCCGCACTCGACCGGGTCTACCGGGGCGGCGACGAGATTGCCGGCCTGGCGCGCGAGCTGACCAACGACATCACCACCGTCCAGGACGAGATCGGCGACCTGCTGGGCCTGGGCAATGTCACGACCGAAGACGCCCCGGTGGTGCGGCTGCTGTCGATGATGTTCGAGCAGGCGCTGCGCACCCGGGCGTCGGACATCCACATCGAGCCGCAAGAGCGCAACCTGCGGATCCGCTTTCGCATCGACGGTGTGCTGCATGTGCAGACCGAGGCCGACGCCAAGATCGCCGGCGCGGTGGCGCTGCGCCTCAAATTGATGAGCGGCCTCGACATCAGTGAAAAACGCCTGCCGCAGGACGGCCGCTTTCACGTCAAGTTGAAGACCAGCGCGGTGGACGTGCGCATCTCCACCCTGCCCACCCAGCACGGCGAGTCGGTGGTGATGCGGCTGCTCAACCAGAGCGCGGGCCTGCTGTCGCTGGACAACCTGGGCCTGCCCGACGCGGTGTCGCAGGCGCTGGCCCGCACGCTCAAGCGGCCCAGCGGCATGGTGGTGGTCACTGGCCCCACCGGCAGCGGCAAGACCACCACGCTGTATGCCGCGCTCAACGCGCTGAACGACACCGAACGCAAGATCATCACAGTTGAAGACCCGATCGAGTACCGCCTGCCCGGCCTGAACCAGGTGCAGGTGATGGAAAAGATCGATCTGAGCTTTGCCCGGGTGCTGCGGGCCGCGCTGCGCCAAGACCCGGACGTGATCCTGATCGGCGAGATGCGCGACCAGACCACCGCCGAGATCGGCCTGCGCGCCGCGCTGACCGGCCACTTGGTGCTGAGTACGCTGCACACCAACGATGCGCTGTCCACCCCGCTTCGCTTGATCGACATGGGCGTGCCGCGCTACATGGTGGCGCTGTCCTTGCACCTGGTGCTGGCGCAGCGCCTGGTTCGCACCCTGTGCAACCACTGCGCGGAACCGCACACGCCCGATGCGCATGAGCATGAATTCTTGCGGCTGGCGCTGGGCGGCGGCGGGTTTGAACTCGACCGCAGCGATTTGGCTGCCGACGGCGCCGCCGAGCCGGACGCGCCACCGGCCCGCTGGCGCACGCCGCGTGGCTGCGGCGAGTGCAACCAGACCGGCTACACCGGCCGGACGGGCGTCTACGAGTTCATCGAGATGACCCAGGAGCTGGTCGAGGCGATGAACGACAACGACCCGACCCGCTTCACCCTGGCCGGCCGGCGCCAGATGGCCGGCCACACGCTGCGCCGCGACGCACTGCGCCTGGCCGCCGCCGGCCGCACCAGCATCGAAGAAGCGATGCGGGTCGGCTCGCAGCTCGACGAGTAGGCCGCGCCACGATGCCCCGATTTGCCTACACCGGCCGAGCGGCCACCGGCGCCGTCAGCGGCGAGCTTGACGGCGCTGACCCTGGCGCGGTGGCTGCGCTGCTGATGTCACGCGGCGTCACGCCGCTGCAGATCAGCGCTGGCAGTGCCGCCAGCCTCAAACCCGATGGCCCCAAGCCCGGTGACCTGGTGCTGCCCAAGCTGTTCCAGCCCAAGGTGCTGCCGGCTGACTTGATGCTGTTCTCACGCCAGCTGCACACCTTGCTGCGGGCGGGGGTGCCGATCCTGCGGGCGCTGGCCGGGCTGCAAGAATCTGCGGTCAACCCGAAGATGAAGTCCACCCTGGCCAGCGTGCGGCAAAGCCTGGAGTCGGGCA